>JAHHHL010000008.1 GCA_019359375.1 Lyngbya sp. HA4199-MV5
TTTCGCAACCCTAAAGTGGATAACAAGAAGTCTGCTTAATCGCTGATGGCGTTGTTCCTGCCATCTCACTCACTTCTTGCAAGGAGTTGAGCCGTTCCCACGTGCCGTTAGTCTAAACTCCAGTAAAGAGAAAGCAGTTTCAAATCATCCCAATATTGTAAAGATTTGAAAATAACAGTTGGAGCTAAAGTAACTCGCATGACGAAACTCTTGTATATAGAATCACAATTTGCTTGCTAGAAGAACCTTTGTTACGGAAAAAACAGACACTCTGCTACTTTGACAGAGGTAAAAGAATCTAAACTAATTAATCTCATATTGGCGCTTTAGAAAATAAAATAAAAGCGTTAAAACCTTGATACGAAAGCGATTAAACTATAATAAGCAAGAAAATCTAGCCTTATTTAAGGGCTTAGTTGTTAGCAAATAGCGGTAGAAAATAGGAGCAACAGCCACTTTGAGTCAGATGAGTACTCTCTAAACACTTTGTAACAAAAAAGCTCGATTGGCTATTGTATAAAAATTCTTGTAAGAGGTTCAAGCAGAGAAGACGAGGTTTCACTCGATGAGAGAATGCTTTTATGACCTTTTTCTTCGGCGATCGTGGTATTAGCTCGAATTTGAATCAGAAAAGATTACTCTTTCTGTACAATTTGTGCGCTTATAAAGCTTTGGTCTTAGCTTTTTTAGCCTGCATGAGGCTTTTCTTAGCCATGATTATTAGTCTAGAAAGAAGTAAAACAGCGTTCTCTCGTTTCTCTCTTGAACGCTTGACCACGCTCAATTAATCAACATTTAGGAGATTGAAACCTATGGTGCAAGATGCCTTTTCTAAGGTTGTTGCCCAGTTTGATGCGCGAGGAGAATACCTGACCGACTCTCAGCTAGATGCTCTGCTGGGTGTAGTCAAAGACGGTAACAAGCGGGTTGATATTGTCAACCGGATTTCTGGCAATGCCTCTGCCATTGTTGCCAATGCTGCTCGTTCCTTGTTTGCTGAGCAACCCCAATTGACCGCACCTGGCGGCAATGCCTATACCAGCCGTCGTGCTGCTGCTTGTGTACGGGATCTGGATATCATCCTCCGCTATGTAACCTATGCCATTTTTGCGGGCGATGCCAGCATTCTGGAAGACCGTGCTCTGAATGGCTTACGGGAAACCTATTTGGCACTGGGTACTCCGGGCGCGTCTGTTGCGGTTGGCATTCAAAAACTCAAAGAAGCCTCGATCGCCATTGCCAGTGACCCTAACGGGATTACGAAAGGCGATTGCAGCAGCCTGATTGCAGAGGTTGCATCCTATTTCGATCGAGCCGCTGCAGCCGTTGCCTAAGCTCGCTCTACTGGTGTCATCAAGATGCTTGCGTCAAAGAAAGATCAGGTTCTCAGAGGATGTTTGAAATGTGTTCAATCCGTTGGCAATGGATCGAAAACAGATAAGGCGGATGACTCATTTGGCTTAAAGCTGTGAGCACTCCGTTTCATCCGCTGCTGATCAGACTGTTCAGATGTTCTCTAAGGCTTGATCAGCCGATTGCAAGCAATCTATCAGCCAATCGTTTGTAAAAGAAATTAGGAGACAAAAAGTCAATGAGTAAGACTCCGTTAACCGAGGCGGTTGTCGCTGCTGATTCTCAGGGTCGCTACCTGGGTAGCACCGAAATCCAAGCCGCATTCGGTCGTTTCCGGCAGGCAGCCGTCAGCCTGGAAGCTGCAAAAGCACTCTCTAAAAAGGCACCGAGTCTGGCGGATGCTGCTGCTGCTGCTGCTGTGTATCAGAAGTTTCCTTATACCACTCAGCTAGATGGTCCTAACTACGCGTCTAGCTCGACTGGCAAAGCGAAGTGTGTACGAGATATCGGCTATTACCTGCGGATTGTGACCTACGCGCTAGTGGTGGGCGGTAGTGGTCCGATCGATGATTACCTGGTTGGGGGCTTGGCTGAAATCAACCGCACGTTTGAACTTTCTCCCAGTTGGTATATTGAAGCCCTCAAATATATCAAGGCGAATCATGGCTTGAGTGGTGATCCAGCAGTTGAAGCAAATTCGTACATTGATTACATCATCAATGCACTCAGCTAGCAGTGGTTAACTTTTTCGGTTTTTGCGCTGCTTTGGATCGCCTTTGGTTGGGTAGCATTTGGTTTGGTGTTATCCAGAGGCATAGCACCGCCAGATGAGTTGGAAGCAGTCCACAATGCTGTCGCAAAGATTGCTATCAAGCTTGCAGCCGTAAAACGTTGCAAATGCGTCAAGCCTTTGCGTAGTTAGCTAGAACTGTTGGATCGCCATGATTGGCATTGGTGACTGATCTGAGTTAGTTGAGTCACCAATACTGTTGTGGTCACGACGTTTTCCTGACTACGCAAGCGCTTTCCTGCCGTAACGCCTGTTTTTAAATGACGATCGTCAACCGTTTGCAACTGTATGCTCGCTTTAGGAGATGAAATCATGGCAACACTGGGAGAAGCAAGTCGATTGGGGGTTCGTCCGTTTGCAGAGACTCCAAAGGTTGAATTGCGTGCCGTCAAAACCGATGCTGATGTGAAAGCAGTGATCTGGGCGGCGTATCGTCAAGTTCTTGGCAATGAACATCTGTTTGAACACGATCGCCTTGCCAGTGCTGAATCGCTTTTGCACCAGGATCAGATCAGCGTGCGGGATTTTGTGCGGGCGATCGCCCAATCGGATCTTTATCGGCAAAAGTTTTTTTATACCAATGCTCAGGTTCGTTTTATTGAGTTGAACTATAAACATCTTCTGGGTCGTGCTCCCAATGATGAGGCAGAAATTGCCTACCATGTTGATCTCTATACGTCTCAGGGATATGAAGCTGAGATTGATTCCTACATTGATTCTCTGGAATATCAACAAAACTTTGGCGATGCGATCGTGCCCTACTACCGGGGTTTTCAGACAACCGTTGGGCAAAGAACCGCTGGGTTCACCCGCTTCTTTCAGTTGTATCGAGGCTATGCCAATAGCGATCGTGCCCAAAACAAGGCTACGGGGCAATTGACCTGGGATCTGGCAAGGAATTTGGTTTCTCCCATTTATCCAACAGCGACCGGTTCCCTAACCGGAGTTTCAACTGGACGGCAGGGGGGCAACACTTATCGGATTCGCGTGACGCAAGCGGCTTCTGTCAATACGCCCACGATTCGGCAAAGCATTGCTGAGGTTGTTGTGCCGTTTGACCAGTTGTCTAAGCGGTTACAACAACTGCACCGTCAGGGAAAGAAGGTGATCAGCATTGCTCTGTCGTAAACATCAGCCCTTTAGTCTGGTTGACTGACAAAGCTGGCGTAGGTTGGGTTATAGCAATAGCGAAAACCAAACGCCAGAGCCTGATCGGTCAAGATTGAATTGATGAATAGTGCGAGCATCTTGCTCGCGTCGTGAGCGAGACGCTCACACTGTCAACCCACCAAAATAAAACTGACAAGCTACTACGGCTAAGGGAGCCAAACCTTCAAAGTGCTCCAAAGTTGGGGCTTTAGGGCGCGTTCAGCAGAGGTTTCCTGATTTCAATGTCAGGCAATTTTGGAGCTTTTTTGAAGATTTTTTGGAGAATTCATTCATGGCTATTACAACCGCTGCATCCCGGCTGGGAACATCTGCTTTTAGCAACACTGCCCCGATCGAATTGCGGTCTGATGCGAATCAGGCAGAGATTTACCGGGTAATTGCAGCCATCTATCGCCAGGTGTTGGGTAATGATTATGTGCTGCAAGCTGAACGATTAGTAGGGTTGGAATCGTTGCTGCTGAATCGAACCATCACGGTGCAGGAATTTGTGCGGCAGTTGGCGAAAGCCGATCTGTACAAAGCCAAGTTTTTTTCTAATACCTTCCATACCCGCTTCACCGAGTTAAATTACAAACATTTGCTCGGTCGGGCACCCTACGATGAGTCTGAGGTGGTGTATCACCTGGATTTATATCAGACCAAAGGCTACGATGCTGACATTGATTCTTACATTGATTCAACTGAGTATCAAAACACTTTTGGCGACAATATTGTGCCTTACTACCGGGGCTTTGCGACACAAACAGGGCAGAAAACCGTTGGCTTTACCCGCATTTTTCAACTCTACCGGGGATACGCCAGCAGCGATCGCGCTCAAATTCCCGGCAGTGCTGCTCGTTTAATTAGCGAACTGGCACAAAATAGCGCCTCAACGGTGATTGCGCCTGCGGGGAGCAATAATGGCTTTGCCTATCGTGCGCCTTTACAAGGAGAAACGCCTAATAGTACCTTTGGCGGTTCGCAGGCTTTTGGTAACGGGCGATTATATCGGGTAGAAGTGTCCAGCGTTTCTAAACCGGGTTATCCCAAAGTGCGCCGGGTTAATCAAGCAGTCGTGATTCCCTACGAGCAGCTATCTGGCTACTTTCAACAAGTCCAGGTGCGGGGCGGCAAGATTGCCAGCATTACCCCGCTTTAGACACAACTCGACAACTTTGCAGGTTCTTACAATGGTTTATCAAATTGCTACCAGCCGAAGTACCAGTTCTACTTCAGAGAATCGCAGTTTTCAACTTGAGGTGTCGGGATTGCACCAAAATGAAAGTACCGATCGCAACAATTACGCGATTCGCTCTAGTGCCAGTGTATTGCTTACAGTCCCCTATAGCCGCTTGAGTGCTGAACTCCAGCGAGTTAATCGCCTCGGTGGCAAAGTTGTGAGCATTCAACCCTTAGGATAGTGGATTTGTGAAGGTGTCATTCTGTGCGTAGGGGACGTGGCATACGGTAGAAAGTCCTCGCCTTTGCCCAGAGCTATTTGCCGCATGCCGCGCCCGTACAATCAAAAGGTTGAGGTGATCGAACTTATTTAATTTCCATTCCTTAACGTCGATTAGCGATCGCTCTGAAGGGTGAACCTAAAGACTGTTAGGCTGTGACGCGATTGACGCGGCTAAGCCCCGGTAGCGACGCGGATCACCTTCTGCCAGGACGAGCCGCTCCTCTCCTTTGCGATCGTACAGGTTCTCTAGAATCATTTGCCAGTCCTTTGCAGACAGGGGTGAGCGGTGATCCTCAACCGCTGGCTGCACTCCTGTTTGGGTTTGAAGGGTTTGCTGTGCCATCCAGACGCGGGCACGCACCGCCCAACTGCTGTCATTGGTCGCCATTTGCTCAAATTGAGACTGAATTTGCGATCGCCACTCTGGATGGGTTGATGGGATGACCTGAGTAAGCGCCTGTAGACCCACGATCGCGGAGTAACGCACCACCCACTCCTCATCCTGCTGTGCCACAAAGAGCAGGGCTTCCAGGGCTTCTTCCTGAGCAATTTCCAGGAGATCATCCGGAAACCAGTGCCACTTCATCATTCCCAACCCTCGAGCGGATGCCCGTCGCACGCTGGGGGAAAAGTCAGCCGTCGCAACTCCCAGCAAAGTGACTAACCCTCTTGGATCACCAATGCCTGCCAGAGCACGGATTGCCCAGGCTCTAGCCGTGTAGTTATGGCGATCGAGTTGCTCTAAAAGCGCTGGTACAGAAGGTTCTCCGAGTTGAATCAAGCCATCAACTGCTGCTACTGCCGCCCCTGGATTGTTATAGCTCAGGGCAGCGATTAATGTGGGAATGGCTCCTTCTAGGTGAGCGGCTGCCAGATTTTGCACCGCTTCTAATAAGAGCTGAGACGAATCTGCGTCTTCTACAGCCTGAATTAAGGTAGAAAGGCGATCAAGCATGGCGGAGGAGGGAAGCGATGGGTCTATCCTTTCTATTCTCGCTCTTTGTGCTACAACAAGTCATCCATTAATGCCATGACTTTTGTGGCTCCATCGGACAACTCTAGTGATGTGGTGTTCAGAAGTTGCTTTTCTAATAAACCCTTCAGGGAAATGAGCTTGAGACTGTTTTCTGCCAGACTTTGGGCGATCGCCTCGGCAGCGGGTAAATATCCGATCGCGCCCAAATCCGCTAGAACAGTTCGTCGCAGTTGCAAGTCATCGTTAGAGAGGGCTTGCACTAAGCGATCGCCATAGTGACTAGCCAGGTGAGGATCGGGCGTGAGCTGGTACATGGCTCGTGCAGCCGCATATTGAATCCGGGGAATCTCGTGATTTAAAAACGGCAGGATCTTGGGAATGGCATCGATCGCGCCCAGGGTTCCCAGTGCCTCCAAAATGGCATCAAACGGCTGAACCAGTTGAGGGGGTTCCGTAGCGGGTAGCGTCCCAGGCACTTGATCGTCCAGTAAGGCAATCAACCTGGTAAGACAGGAGGTTTCCCCTAACATCTCCAAAGATTGGGCAGCGGCTTCACGCACGTAAAAATCAGAACATTCCAGCGTCTGGATCAAGGCAGGGACAACGCGACGATCGCCTAACTTACCCAGTGCTCTCGCAGCATTGCGCCGAAGCGGGTAGCCTCCCACAGTCGTTCGATCGTCTTGGTCTTCTAACGCCGCCAGTAAGACATCAATCGCTTCTGGGACATCAACCCGAAACCGACCTAACCACCAGGCAGCATAGACACGCAACCCCAGATCTTCTCCCTGGAGATTGGCGATCGCTTGCTCTACTGTGAGGGAACTGTCACTTTGTATCGTCGATTCGTCATTCATTGACTTTAAAAAAATAAAGCTCGGAGAAGCAAACAACCACTAACCTGAGTCAGCAATTGTATCCCTCTCCGAGCCAATCCATCAACAGCTAGCTTAGAGCATTGATAGCATAGTCGAGGTAGGAGTTGGCTTCTACAGCAGGATCACCACTCAAACCGTGATTCGCTTTGATGTACTTCAGCGCTTCAACGTACCAGCTAGGAGACAGATCAAAGGTGCGGTTGATCTCAGCAATGCCGCTGATCAAATAGTCATCCATTGGACCTGTGCCACCCGCAACCAGGCAATAGGTAACCATCCGGAGGTAGTAACCAATGTCACGCACGCACTTGTCTTTACCACGCTGGTCAGCAGCGTAGTTAGGACCCTGCATGGAGGTGGTGTAGGGGAACTTGCTGTACACAGCATTCGCTGCACCAGATGCCAGCGAAGAAGCTTTTCCAGTCAATGATTTTGCCGCTTCCAAACCTGCTTTTGCCTGACGGAAACGACCAAAAGCGGTCTGGATTTCAGTCGAGCTGAGGAAGCGTCCTTGGGAATCAGCAGCAGACACTGCTTCGGTTAGAGGGGTTTTCATGGTCAGATGGTCTCCAAATAATCTTGTTTTGTGCGTTCAAAGGATGGCAATCGCTTAAGCCACCAGAAGGTTGGTCAAAAGCATTTTGATGCGTGCTTGATTAGCCAATCGCAGCGGCTGCTTTATCGAAATAGCTGCCAACTTCGCTCATCAGGCTGGAGCAATCACCCTTGGTCACGCCGTTTGAGTCGCCAGCGATCGCCAGTGCAGCTTCTTTCATCTTTTGAACGCCAACTGCCACTGAAGCACCGGGGGTACCCAATGCCAGGTAGGTTTCCTTCAAGCCGTTGAGGCAGCGATCGTCCAGAATGCTGGAATCACCCGTAAAGATGGCATAGGTGATGTAGCGCAGGATGATTTCCATATCGCGCAGGCAAGCAGCCATGCGGCGGCTGGTGTAAGCGTTTCCACCGGGTGCAATGAGTGTAGGCTGCTCAGCAAACAGCGCACGCGCCGCATTTGCGACGATCGCCGAAGAATTGCTGGTAATGCGGTTTACCGTGTCCATGCGCTTGTTACCGTCTGCAACCATCGCGCTCAAAGCATCCAACTGAGAATCGCTGAGGTAATCACCCCGTGCATCAGCCTGGGAAACCACTTTTGCAAATGCGTCCAACATAAACTTCAATCTCCTAATGGGTTTAGTCGAGTATGGCTCAGGTCACAACCAGACCAGGTTAAGCTCAAAAATCAATCTGCCTGGGCAGAGCGAAACAGGCAAAACCAGTGAATGGAGACCGATGAAATGTTTCCTGATCTTCCAGCCGGAAGCTTGGGAAAGTTTACATTTCTTAAATAATTGGAGAACTTAACTCATCCGGGATGTTTGTATAAACCGCATCCGCTTTTTTGTAAGTTTCCCAACATCCTTGTTTATACTATATCGTTGAATCGTTGTTTATTACAAATTATAAAGACTTGATTCGAAGGCTAGAACTCCACATTAATGGGATTGCTAGGCAGATCGATCGGAAAGCAACCCAAGTTTGGCGCTAGAACACCAATCGCATCTCCATTCACTAAGGTAGCGAGAAAGCCAGCTTAAATTGCGCGTTCCGGTCAGCAAAACTTCAAGAATAAAATGAAGAAATGTTGCAAATCTGAGCGGCATTACTTGCCGTAGTCACACGCAAACCGCGATCGCTAATCGGCGGCAACCCCTGCCAGTTTTCGCTCCAGATCAAACAAGAAGCCGTGGATGTACTCCTCCGTCCATTCAGAACCATAAAACCGAGTAAACATTCCCCGTGCGGGATCTTTCTCAGCGCGGTAGTGCAGATAACGCAGTTGTGCCTGCTCGATCCTCTGCAAGGCTTTAGGGTCGGTCACTGGCTCTACCCGGTCAACAAAATCCAGATATGCCTGGAGATAGTCTTTAAACGCTGCAAACACATGTTTCTCGACTGCTTCAGTTTCCTTCGGTCGCGTCCAGAGAAAGGCAGGGGAGAAAAACGGACGAGCTTCTTCGGGAAAGTCTCCACCCCAAGGCAACTGCTGCTGATACGACTGAAAGATGGGCAGAATGGGTTGCGTATATTTTTCTTGATACGTGGGGTCATCCCGAAACAGCGGTTGCATATCCAGTGCAATCAGATGCCCTCCGGGTAGAGTGACCAGATCTGCGCCAAAAAACGGTAAATCGTAGTTCAGTTGAGGAAAGATGACAAAGTTTAAGACCTGGAGTGAACTGCCCCCCTGCACATGGGCAGCGCGGATTTGCCGCAGCTTCGGAGCCTGATAGCCGTAGCTCGTCGTCAACACTTCGTCCTGGTGTTTACCTTTGCCAACGATCGCCGATTTTGACTCAAACCCTGCTGGAATGGGGTAGGGCTGCAAATGCAGGCGTTCTTGCAAGAGGGCGATCGCGTAGTCTAAAAAGGGTTGATATAACGTCATGGGGACTCAAATTACTTTTTGGCTGCCACTGCTAACGGCACGGCATCTTCAAACAGAAAGCCATACAAAAAGCGCTCGGACCATTCGTGCCCAAAATAGCTGCTGAACAAGCCCGAAGCCGGATCGCGATCGGCACTGTACTGGTCATAATCTTTCTGTGCGGTCACAATCCGCTGTATGTCGGTCGGATTGGTCAAGGGTTCAGCGTCGTCTAGCATCTGCCAGTATAGATTTAAATAGTCCTTGAATGCCTCAAAGACTCGCGTTCTCACCGTTTCAGGATCTGTTTTGGCAAACAATAAATACTTGGAGAAGTACTGGTTAGCATCGTAAAACTTCATTTCCAGATCTTGTGCCAGGTCTGGATACTGCTCATGTAGCGCTTTTAAGGGATGGATGTACTTTCTTAAATATGCGTCGTCCTGAAACAAAGGCTGAAAATCCATCACGATCAAATTCTTCACCTGCCCAAACGACAGAAAATCAACACCCAGTAATGGCAATTCGTACTGGTGACTGGGATAAATGACGCTGTTGAAAATTTGGGCACTCGCACCCGCATCAATGTAGGTATAGCGGATTTTGCGAAACTCAGGGCATTGGTAGCACCAGCTTTTGATGGTGGCAGGGTTTCTACCGCGATCGCTGACTTGAGCCTCTAACCCCGCTGGAATGGGGCGATGTTGTAAATTGAACCGTTTAGATAACGATCGTTCTAAATAGTCAAGGAAAGGCTGATACATCTGACAAAAGACTTAACATGCGTCATTCCTCAAAATAGGGGATTTCTGGGCACGCTGTCTCAGATGAGTGGAATAAAGTAACGATCCTTAACGTGACGGCGCTTACAGCAGTTTTCATCTCGGTGCGGTACAAGTCTTCCGTTTGAAGGCAGAGGGCAGGAGGCAGGAGGCAGAAGGAAAGCCGTGTTCTCCGAACTTCTGCCCTCTGCCCTCTGCCTTTTCGCGACTGTACTTCACTTGAGTGAGAACCGCTATATATCCCCATCCCCAACCTTTTAGAAAAGTCGGGGAGCTTTTAAGAGGCTCTGGACAGATTGTATTGAATCATGTCAGCTAAATCTTGTTCAGACACCCAGCGCCGTTCTGAGCAATAGGTCATCATGTAAACTCCGCCCGTTGTGCGGACGGTACTCACCCGCACCCGAAAATCATCGGTGATAAACCAGCAGCGCTCCTGTCCTTGATTTTGGTCATAGTCAGTATCGATCGTCAAAATGCCGTCTTGACCAAACCAATAGTGGCTGACTACGGGAATTTTTTCTACATACCCCTGGTTTCGCAGCAGTTTGCCCGATCGCCCCGTTTCATCATCGGGAACATCCACTAAAACAGCGGCATGATCGGGATTGGGTTCCCGTTGATCGGCGTGTTCTTGCCACATAAAGCTGGCTCCTCCAGCCGCGATCGTCGTATCAATGCTCTGTGGCTCGCAGACCTGTTTAATGCGAGGATCATCGGCTGAAACCACGTTCACATAAAGCTTCGATTCTCCCGATTGATCGGCAACGGTATCAAAATGATGCACGGTACGTTGGGTAAACCAAACGCCTTCACTTTTGCGGAAAAAGTCCATCATCGTCATCGGTGGAACAAGCGGCATGGAATTTCCCTCAAACTCAATCACAAGACTGGGGCGCGTCATCCATTAACAATCAAAGGCTTGCGGCATCAGCCTCACCGCGCCCGCTCTAAAAACAGGCTAGGGGCTGTAGCCTTGCCATCACCAAAACTCTGGTTGTCATTGATGACAGCCCTCAGTCTCAGAGCATATCCTTCAAAGCGCATCCGAATCAACATTCAGTTCTCGCAGCTTCGCTGCCAGCCGTTGTGCCCGTTCTTCTGCGGTTTGCCGAGCCGACGCTTCTTCCTCATGGGTCAGTAGGTATTGTTGGGTGGCAGGGTCATAAAACCGCATCGCCTGCCCTTTTAGGTGCAACTCTAAACCCAAGATCGCACTGGCTAGAACGATCGTGCCGTCGGGTAGGGTCGTGGTTGACACAGGGGTATAGTTTCCATCCACTAAACGCAATCCTTGCAGCGGTGGGGTGAGATAATCTCCCGTTGGATCGTATTGGTAGTACTCCTCTACGCCGAGAAACGCATAAATGCCTTTTTTTGCCCCCTGATCTTTACTACGGGTCGTTTTTGAGGTGATTTCTAAAACAAAGTTGGGGGTACGATCGCCCTCTTCCCACACTTTGTAAATCCGGCGCTGACGATTTTCCACCCCAAACACAACAAACACATCAGGAGCTACTACCGCTTCAGGGTTGCCCTGTTCGTAGTAAATAAAGAGATTTCCCGATGTATACACATCCACTCGGTGTTCAAAAAAGACAGAAAGAACTTTGGTCGCATACACTAAATAGTCACGCGTTTGGTCGCTCTCAGCCATGGGCAAACCGTCCGCTTCGGGATATTCAATTAATTTGGGGGGAAACTCGGTAATTGCAGTCATGTCGTAAAGAGACGGTACAATACCCGTGAATAAAGGTCGTGTTGCGATTTTAACCCATGATAAGCGGGGAGATGCTGAAGACACCTCAAGCTGTATTGGCTGCTGTCAAAGCTGGAGTGGTGCTTGATCAAGCAGATTTGTATCAGTTCAACCTCAGTGGTGTTGATCTGCAAGCAATTCAGTTAGCCAGAGCTACACTGATTCGAGCTAACCTCAGTCAGGCTAACCTCAATCAGGCTAACCTGAGTCAAGCCGATCTCCGGGGAGCTGACCTGAGCAACGCTGTGTTGCAACATGCCAACTTGCAGGGGGCATGTTTGTATCGAGTCGATTTGAGTGGAGCCGATCTGAATGGAGCGAATTTGACTGACACTCAGATGCAGTGGGCGAGATATGATAGCCGGACAATTTTCCCAGATGGTTTTGCCTACAGAGCTTCCGGGGCGATCGGTCCAAAGGCTAATCTCAATGGAGCAGCGCTAAACACGGCTAATTTGCGTTATGCCGATTTGCAAGAGTCCAACTTGTTGGGGGCATATCTGAGCGGAGCCGATTTGACGGGCGCGAATCTGCGAGGGGCACGCCTGGTGCAGGCAGACTTACGCGGAGCCATTTTGATCGGAGTTTTTTTACGCAACGCCCGCCTGAATGGGGCGAATTTAGCTGGAGTAGACTTGCGAGCAGCCGATCTGACCGATGTGGAGTTTGAGCAGCTCGAAAGTATTGCCGGAGCCGACTTCACCCTGGTGCAAGGTCTAAGCGAAGAAATGCGATCGCGCCTGCTCAGTCAACCCGTCCAGGAATTAGAAACTATCCATCCGCTCACGCTCAGAACAACTTTAGAAAGCCTGACGCACTAATCCATCATTCGTCATCTCGAAGCAGGGCACAGAAACCTTCTTGCTGAAAGTGGCGATCGTGCGTTAGAACATCCTGAATTTCCCGTTTCTGCATAATCAGCATCGAAGCGCAATCAGTGAGACTGTATGCTTTATCCGGACGTTGCCTGTAATACTGTCGAGCCTGTTCAAATTGCTCACTGGTTTGCGGAATAATCTCAACGTCTGGGCTAGAACGCAAATTATCCGTTGTTCTGAGAGCCATCTGGCGAAAGTTTCTTCCTTTAGAAGAAAAGTAATTCAGCAGCTCTGTCAGAACCATTTCGCTGGTTGTGGCGCGATAATCTCCTAGAGCCTGTGATACAGCTTTTGCCATCTCATGACGATCGTCATTAGGGTCAAGGATTGCAATTAAATAAGAGGTATCAATAAATACACGCCTCATTCTTCTCTAGGCGCGCCATACATATAGTGCTCAAAATTGCGAGACAAATCAGTCGGCAACTTTGCCCATTCTTTCTCCGGAACTTGATTACCAATGGCTACAAGCTGCTTCCATAGAGGTTGAGGTTCTTCCCCTCCTAAACTGATAACCACGCGATCAAAGTAACTGACCGCTTCAGTGGACAAGTCAGCGTTGTCGATCAACGCCATAACCGAAGCCTTCATCAGGTTTACTGCTCGAATCATCAAGGTAGTCGAAACCCCTAAAGCTATGTAGGTTTCCTGTAAACCGTTCAAACACCGTTCATCTAAGATGGAGGGATTTCCAACTAAGAGTGCATAGGTGATATAACGCAGGATAATCTCACAGTCGCGTAGACAAGTAGCCATTTGATGCTCATGGCTGGGTTCTAGCGCGAAAGAATTTTCTTTGACTAACTTAGCTACAGCATTTGCAACAATACTGCTTTGACTGTTTGACAGCGTTTGTACAACATCAACTCGTTCAATGTTCACCTGCATCCATTTTCGCAGGTTGGCGAACTCTTGAGAGCTGATAAACGCTTCTCTCGAATCAGCTTCATCGATAACCTGCAAAACATCTTTCATTTATCTTTCCTCTACTTCTGATGACTTCAAGTCATATAGAAATTACTCTTGAAAGTTAATCTTTAGATGCGCGTCTCTAAATACTGTCCGATCGTCTGCTCTTCCCCAGCACGAGAAATAATGGTCTGGCGAGTGCGACATTGGGTGCCGATGAGTTTGACTTCCTCTTCAAAGACATTCCCACTGTACTCCGTCCTCAGGCACATCGTCCCAGCGTCCCGCATCGAGAACTGGGCAATAACGGGCTTGCTGGTTGCAAAGCCACGATCGCGGTATAACTGAGTTCCTTCAACACCAAAAACGGTCGATCCGGTGATTTGCCGAGAGCTGGGACCCACGTAGTTGCTCTCCCAGGTAGTCAGCACTCCACAGGTTAGCATCGCTTCGTCCGCCAATTTATGCAAGCGAGCAAGCTGCCTCAGGTCTTCAGATCCCTTTTCCAGGAACCGCACCGTCAACAGACTTACAGCTTCCTGGGTATCGCCACTCTTGAGGGTATAGTAACGACGTTGCGATCGCCAATTACCTTCTGATTGTTGAAAAAAGGCTTGCACCAACGCATCAAGCGATTGAACCGATTGAAGTGAAACGTTCATAGGGAATTGCTTAGTGTGGAGTCGTTTAGAAGGGGTAGCCTGAAAAGATTGCGTCGAATTGTCTACAGTTTTAGCGGCTTGCCAGATTCACCTCATCTGTACATCCTTAGAGTGTCTTGGTTACACAACCATGCAAGTACCATAGGTATGGCGTTCGATCGCCAAGCCGTTAAGAGGATGATCTTTCTGCCCTTGCCCAGGATTTAATCTTTAGGATCTGGTCGCTGTCCAATCCTTTTTCAGCAGCGCCAGAAAGGTGGCAATGCCTTTGGAAAACCCCTCAGGATCGGGCAAAACATACTGGGGAAACTCCTCATAGGGTCTCCACTGCTCCAGGTCATTGTGCCGCAAGTGCAAGACACGATCGTCCCCTTCGAGTTTCCAGAGCATCTGACCGTTGGTTGGTATGTCAGCCATGAGTTTCTCCTATCGTGTGACGAAAACCTATCGTGTGACAAAAACATCGAGCAACCGTTCACCCCTCCCAATTCTGCCAGCCTAATCATTAAATTCTGTAAACGCCGCTACGTTAATGCTAGACAATTTTGCCGAATTGCTATAGAGCATGTATACACTATAAATCCCCTTAGAGCAGGAAAACATACACTAAAAGGGTACTTTTTTGGAGTCTTGCGTCGCTTTTCTTAGACTAACGATGGAGGTAAGGCAAAAACTACCCCGGTCTATGGGATTAAATCTTCCATTGCCGCCCCAACAACCCGATGGTCGTCGTCTTGTCTTAGTTGGGCCAGGGCTGCCTTTGCTGCGGGAGTATCAAAGTGCTTCAGGGCATAGGCAACTCGCACCCGAATATAGATAGCCGCTGAATTTTTTAGAGTTAGAAGTTGGGAGAGAGCAGCTTCTGACTGGCGGGAATTGACCAATGCCCCCAAACCGTCCACAGAGGCTTCCTGTACAGCCGCATCGTCGCCTTCTAGCCCTAGCCCACAGACTTCCAAAACTTCTTCAGGGCATTCCAGTTCGACCAACGCTGCCAGAATGCTGCGTCGCACCAGCCAGTGATCATCTCTAAAAAAGGTCTGTGTCAGATGAGAGGCGGAGACTCTGCCAAAAAGAGAGAGGGAATTTGCGGCTTCTGCCCGCACGTTTGGGGTGTTATCAAACCGCATGATTTGCAGCAAGGCAGCAAAGGATTCGGAGGTTTTTTGCCTACCTAATTCTCTGGCAACAAAGGTTCGCACCAAAAACTCTGGATCTTGAATATGCTTGGTGAGCACAGGCACAGCGATAGCAGGCGGATACTCTTTGAGGGCAGCGATCGCTTTAAGGCGGTATTGAAAATCCGAGTTTTGCAGGTCAGTTTCGATTTGGTTGAAATCCATGAAAACAAGCTGTAAACATTTTCTCCACTTTAGATCTGAAGGCGATCGAGTGGGAGTTTGCTCAGGATGTCGTGACGCTTGTAACGGAAATTTGAATGGATTAGAAACGGCAAAGGAACAATGGGAAAATGGAATCTATCTAATCACCGGAGTTTTTTCAGGGGTAACGCTCAACAATGACTCAGCCACAAACCCAATCACCACTAAGTGACAACGTTCGAGAATTGATTCAGAAAGCCAGGATTGTCAGCTTTGCTATCTGGCAAGACACCCACCCCGTGGAGGCAATACAGCGGTTTCAGGCAGCAGATGATGAGGGGCGCTACCTCACAGATGAAGACGTGCAGCAGATTCAACAGCTTGCCCCAACAGCCAGCACACTCATGCCAGTGGCACAGCAATGGCGCGATCGTGCCAGTGAAATCGTAGACGAAGCCAGAGCCGAAGTGTTGCACACCTTTCCCACTATTGCTCAACCTGGTGGGGGTCTTTACCCAGCCGAACGGGCGGACGCTTGTTGGCGAGATTTCTGGCATTTTTTGCGCTGCATTACTTATGGCATTGCTGGTCAGCACACCGACTACACCAGTGCTGAAGGGTTGCATTACATGCAACTGCTTTATCAAGCATTGCAGGTGCCGTTGGATGCGATGGTAGTAGGTCTGGAAGGGATTAAAACCGCCAGCTTAAAGCGGGTGGAACCAGAGCAACACGCCGTATTGACTCCCTATTTTGATCAGTTGATTGAGCCATTAAAGCGGTTTGGCTAGGGGCTATCATCAATTACGACTACACATCGCTTACAGCAAGGGTTCCAGCCCCTAGCCTGATGTGTTGGGACGGGCGCGATCGTGCTGATACCGCAGGCTTTGGAGCTGAATTGATGACGCGCCCTGGTCGTTGTAACGATCGTCTGGTGACAAAGCGGCAACTCAGCCTTTGGATGAGTGTTTCTGTGCATTCAGGGAACGGATATTCACAATCCTACCCCCCAAACGAGTAATGCGGCGCATCTCATCATTCATGCGACTATAGGGAACCTGAATCAGAATGGTGCTGCTGTTACGAACCGGGTAACTTTGGTTATCCGTTTGCTCGTTCTGCCGTAGCCCGTCTACTTCGTAGACAAAAATTCGATTGTCTGAGCTTGAAACAGAGGTTCTTGTCAAGGCAGGCTGTCTCAACATAGTGGTTCTTTCTCCTATTGAGTGAATCCTTTAATTTGACGCGCAGTGAAAATCCAGACGTTGATTAGAGTTGCGTTGAGGATCAAAGACCCTCAACAGCAACTTGACAGAACTCTACTGCGCCAGAGTGATGCTGGCGACCTTCCCCCCCAGCTTATTGATTTGCTGGAGCGTATTTGATAGCTGCTCGTAAGGGACAATAAACTCTTTGTTGCTCCGACGAACTCTGGGATATCGGGGTAGGCTGATGCCCGCGACCTCAATGCGATAGAGACGGGGAGTAGACCCTTGAGAGGATCTGCCAAAAACGCGATCGGGTGCAGTGCCTAGCTTTGATGCCTGGTATGCCCAGCCTTCACCACCACCGGATGGAGCCACGATCGCAGACGCACTATTTCTAGCCAGGTCTGATGCCAGACGAGAATTTGCCCCCGCCAATTGGGAGCGATCGCTATTGGCATAACCACGATACAAGCGGAACATTCGGGTGAAGCCAACGGTTCTCTGACCTACACCCGTAGTCACCAAATCGCGGTAGTAGGGCACAATAGCATCCCCAAAATTGGTGTCGTATTCGTTAGAGTCAATATAAGAATCAATGTCTGTCTCAAAACCCTGCGTTTGATAGCGATCGAGATGTTCAATCACTTCAGACTCATCATAGGGAGCGCGTCCTAACAGATGTTTGAAGTTCAATTCAATCACTCGTGTTTGGAAGTGGGGGTACAGAAACTTCGTCTTGTAAAGATCTGATTTAGCGACCGATCGAACAAAATCGCGAACCGTCAGTTGACCGTTTGTCAGTAGCGATTCCAGACCAGTCAGTCGTTCCGACTCCATCAGGTAGTCATTGCCCAACACCTGCCGATAGACTGCCTGAATGACAATCTTGGCTTCTTCTGAAGTCCAGTTTGGACGCAATTCAATCAGACGGGTTTCGCTAAAAGCAGTCATTCCCAAACGAGAGGCTGCGGTTGTAATTGGCACGGATGACGCTCCTTTTCTTCAGTACTGTGTGAAAACGGGTGGAGGGGTGGAGGAGTAGAGGGGGAGAAACACTCATTCACTCTCTTACAGATCACGCGATCGTGATACTGACCACTCTGCCGCCTCGTTGATTCAGCCGTTGTAGGGTGGGTGAGAGTTGATCGTAAGTGACGAGATACTCACTCATACTGCGCCGGATTTGGGGTGTACGTCCACGATCGGCTTGCATCACGCGCACCCGATATAGTTGTCCACGCTCATCACCGGCTGCACCCGCTAACCCCCGACCAAGGGATGACGTTTGAATCGGTGTTACCAAATTACGCGCTAGATCCTGGGTTAACCAGGCAGATTTATTTTTGCCTTGAGCGCGATCGCTGTTGGCATATCCCCGGTAGATCTGAAACATGCGGCTGAAGCCTACCGTTTTTTGCCCTCGTTGTGTGGCAAAACCCCGATAATAGGGAACGATCGCGTCTCCAAAGCTAGTTTGATATTCCAATGAATCAAGATAGGAATTGATTTCTGCCTCATACCCTTTTTGAATATAGAGATCAACGTGGTCGGCAATCTCTGATTCATCATAGGGAGCCCGACCCAGCAGATGTTTGTAATTCAACTCAATAAAGCGGATTTGAGGGGTGGAGTAAAAAAACTTTTGTCGATATAGCTCTGATTGTGCCAGAAAGCGCACAAACTCTTGAACCGTAATATTGCCCTGGCGCAACAGCGACTCGGCGCTGGTTAAGCGTTCGTTTTGCATCAAGTGATCATTGCCAAACACCTGCCGATAGGCAGCATGAATGACGGCTTGAACATCTCCTTCTGTCCAATTTGTCCGCAGTTCCGTAGGAGAGATTCCTACAAATGGCTCGATCCCTAGCTGTCTGGCTGCCGAACTTGTCATGACTTCTCCTTCATTTCAATGAGAAAAATCATGCCCAGAACCTCAAAAAACTGCCTATGCCAGACCGCTCGCATTTACAATCTTTTGTTGTTCTGGGCAAAGGAATCCCTTAGCTCAGGGCGTTGATAGCATAGTCAATGTAAGAATTTGCTTCTACAGCCGGATCGCCACTCAAGCCGTGGTTTGCTCGAATGTGCTTCAGCGCTTCAACATACCAGCTTGGAGACAAATCGAAGGTACGGTTGATTTCAGCTAACCCACCAACCAAGTAGTCGTCCAGAGGACCCGTACCCCCTGCGATCAGGCAGTAGGTGATGATGCGAATGTAGTAACCGATATCCCGCGCACACTTGTCTTTACCACGTTGGTCAGCCGCGAAGTTAGCGCCCTGCATTTGGGTGGTGTAAGGAAACTTTTGATACACAGCATTGGCTGCACCTTGAGCCAAATTCTGCGCCTTGCTGCTCAATGCTTTCGCGGCATCTAAGCTGGCAGTTGCTTGACGGAAGCGTCCAAAGGCAACCTGAATTTCTGTGGAGCTAAGAAACCGTCCTTGCGAATCGGCGGTTGAGACGGCTTCTGTTAAAGGGGTTTTCATGCTGAATCTTTCCTCTGCGATGATGTTTGCAAGTTGACGTTAAAAGACGTTTGTCATTTGGCTAGTTGAGTACCAATGACCCATGACCGATGGCTTAACCGACGGCTGCTGCTGCCTGATCAAAGTAGCTACCCAACTCAGACATCAGAGAGCTGCAATCGCCACGGGTGACACCACTGGGGTCGTTTGCGATCGCAATCGCGGCTTCTTTCATCTTCTGAACACCAGCCGCAACAGAACCCCCCGGAACGCCCAGCGCCTGGTAGGTTTCCCGCAGACCATTGAGGCAGCGATCGTTGAGAACGCTGGCATCGCCAGCAAACACGGCATAGGTGACGTAACGCAGGATGATTTCCATGTCTCGCAGGCAAGCAGCCATGCGACGGTTCGTGTAAGCGTTGCCGCCAGGTTGAATCAATTGGGGTTGCGCCTCAAACAATCCCCGAGCTGCATTAGCAACGATCGTGGACGCATTGCCCGTAATGCGGTTAACCACATCCATACGCTTGGTGCCAGCAGCCACCATTGCTTTCAATGCATCGATTTCCGAATCAGTAACGTAAGCACCACGGGTATCTGCTTGAGAGACTACTTTTGTAAAAGCGTCGAGCATTCCAGCATCTCCTAGTAATTTTTGACAGTGAGTACACAAGCTTCTCAAAGCCTGACTGCGCGTAAGAATATTCCTTGCAATTGATGTCATGCTGAATGAGTAGACAATCCATCTTCAGTGAGCAAAGTGTACTCAACAAAAGCAGCCTTGCTTGCAATCGGATTGTCTGGTTTTAATCAACCAGCAGTTAATCAATCAATACTGGGAATATTCAAGACAGTCTTCCAAAATTCATTGAGTAACCCACCTATATCCACCTGAGGTATCCCTCAAATTTAAAGAAGGTCTGAAGGTGCTCTAAAGGTGTTTCATACCGTTTCAAACGGTTGAATTAAACCACCAAACCAGTGGAATAGTACGCAATGAATTTTTAGGAATGTGAGCCTTGATTCAGTTCAGAACCAATGGTCTCTGTGCTTCTTTGAACTTGATCTTGATTAAAGCAATCTCAATGTGCAAATCTTGTGCAATTACAAAGCAGGTATTCGTATAAGTAGTTACAAAATATTAAGTAAGTCTTACGCCTCTTTCTGATCAAAGGATTACAGGGTTTTACCTGATTGATTGACAAAAGTCTCGAAAGGCTGGTCGCTTCGTTGCTCACCCGCCCGTGATTAAAATCCGGTCTAATGGTGCGAAACCCGTTCAAACGGGTTGTAAAGCTCTCCTAGTCCTCTTGAGAGGACTTCCTGCCATCAGCTCGCACTTTCAGTGCAGGGCGGGTTCAAGTACTCGCTCAAAGATTTGTCAGTCAACCAGGGGTTTTACTTTCTCCTTTTGGCTGAGTTTATTGTTACATTTGTTTGTATTCATTTGACTGGCTAAACGTAAAAAAATTGCCAGAGCCGCGATCGCGGTTCTGGCAAGAAACATGTCGTTAAGTTGTGTCAAAGGTCAGAAGCTAAGTCTACAAGCCGCCTGTTTTTTCGTAATCAAACCGTTACATAGTCAAAGAGCATGGTGTTCATGTAGCGATCGGTCCACTCTGCCCCAAAAGATTTTTCCAGCACCCTCCGGGTTTTATCATTTTGCTGTTGCTTTGTGCAGTAGTTTTGTTGCCCTGCCAGGACTTTATTAATGTCAAGACGAGAAGTCAAGGGAATTTCGGTACTGGCAATCTGACAATGAAGCGTGAGGAATTCTCGCACCCGATCGAGAAATTGCTCCTCTTCTTGAGCATTGACGGGATGTACAAACAGGCAAAATTCTGAAAAAATATCGCCCCATTCTGGCAAAGCACGGGGATGGGAAAACTGGAGCTTGGACAACATCGATAACGCTTGCTGATAGCGATGAGGCAGCATGCGATCGCTACTGATGGGCGACAAATCAGCGATCGCTGCACTAATCGCTCTCCCTCGACCACCGACCAGATCAGTGCCAAAAATTGGCAGTGCATATTCAGGATTGGGGAACATGACACAGTGGAGAATATCTAAGCCATTGCCCACTTGAGCCAGTTCTAGATGCAATTTGCGGAATTGTGGCGTTTGATAACAATGATTTTCAATGGTTAATCGTTCGCCTTCCAGGTTGCCCTGAATGTAACCTAAATCTTCTGGTACCGAATACGGCGATAGATCGAGATGTTGCTGCCAAACTTCTTCGATGCAATCCGCTAAGCGGCGAATCAGGGAGTGCTGATGATTTCTTAACGACCCTTCCATAAACGTTGACTAATGTTTCTACTTGAATATCTAGTTAATACTCTGGCACAGAGCTTGTGCAAAAACTGTGCAGCCTTTAACTAGCCCAGGCTCGAACGCGCTGTAAACGGCTTAGAATCCGATTTGCCAGTTCACCACCTACCAGCGGCTTACACAAATAGTCATCTGCACCAACAGTAAAAGCTTGCTGCTGGCTGGTGGAGTCCGTTAGCACACTTAGAAATAATACAGGTAATCGTTGCCAGTGAGGGTCACTGCGAAGAATCTGACACAGTTCAAAGCCATTGATTTCAGGCAGATTCACATCCAAAACCAGTACATCAGGGAGAACGGCTTGCAATACCGTCCAAAACTGTTGCGGATCAGCCAGGGTCGTGACTTTAAATCCCCACGGTTTTAACAGGGTGGGCAGAGTTCCTAACCAATTGTGATCGTCATCAACAATCATGACCTTGGTGGGAAGTTTTGATCCCTTCAACAAGTTGATAGCGGTGGCAACAACCTGTTCGGGCGGCGTAGAAATGTCCAGAAATTTACCGCCGTGCCGTGCCACCTCTAGCTGATCGCGCAACTCCAGGCGATCGCTCATGACCACGATTGGCAGTGTCGGGCAACACTGGGTACAGGTCTGCAATTGTCGCGACAGGGGATGCATCTGAGACGGCTTCGTCCTGCTGTGTTTCGATCGCTCTACGGGCAAGCGCAACAGGATGACATCCGGTGGTCGCCCAATAGCATCGATCGCTGCGTCCAGGGCAGTTGAGGTCGTCTCCAGTTCCAGCGGCGATACGATCTCAATCTGAATGCCGCGACTGACCGCGATCGCCCGAAGCGATTGATTAAACGCAGCGTTGGCACTAACGAGTAGAAGCAGCGGCGAGTGTCCATTGGGAATTTGGGCTAACTGGATCTGGGTCGTATCCTGAATGGCTTCCCGGAGTGCCAGCGCCAGATGATTCATTAAAGGTGCCTGGTTCGGGTGCAAGGGATCTTGACTACCCAGCCAATGCTCCAGTTGACGGGACAGGTGGACTGCCTTATGCAACCCAAAAATGCTTAGAGTCCCTGCCAGTTTGTGCGTTAATTGTTGTGCCTGGGTCTGTTGTTGGGCGGTCAGTTGATCCGCGTGCAAGTCTCGAATGGCTTGAAGCAGAGTCGATAGCTGGTCGATGCTGTTGGGTTTTGTTGTAGCCCAGACCTCATTGAGGAACGCCAGGTATTGGGCTTGGGCATCGGGTGAGTGAGAGGCATCGGGCATCGGTTTGATACCCTCGCTCAAGAGTGCCATGTCGCTCTCAAAGCCAGCGGCATGCTGAGGCGATCGGGATGTTCGAGGCGTTGCTGCATCCAGTTGAGGCGCTTTCAGATAGTACCCCCGTCCGTGGAGGGTGGCAATGAAATCGTGAGGGGCACCGATCGCAACTAATTTCTGGCGCACCCGCCGAATATGGGAGCGCACCGTTGCTTCAGACGGAAATTTCTCCGAAGACCAGAGGTGATCCAGCAATTCGTCTGAGCTAAACACATGCTGGCTATCCCGCATCATCAGCTCCAGCAACTCATATTCTTTTGTGGTCATGGCAAGCGGTTGTCCCCTGTAGCTGACTTCACAGGTGCTTGGATTTAGCATTAGATCCCCCCAGGTCAGCAGGGGAAACGGATTCGTACTCCCTCGCCGCGCCAATGCCCGCAGCCGCGCCACCAGTTCTGCCTGATCAAACGGTTTCACCACATAGTCATCGGCACCTGCATCCAATCCCTGTACCTTAGCGGTGTTGGTGTCCTGGGAGGTGAGGAGCAAAATGGGCGTGACATAGCCCTCGGCACGAAAGCGTTTGCATAGACTCACACCATCCAGTTTGGGCAACACGACATCCAATACGATCAGGTCATACTCAAACGTGGAACCATACGTCCATCCCATCTCACCGTCCTTAACGGCATCAACAATATAATGTTGAGCTTTCAGTGTTTTCGTGAGCACTTTGACGAAGACATCATCATCTTCAATCAGCAAAATTTTCATCGAATTGCTCCCAGTGGAGAATACGGGCAATCTGCTCTGGTAGATGCAGTGAATTGAAGGGTTTGGTGATCACACCGCTGACTCCCAAGTCATTGAATTGGCGCTTTTCTGCCGTTTGTGCCTTAGCCGTTAAAAGAATCACGGGAATTTGCTCGGTTTCAGTGTGGGACTGGAGCGCCTTGAAGGTGGCAATGCCATCCATATCGGGCATCATCACATCTAATAAAATTGCATCAGGTTTCTCCGCCTGAGCGGCTTGAATGCCCTGTGCCCCTGACCCAGCAATCAACACGTCCCAACCTGCCGCCATCTTGATACCAAACTGAACCACAGTTTGAATGGTTTCTTCGTCGTCAATGATTAAGATTCGTTTGGTGGGCATCAATACCTCCCTTTTTGGAGCGCTGCTCTGACTAGCAGTCTGTCAACGTTGACATGAGGGGTTGGGGGTGAATGGGTCGATCGGTAGATGAATCATACAGCCCATTCACTCATCCACCCATAGACCCTTCCACTCGAGGTTGACAATCCACTAACGCAGGTAATGTGAACGCAAAGGTACTTCCAGATCCTGAGGTACTTTCAGCCCAAACCCTGCCATTGTGCTGCTCGATAATTTTTCGACAGATTGCCAACCCTAAGCCAGTACCTCCTTTCTTGCGGGAATCTGAGGAATCTACCTGTTGAAACCGTTCAAAAATGCGTTCTAGTTGATCAACCGGAATACCTTGCCCTTCGTCACGGACACGGAATACGACTTCGCCAACTGGAGAAGAGGAAAGGGAGAGGGGACTGCCCTGAGCGTCAGCCAAGCGGGAGGAGGGAGGGGGAAGGGACGAAGACGACCTTTCAGAAGGGGTAACGATCAACCAGACCTTTCCACCTGGGTAGGAAAACTTAATGGCATTACTGAGGAGATTAGTCAGGGCTTGCAGAATGTAATCGGCATCTGCCCAGATGGAAAGATCTTCTGGCTGCGTTACCAGAGTAACTCCATGTTGCTGTGCCATTGCCTGCATGGCTTCCGCTGCCTGAGTGATCAAGTTGGCGGCGTTGCACGCTTGCCGTTCCATGACAACTTTGCCAGACTCAATCCGTTGTAAATCGAGAACGTTATTGACTAACCGCACCAACCGTTCGGTGCTTTCATCGGCGATCGCCAGCATTTGTTGCCCTTCAGTTGAGAGGTTGCCCAAACGCCCTGTCGCCAAAATTTTGAGGGCACTGTGCAACGAAGTCAGCGGGGTTCGCAGTTCGTGACTGATGACGGAAATAAACTCATCCTTCATCCGTTCAATCGCTTTGCGATCGCTGATATCGCTAGTCAACTCGAAAAACCCTTTCACCACTTGGTCACTGTCTCGATGGGGAATGTAGGTGACATCTACCGATCGCACACTCCCATCTTTCAGCACAATCTCGTTTTCGTAGGTGACCGATCGCCCCGACAGCGCTGCTTCTGCATGAACTTGCATCTGCTGGTAATCATCCCTGCCCCAAACCTGTTGGAGATGCTGTCCATGAATGTCTACGGGAGATTGTCCCAACCACTCTTCATATGCCTGGTTATTAAACTGATAGCGCTGCTGATCATCCACATAGGCAATCAATACTGGCAGTGCATTCGTGATCAGGCGTAATTGCTCCTCACTCTGGCGCAGGGCTACTTCCGTCTGCATCCGCACGTTGATTTCCTGTTGCAATGTGCGGTTGACTTCTTTTAGTTC
The DNA here is from genome assembly GCA_019359375.1 of Lyngbya sp. HA4199-MV5. Lineage (GTDB taxonomy): Bacteria > Cyanobacteriota > Cyanobacteriia > Leptolyngbyales > Leptolyngbyaceae > Stenomitos. The sequence goes on from JAHHHL010000008.1 coordinate 25,085, forward strand.
TGCCGTGCGAGCTTCCACCACTTCTTCCAAATGTTCTAACAGTTGCGCCTGGGACAGGGCAATGCTGATTTGATCTGCTAGTTGTTGCATGAGCTCCAGTTCAAACTCAACCCACTGCCGCGTCCCTCGGCATTGATGGGCAATCAACAAACCCCAGAGATAGGTTTTTGAATGATTCTTGGCAGGCGAGTTGCCCTGAGGATGGATATTCAGCGTTTGGACGATCGGCACAATCAGTTTTGCTTTGATATCGAACTGATCGACGAACTCAACCAGGCAATCCGCTAAACCCGCCTTCTGGTCATGCACATCGGCGATCGCTCGCACCCGCCCCTGAGCATAAAGCTGCTGGTAGCCTTCGGGAAACACTTCTTCGGGAAAATCCCGCTCCATGAGTGCTGGATATGCTGGTAACACCGCCTCGCTAATGGTTCTGCCAGTGCGATCGGGCAAGACGTGATAGATCAGCACGCGGTCAGCCTGCAAAATGCGCTGCACCTCTGTAACGGTGGTGTACAGAATGTCTTTAAGCTGTAGCGACTGCCGAATTTTGAGCGTCACTTCCGAAAACAGTTCCACTCGCTGTTGTTGCTGGCGCAATTCCACCTGCATGGATTCCGCCTGTTGGGATTTCCGAGCCTTGGACTTTAAGGGCTGTTGGGAAGACCGTTTAGACACTCAAGTAAAGTCATGCAAACGCAACAGCTTCAATTGTTTACTTAAATCACTAAAACTTCAAATTTGCTAGAACTAATGTTTTAAATCTTAACAAGTAGGTCGCAACTACTAAATCAAACAGAATCGGGTTTCGCACCCCTGGTGATATTCTAGAAATGTTGTTCACAATTTCTGTAGGGACGTTACATGTAACGTCCCTACGGATCGCCGACTGTGTGGCTGAAAGGGTGCGATCGAATTTACATTACGGAAGGTTTGCCGCCATCCGCCAATAGAGCATCGCGCAGGAAGACAAACTGCTGTTCAAAGCCGATCGGTTCCAGTACCGATACCAATGACTGAGCTTCAGATGAAGGCTGGTAATCAGCCGGAGCCTGAATAACCTCAGAGCGCTCCATGCCCTGAGCCAACTGGTACCAGAAAGCGAGCTTGGTGTTGTTAGTGAGAGTGTTATACTCGCCGCCAATGCCTGTGTTCGACCCTTGCAACAGATCGCGCATCAACTGAAGCTGCTCATCCTGAGAAAGTCCTTTAGTTTTGTTAAACAATGCATCAGAGTTGTCAGGAGCAGTGCCATTCGGGTCTTCCATACCAGACTCGTTACGGATAAACCCGTAGACATCCCACAAAACAGCGAGTTGATCGTCTACAGTCAGGTGCTTGAAGCTTTCTGCATGTTTTGCAACTTGGTTTGTGTAAGCAGTCATAAGTTTTTCCCAATGCGTCAGTGCTTTACAGATGGCTGATTTAACCGAATCGCCAACTTCACCAAACTTAATAACTATGCTCAGGTTGTTAATCTGACTAAGGTTAGAGCCTTAAAATGTAATGCCCTATACATGCTTCCAACGCCTGCACGTAGCAGATAGTCTCAGTCGAACGGGGTGAAGGGAAAATGGTAGTCTAGAGAAGGCAAGTGCGTACTTTTATAACAATCTCTAATAATTGTGAGTAACGACGTTCAAGGGCGAATGCTGCTCTCCCACAACTTTGATGTTTCACCAGATATCGTGCCGAATCTGAGCCGTGAAGAGTTTGCAGCGGTGTTTGAGGCAGGTTTGAGGGCGTATCCTCACGTTCAATGCAGGTTGGTGAATCATCCTCATTGGACAGTAGAGATCCGGTTTCCGACAGACAAATTCTCACCCGCGCAGATCGGCGAACTCTGTGCCAAAGCGCTGGCAGAACAGCGACGATTGACCTGTCGGTCGCGCTTGCGCGGATCGCAGCACCTGGATGCTGCCGCCTTCCCAGACATTCTGGTGCTGGGCGGTCTCAAAACCACGCCTCCCACCAGCAATGCTCCCGATGCCCTGCAACCCGGAGAGTGGGGCGTGGATGTGGTAGAAACGCGGTCTGGGGAAGCTTTTTTGCAGGCGATCGCCTGGGATGCCACCATCGCTCAGAAACCCGCTGATAGTATTTTCAACGTCGAATGGAAGGAAGCCTGACTATGCCTGCCCTCAATCAAGACCTGATCCGAACCGTAATTAAAGGGGATGCAGCGGCAGTAGCGCAGCTATTAGCGCAGGGTGCAGATGCTAATACGACAGGTGGTGTAACTGCTGTCGGAGCCAGTAACACTGCACTGATGTGGGCTGCCACAGAAGGCTACCTGGACATTGTGGAACAGCTTCTGGCTCAAGGTGCAGATGTGGAAGCGAAAAATGCTGCTGGCTATACTGCCTTGATGTTCGCGGCAGAAGGCGATCGCCGCGCGATCGTGTCTGTGTTGCTTGATCACGGTGCCGGGATTGACGATCGCAACTCTTACCAGGAGACGGTGTTGATGGCAATGGCACGACACGGGCAAACCGATATCGTGCAACGGCTGGTGGCAATGGGTGCAGAGGTCAATGCGACCAATCGCATCGGGGATACAGCCCTGTACTTAGCTGCCGATCGGGGACACTTCTACACTGTCAAGGCGTTGATTGACCTGGGTGCAGACGTGAATACCGCCAACATTGGTGGCTGGACTCCCCTCATGATGGCATCCGCGCAGGGCAATCTGGAAACCATCGCCCTATTACTGGAGCATGGCGCAGATTTTCGTCCGATCAATCGCTGGGGTGCCACGGCGCTGAGTGAAGCCCGCAAGTCATTTCGATCGGCTCAGGCATCGGCACTGTTAATCCAGGCAGGAGCCACTGAGTAAGATGAATCCCGATCGTTTGGCTCAACTGGAATCCTGGCTCCGCTCTGGCGCGATCAATCAGCGCAAGATGGCGATCGATGAACTCGCTACCTGTCCCTCTGCGATCGCCGTTCCCCTCTTGCAACGGCTTGCAACCGATCCAGACTTTCTCTGTCGTCGGTTTGCGGTGATGGGTTTGGGCAATCATCGCACTGAGGAATCGTTTCAGGTGCTCAAAACGCTGTTAGAGCAAGAGCACGATCAGAATGTCCTCGCTGAAATTGCCAATGCTCTGTTTGACTTTGGCGATCGATCAGTGCCACTGCTTCAGCAATTATTTACGCGCAACCGTGACTGGCTGACCCGGCAAACCATTCTGTCTATTCTGATGGAAGCCAATCAGGACGAGATTTTGCTGGCAGTCATTCGGGAGGCACTTCAAGACGAAACGCAAACGGTCAAAGAAACCGCGATTCTGGCATCAGGTCAGTTACTCAACGGCATCTTCGCACCGGAAGCGCTGGATTTGCTGGCAGCATTAGCCGAGGCAGAATTCTGGCGCGATCGCTGGAGAGCCGCCACCGCCCTCACCCTGTCTTCTGATGCCAGAGCAAAGCCCATCCTGGCAAAACTGCAACAGGATGAAAATCATTACGTTGCCGCTGCCGCCTTGGAAGGTGGACTCCTCTAACGTTTCGCACATTCAGCGCCACACCGACCGTTGCACAACGACTACCAACTATCCTTGAGAGCGAGTCGAAATGGCTCTTGCTCTTACTTGCTCTGCATACATAGCACGCAGCACCAGCGCCGGATCAACCCATTTTCCGGTATACTTTAACCCCCAGTGCAGGTGTGGTCCGGTTGTGCGTCCTGTCATCCCCACGCGACCAATGCGAACACCAGCAGGGACTACTTGCCCTTCAGAAAGCTGAATACCACCGCTGCGATCGCTCAAATACCGTGAGCCATTGGCTTTCTCGACGTGTCCCTTCATGTGGCAGTAGACGTGCTCCCACTCGCCAGACTGAATCACAACCGAGGTGCCACACGCGCTGTCGTCAGACACTTCCACCACTTTACCTGCCCACCAGTTGCGAATATAGCTGCCTTCAGGAGCCGCCATATCTAGTCCGCGATGAAACTCTTGACCCGGAGAGCCATCCGGAGAGCCACGATAGCCGAAGGGAGATGTGTACGCCTGAAAATTCTCTACGGGAAACGATGCGCCGCGCCAGGTGCCGCCCGATGTGGCAACCTGACCAGAATCCGCTTCGGAGGCGTTAACGGTTGCCTGCTCAGTCTCAAGGGAGAAGGCAGTTGCCAACCCCACACTTGCTAGAAGAAAAACTTGACTGACAAGCGCAAATCGACGGCTCCATGCTGGGGTTGACCGTTGTGTCATGTCTATTGCTCCTCAACTGCCTGATGCGTCGATCGTTTGGTTTCGCTATACACAAGCGGTGAATGGGTTTCTCGGTGAATGGGTTCTGCTACGGATGTCTGCTTCATTGACGAACGTTACTAGCAGCGATCCGGATGAAATCGCCCTTTGTAAATAGAAGTTACGCATTTAAATCCTAAAATCTCGATCCCCCCTGACCCCCCTTAAAAAGGGAGGGAATCTAAAGCCCCCTTTTTAAGGGGGTTGGGGGATTCGGACTGCGTAAGTCCTACCCTTTATAGAATCGCCCTTTGCAGGTGAACTGTTATGGCTAAACGTGCCTCAAAAGCACTCATTTCAAAGGTGCCCGATGTATCTTACTGCACGAACCCGATCGATGAATTTATTTTTTTGGTAAACCTGCTTAAAGCCGCATCAACCGTGCTTCTTCAACCGCGCGATTGAGTTCTGCCATCGCCACATCATTGCCAGTTTGGGCAACATCGCTGTGTACCGTTCTGGCTAAACTTTTGTAAGCTGCTTCAACGACAATGAGCGGGGCATCGGGCGCGACGTACAGCACTTTCCACCAGGGTTTGCGCCGCGGTGACGCTTCCATTGGGATGGTGGCAGTTTTGTAGCCCGCAAACTCACGCTCGATCGACGCGCATGGGTGTAGCTGGCTCAGCATCCGTTTTTCGCGGAGCAGTTGCCCAATAGCTCGCATGTTGCCCTGCACGGCATCAATGTCATCACAGGCAAACAGATAGGATACGCCATCCAGGGTGAAATAGACTGCAACCCCTGGATCGATCGGCGCTTCGTAGGGTTCGGGATAACCGGGAAACTGTTTCAGCGGCTCCACATTGCAACTGATGATGATCGCGGTCGCATTGAGCAACTGGAGTTCGTACAGTAAGTCATCTGTAGCGCGGGCAAGTGATACTTTCGATCGCACAGGTTCTCGCTGCTCGGCTCGTGGTCGCCCCATTGCCCATAGCAGCGGATATTCTAATCTAGGCGTGTCGTTCATCGCATTGGGCATCTACTTAACCTCCTGCCCGCTCAATGGCATCACAAAGTGCCTCTGGGCTTTAAAGCAATACTTTTCGGTTAAAGGGCAAAGGGTAAGGGCGAAAGGAGAATGCAACGGACTTTCATCCCTTTCGCCTTTCCCCCTTAACCAAGAGGTATTGGGCTTTAAAGCTTTAAGCTTACACGTTAAGATTTTGCTCGCAACAACCAATCATACGAATTGTGGTGTTAGACGTTAGGGCGTGTCATCAATTAGCTCCGAAACCTTGCAATATCAGCAGTGTCACGCCCGTCCCAACACACCAAGCTAGGGGCTGGAACCCTTGCTGCAAGCAATGTGTAGTATTAATTGATGAAGCCCCTAGATCGGTAGCCAAACGGAGAATGTACTGCCGTTTCCTACCGTTGAGTGAACAGAAACGCGCCCGCCGTGTAGCTCTGCCAACTGCTTGGTGAGCGAAAGCCCAAGCCCTGACCCTTCGTACTTGCGATCGCTGTCAACATCGAGTTGCTGAAAGGATTGAAACAAGAGGTGCTGTTTTTCTGGTGCAATACCAATGCCTGTATCGGTTACTTCTAGCACCAGAAAATCGTTATCGGGTGCAGTGCCACTGGATGTGTTCTCTGTCGCTATGGATGGCAGCGTGTTGGTTTCTAACTCTAGCCCAGATGCTAAACGACTGCTGATGGTAATCGTGCCGCCCTCTGGCGTGAACTTCACAGCATTCGATAGGTAGTTCAGCAAGATTTGGACAACGCGCTGTTTGTCCACCATGATTGACTCCACAGCTAGCGGCAAGGTGAGTGAAATAACTTGTCGCTTCTCGATCGCGCGCACTTCCACCAGTTCGATCGCGCTCTGGCACAAGGCGACGACATCAACGTCTGCTTTGTTCAATTCCTGCTTACCCGCTTCAATTTTGGCAAGGTCAAGCAAATCATTGATGAGACTCAACAAATGATCGCCACTGCTATGAATCAACGCAAGATACTGCTGCTGTTTAGCATTGACAGGACCAAAATGCTGTTGTAGCAACACGGTTGACAGCCCTAACACGGATGTTAAAGGAGTCCGTAGTTCGTGAGACATATTGGCAATAAAGTTGGACTTAAAGCGATTGAGTTCTTGCTCCTTTGCCAGAGACTTCTGCATCTCCTCTTCAGCCTGCTTCCGTTGGATAAACAGTCCAAGTTCGGTAGAAGCGGCAATCAAATCAATCAGCCGTCGGTCTTCCTGGCGTGCTTCAAACATGTAAAAGACGAGGATCGCAATGACTTCATCATTTGCCAGCAACGGAATGCCTAACGTTGCTTTTAACCCTGCTGCCATTGCGACCTCAGCCCGGAGATAGGTGGTTGTCTCTAGAGACACATCTTGATGCCATTCGGTACGTTTAGAAACCCAGATGCGACCCGGCAAACCAACCCCTGGCGGAAATGCGAAGGTCTCACTCTGCCGCCTAAAGGTTGTCAAACGCTCCGTTTTGCTATACCAGGCAGGGCTGCACTCCATCACGGTTTTGTCCAGATTGGGCACCCACGCCTCCCCAAACTCCCACTGAGTTGCTTCACATACTTTTTGCAGCGCTACCCGTAACGCAGAATGAAAATCGGCAGACGTTACAATTGCCTGTGTAACGGTCTTTAAAAGCTGACGATCTTGCTCTGCCTCTTTGCGATCGGTGATATCGACACAAGAGCCAATAAAACCAGCAAACGTTCCATCGGGTAAATACCAGGGCACTCCGGTTTCTAGCATCCAGCGGTATTCACTATCGGCTCGTCTCAGACGATAATCAATGGTGAATGGCTCGCGAGACGCGATCGCGGCTGTGTAGCACTGTGCCAGGGACGAGCGATCGTCTGGATATACACCTTCCTGCCAACCGTTTCCTGCTTCTTCAGCGAACGATCGTCCAGTAAAGTTGAGCCAGGTCTGGTTATGGAAGATGCAGCCCTGCACTGGATCATCAATCCAGATCAGCACGGGAGCGCTATCGGCGATCGTCCGAAACCGCGTTTCACTTTCGCGTATGGCGGCTTCATTGCGCTGAAGCTCACGCGTCAGGTGCTCAAACTCTAGCAATTTTCGTCGCAGCTCTAGCTGTGCGATGACCTGACGACTCAGGGCTTTCAAGGAGTTAATTTGCTGGGAAGTCAGTTTACGTGGGGCAAAATCAACGACACACAGTGTTCCCAGCGCATGACCATCTGGCATAACCAGCGGCATTCCGGCATAGAATCGAACGTGAGGCTCAGCTACCACGGCTGGATGATTGGCAAAGCGCTCATCGGCTAAAGTCTCTGGCACGAGCAAGAGGTCAGGTTGCAAAATTGCATGGCTACAAAAGGCAACGTCGCGTGGCGTTTCCACTAGATCTATCCCCACCTTTGCCTTAAACCATTGGCGATGGGCATCGATTAAGCTCATCAGCGCGATCGGCGTATCGCAGATACAAGCCGCTAAGTGGGCGAGATCATCAAACGCAACTTCAGGGTCCGTATCGAGGATGCGATATTGATGCAGGCTACGTAGTCTGCCGGATTCATCATTGGGGAGGGGAGCGATCGACATAAGATTCAGGATGATGCAGTGGCACGTAACCGATCAGCAATAGCGACCATTGCCATTGCGCCTAAGGGAACGCTTTCAAAGCTGAACCCTTAAAAGTGGCTGGTAACAAGCATCACGGAGGGTTTGAGTCCCAGCATGAGAGGTGCTGGAGCTTAATGTACTGTTACATGATACCCAGTTAGCAACGTTAAATTGAGACGATCGATCTCACCATCATGCTCAAATTGAACCGTTAAGACTGAGCGAAGGAGGTGATTGAAGGCAGACAAACCTGTGTAAACCTGGCAATGCTTAGGTCGCCCTAAATAAATTTTAGACGAAGATTAATTGCGACTCAAGGTCTGGTTACACTTTAAGCTCTGCTAAACCCAGATAGCGAATTCCTAGCGGCGAGACATCAAAGCGGCAGGGTAAGACGTGTAAGCCAAGGGCGATCGCCTCTCGCAGCAACGTTCCATACAGTGGGTCGGCGCTATCTCCTGGTGCAAAGTAGGAGCAATCATTCCGATTGATGAAGTAAAGCATGACGGCGGTTGCCTCAGGTAGCAGCGCTGTCAATTCACGTAGATGCTTTTGTCCACGGGTCGTCACCGTATCGGGAAACAGCGCTAGGTCGCCTTGTACCCAGGTCGTGTTTTTGACTTCGATGTAAATGGGGCGATCGCGCCCTGCCAGCAAAAAATCAACCCGACTCTTCTTGTCCTGTCCATAAGGCACCTCAACCCGAATCTCGCTGTATTCACCCAATTCTGGAATTACCTTTGCGATCAGCGCCAAATTCACAACCCGATTGGGCAGGCTGGTATTTACACCGACCCAGGTTGGTACGGTATCGCAGACCTCAATCAATTCCCAGGTGTAGGGCAGTTTCCGGTTTGGGGTAGCGCTGGCAGACACATAGACTTTGTTACCAGGCAGGTAAACGCCCGTCATAGGTCCTGTATTGGGGCAGTGCGCTGTAATCACTTCGCCTGTCGCCAGCTCAATGTCGGCAAAAAACCGCTTGTACCGCTTGAGAAGAATGCCGGGATAAAGCGTTGGGTATTGGTAAAGAAACTCAGTCATAGAGCGTGAGAAAGCGATGCGATAAAGCTACATACAGTATGGCTACTACTATCGCTGGTTTCTCGTTTCGTTGGGGAACACTAGGTCATGATTGCCGCCGAGTAAGCTGCTTTAGAGTGGTTCTATTTAATGCAGAAAGTCTAATGCAGAAAGTTCGCCTTCGCTTATTGACACTGTTTTTAGGCTGCGGTGCTGTAGGGTGGTTGCTCATGCGCTACCAGGCTTCTCTTGTTGTTTGGTTGCTTACAGAAGCACTGATGCTGTATCTAGCCTGGGCAGGGACTGGCGCGATCGCCCTCTCTGTGGTCGGTGCGCTGGGACTGATCTGGAGTGCCACGCTCTTTCATGGCAAAGCCGAGTTTTTGGTCTGGTTGGGTCTACCGTTCACGCCAGCACAGCATTGGGCTACTGAATTGATCCTAAATTGGCTCCTGGCGACGGTGCTGATTTTCAACCTTGCGTTTACCAGTCAATGGTTGCAAATACAGGGTTATCGCAGAACCAAAGCGTTTTATCTGCTGGCGATCGTCACGAGTTTTGGTTTAACCCTGGTGCAGCTCATGAGACTATTGTTGCCTTTTCCCTCTTACCTGTAGAAATTTTGTGAACGCTTCCAACCATACAAATGCCTCTCCTTACACCTCCCGCACGCCTGATGACTACTTAAACAGACTTGCCTTACCCATTCGAGAAAGCCTGACTCCAGAGCAATTAGAGGCATTCCATCAGCTTTTGAGTGAAGCGATTCCAAAGCCGTCTGCCAAACTTGTAGACTTACGCTTTGTGATTGATCTGGTGGTGTCGCGCTTTTATGTCGTGCTGTTTGTGGGTCAAGATAGACGTGCTAAACAGCGAAAATATATACCGCGATCGCTCACCAAAATTGGCAATACGATCGCGGTTTTAATCATTCTCTTAGGCGCTAATTTAGCGCTCAGCGCGTTCATTCTCTTAGCTGGTTATTTGCTTAAATCGGCGATCGGGTTCGATCTACTTCCGGGTCATTTTCCCAACACGGTAAAGCACTTTTTCGATCGTTCCACCTGATCGAAAGCCCTCATCCCTAGGGGCTGTCATCAATTACGACTACACATTGCTTGTAACAAGGGTTCCAGCCCCCTAACCTCGTGTGTTGGGACGAGCGCGACTATGCTGACACCGCCAGGTTTCGGAGCTGAATTGATGACGCGCCCTAAATGCCACTACCAGCATTTTGCAGCACAAACGATTTCGCTTTCTTGGGCTTCAGGTAGACTTTTTGCTTTGGCTTGAGATCTAGTTGGTCAAACTTTTCTCGCGTCAAAAAGACATTTACAGTTTGCCCATCTTCCAGCGTTAGCTCTGCCTGAATTTCCCAGCCTAGATGCACTAAGCGTTCTAAGATTGCTGGTGCGCTTGCAACTCCAGGCGTTGTTTCAATCACGATATCGTGGGGACGCAAGAACGTTTCAGGTTGGGTGGCATCAATGCCATTGCTCTGAAAAATTTGTGAATGACTGGGCAGCACATTCACTGGTCCAATGAAGCCCATCACAAACGGGGTTACAGGGTGGTCATAAATTTCAGCCGGACTGCCGACCTGTTCAACCTTACCGTGATTCATCACCACCAGTTCATCAGAGACTTCCATCGCCTCTTCCTGGTCGTGGGTGACAAAGACAGTGGTTACGTTTACCTTGTCGTGCAAATGGCGCAACCAACTCCGCAGATCTTTCCGCACTTTGGCATCCAGCGCTCCAAACGGTTCATCCAGCAATAGGACGTTTGGTTCGATCGCCAAGGCTCTCGCCAGCGCCACCCGTTGCCGTTGTCCACCCGAAAGCTGAGATGGGTAGCGATCGCCCAGACCATGCAACTGCACCAGATTCAGCAGTTCGTTGACTCGTTCGACAACGCGATTTTTCTTCCACTTAGCAATTTCTAACCCAAAGCCAATGTTTTGGCGAATGGTGAGGTGTTTAAACAGGGCATAATGCTGAAAGACAAACCCAACCTGACGGTCTTGCACGCTAGCGTTTGTGGCATCTCTCCCTGTAAGCAAGATCTTGCCGCTGTCAGGTTTTTCTAAGCCAGCGATCAGCCGCAACAGCGTTGATTTTCCAGAGCCGGACGGTCCTAACAGGGCTACGAGTGAGCCTGTCTTGATTTCAACGCTGACCTCGTCAACCGCTTTGAAATTGCCGAACTGCTTTGAAACGTTGTCAACGGTAATCCCCACAGTATAAACTCCTAGTCACTACAGAATAGACCGATCGAAAATACCCGGCTCTTTGATTGGAATACCGTAGTTCTACCATAAATTGAGGCAAGTTGATCTCAAATCTACCAACTTTGGTAGTTGCAGTCTGTTAGCACTACGGTTTGATCAGAAGGTATGAGGCAGGATACTAACTGCTCTTCGCTTTTAGCGTTCACAACAGGCATCGGTGATGCTGACTGACCCAATGAATCTGGCGGTTCTAACGTACCCGCTTTTCAAAGCGCCCACAGCGACCCCTTTGACGCATCAAGATGGAGTCAAGCTTTGGGAGGTTGTTTCTGCGATCGGGTGCGGTGGCTCTTCTGGTTCGATCGGATACGCTGGAGTTGATTCACCCTGACTGGCGCGTTCATCATCCGCTGGAAGATTTAAATCCTCCAAAACATCCTGAATAAAGCCTGCCACTGGTACAGCCGTCAGGAGACCTGGCAAGCCAGCGATTTTTGTGCCAACCAGGAGCGAAATGATGACCCAAATGGGTTTGAGTCCTGTAAAGCCTCCTAAAACGCGTGGTGCGATCGCCTGATCGACAAATTGATCAATGACCGCAGCCGTAACGAGCGTTTTGACTCCTAACCCCACATCTTGCGCTGCCACCAAAAGGCTAATCAGCCCAAAACTCAAGACATCCCCAAACGGAATCAGGGTCATTAGCCCGACTAAAAGCCCAAGCAGCAGGCTGTAGGGCACGTTGAGCAAAAAGAATGCGATCGTTAACGTGGTACCCATGATCAATCCCATCGTGGCTTGACCAATGAAGTACCGATGGAAATTACTTTCTAACTGTTGACCCATGCGACCGCGGTATTTGAGCGGCACCCACCGAAACACACCATCCCAGATGCGCCGACCATCCAACAGCAGATAGAGTGTGAGGACAATGACCAACAAGCCTTCCGAAAGACTGCCGATCGCATCCAGGGTCAGCGTCAGTGTTTCGTCCGCTACCGTTTGTATCTCGGTTGGCAGGCGATCGGATAGTTGAGTAATCAAGCGGCTCAAATTGATAGGCAATCGACGACTCAGCGCCCAAGCTTGCAATGCTTCCAGCTTTTGACTGACAGTGTTCACCCAATCGGGGAGCAGCGTAACAATCTCCGTCAACTGCGCTACCACGGTTGGAAACAGCGTCACTCCAAGCATCACCAGCACAACCAGGCTAATGACCACTACAATCAAGACCGCATAGCCACGTTTGAGACCACGCTCATACAGAAACTGCACCGGGTAGTTGAGCACATACGCCAGAACAGCCGAAAGGATGAAAACGGTAAAGAGCGGCTCAAAGTAATTCACCAATTGAAGTAAGACCCAACCGTTGAGGACGATCAGCGGCAGAGTCAGTCGAGTCTTGAGCCATTGATTCCAGGGATCAGGCAGTGCAGGCATAGAGAGGGAGTGGGGAGTGGGGAGTGGGGAGTGGGGAATCAGGAGTCAGGAGTGGGTAGAGGACAGCAGTTAGGCTTCTTCTAATAACTAACAACTAACAACTAACAACTACATTCAGTGGTCAGTTTTTTAGCCTACTACGCCGCAGAAGCAAGCTACAGCCTTCTGCCTTCTGCCTTCTGCCCTCTGCCCTCTGCCTTCTGTTTGAGCCTGTGCTTCTTCCACCCTACACCCTATACCCCATACCCTACACCCACCCTTCGGCATCTACCCCCCGTTCACGCATTACCCGATCGTGGATCAAGCCCATCGCGCAGCCCATCGCCCAAAAGATTGAAGGCAAGCACCGTTAGCGTGATGAATAAGCCTGGAAAGAGCGTTGTCCAGGGCGCTGAGAGCGAGTAGCCACCCTTAAACGCATCCGAGAGCATGGTGCCAAGTTCTGGTGTGGGAGGTTGCGCACCCAGTCCTAGAAAACCCAGTCCAGCCGCTTCTAGCGTGGCGGTGCCGATCGACAGCGTTGCCTGTACCACGATCGGCGCAAGGCTGGCTGGCAGAATATGGTCGATGATGATGCGATCGTTCGTTGCCCCTAACGCTCGTGCTGCCTGCACAAATTCTTGCTCGCGTAGTGAAAGCACCATCGCACGAGTGAGGCGGGTGAAAATGGGAATTTGTACCACTCCAACGGCAATGATGACGCTTTGCAACGTGGGACGTGCCACCGTTACGATGGCGATCGCCAGCAGAATGGAGGGAAACGCCAGCAAAATATCCGTTAGCCAGCCAATAACCCGTTCTAGCCAGCCTCGAAAGTAGCCAGACAGCAGACCTAAGACCACGCCGATCGCCAGCCCCAATCCCACTGAGACAACGCTGATCAGCAACGATGTCCGAATGCCGTACCACACCAGCGTTAGCACATCACGCCCCAGTGAGTCTGTCCCAAACCAATGCGTTCCGGTTGGTGACGCAAGCCTTGCCAGGTAATCGCGATCGGTTGCTGGATCATAAGGATGTAGCACCGGAGCCAGCAACGCTAACGTAACCAGCGCGATCGTCAGGCTCAGCCCAATCTTGCCAGCCGTAGACTGCCAGAAGCGCTGGATGGTGCGATCAGTTATCTGTTGCATGAGAGAGGGGCAAGGAGAGAGGAGTAAAAGGAAGTAGTCGTCACACGTAGCCCATCAATGCTGGATGTTACGTATGCTAACTTGAACTGACGTTACAAGCCTTTAGCCCTTGCCCCTCATACAGTCTGTAGCGAAACAGTCTGTAGCGAAACAGTTTATGGAGAAACAGCCTGTGGCAAATGTTGTCTGAGCGCCTCGCTACACTCGTCTACTGCAACACCTTGCGTCATGGCATTGAGAAGCGCTTCGTAGGCAGAAACGTTGTCTTGAAGCAGGGTTTTAGCACGAAGGAGTGACCAGCGCTCTTTTTGATCACGTTCTGCTGGTGTTAAACCTAACTGTGTCAATAAACCTCTTAGCTTCTGGCGATCGTCTGCGCCCCCCTCAACATTGCCGTAGATCAGCGTTTCAGCGGCGATGCCTGCCATCCAGATGGTGCAGTAGCGATCGAGCAGTTGCCCGGATAGTTTCCCTTGCTCGATCGCGGCTTCGAGTTCCTGCGAGTCGAAGCGCACTCCACCCTGACCCGGATATCCTTGCTTAAGTGCATCCCAGGCATTTAATGTGTAGCCAACAGCAGGAATACCCAGTTGATGGGCAACGAGAAAATGTCCCGCTTCGTGACGAATGACCCGATCGCGGTGTTTAGCAGAAAACCGGGCAATCCAATCGAGCATCAGCGTTGAGCCTTGCCCACGCCAGCTCAAAGTATCCAGCGTTGCGAGTCCTAACATGCCAGCCGTGGCGATCGCAGGGACGAGCGGTGAGACGTTAATGATGGGTCCCAAAAGGCTCGTCATGGTGATGGTGAAAATGCCGATCGCCACCAGATTCAGCGACAGTTGATTCATATGACCGATTATTAATATTTGTTGCTAATTCTAGCCTAGCAAGGAATGGGCAGGAGCGATCGCTGACTCTGCCCAACGATTAGCCAGTCAAATCTCAAGGTTATTGGGGTTATGCTGCCTTACGCTTCTCCTTGAGTTATTAAATTGCTATGATCGCACTCTTCCATCGAAGCGGGAGATAGTAGAGCGAATCATGCGGCGTTTGGTTAGGAGTGTGGCAATGAATTATGGAGGGTACGGCGAGTCAGAATGGTGGCGATCGCACTATTTTTCTGGAAGAAGCGCTTGTAAGAAATTGAGGACATTCAAGCCCATAATCTTTGCAATGTCTTGCTTAGAAAAGTTCTCTATTAATAAGGCATTGGTTACTTGAACCATCGCAGCAGCGTCAAACGGAAGCCGGACAGCGCCATCAAAATCTGAACCAAGCGCAACGTAATCAACACCAACTAAATCTGTTACGTAACGGATAGCACGAGCGATCGCAGTTGCATTTTTGCCACAGGTGGCTGTTTTCCAAAAACCAATGCCAATCAACCCGTGATGTTGAGCGATTTGTCGTATTTGGCGATCGTTTAGATTTCTAGCATTGTTACAGTTTCCTCGTACACCTGTATGAGAAACCAAGATGGGATTATTGGTAAAATCTAGCACTTCATCGATCGTTTGAGCAGAAGCATGAGCCAGATCAATGATCATATGATGGCTTTCCATCCGTTGTAGAACTTCTTGCCCAAAGGGGGTTAGTCCACCCTTTTTAATGCCATGTGCAGAACCGCTTACGTCATTATCAAAGAAATGAGCTAAGCCAATCAGCCGAAATCCTGCTTGATAAAAACGATCGACATTTTCTAGCTTGCCTTCTAGAGCATGTGCGCCTTCTAATCCCAATAGACCTGCTGTAATTTGTGAATTTTGCTGACTTGCAACAAAATAATCGCTTAAATCTTGCTGTGATGTGATGAGCTTGAACGGTCCGTGTGCCTTCGATGCAAGAGCGTTCAGTCGCTTAGCTTGATACAAAGCACGTTCTGCAAGGCTAAACAAGGCTGGAATGCCCCAACGTTGTAAAACGGCAAGCTTCGTAATGTCATCACTGCGATCGTCATTATTTTCTAACAGTAATGGAGCCGGAACTTTGGTTACAACTGTAAAAACCTGTAAAGCGACGTGACCCTGGATAAGTCGTGGAATATCAACATGACCGTAGTGGGTCAACTTCGTTAAATCACCTCCCCACAAAAGCGAATCTGCGTGTAAATCAGCAATCGCTAAAGTTTTATGTAAGGTTTGAGCAGCTTCTGAAATGGGCTGCTTCCCGCTACTATCAATCGGATTAAAACGCTTTGCAACAAAAGAAGGAGCGAAAGAGAAAATAACAGTAGCCAACACAGTCACGATCGCCAATGTGCTGATGAGTCCAAAGAAAATAATGTTTCTGACTCGCCTTTTCCGGTTCACGGGGGTCTTAACTAAGAAGTTTGCAATTGTTGTATTGTTGGGTGCGTCTGGCTAAGAGGCGATCTCGGATTCCGAGCGGATTGAACCGTTTTTCTGCTTCTTGACGCACCTTTGTAGCAAAGCTTTGTCGCTCTAAAAGGTAAGCATCCACCTCCGTTTGGTGCCGTAGGTAGTAGGCAACGACCGCATAAATATCGGGCAGTTGAAGCGAAGGGTATTGCTCACTTATTTCTTCTGCTGTTGCGCCTTCAAGAAAAGCGGTGACAACGGTATCTAACGTGACACGAGTTTTACTAATACGAACAACTCCATTCGCATCAGTAATCAGTGGAATCAGTTCAGCAGTAGGAATAAGTAGCATTTTGAGATCCAGATAGTTTTCTACCAAGTACCCTTTTGAACAAACGAAACACCACTAACAACTAACAACCAAAAACCAAAAACTACTTCTGTCCTCGCGCTTTGTAGAACGTCTTGAGGCTTTGAATATCGCCTGCGTAGCGCCAGTGCCAGGGTTCGTAGCTCACGCCCTGGCGGTTGCCTTTGGGGAAGGAGAGTTCAAAGCTGTAGCGGTTGGCGTTTGCTTTGAGCCAGCGGTAGGCAGCAGTTTTGTCAAAATCGGGGTTCAGGTTCAGGGCGGGGGTGTTGCCATCGCCAATATCGACGGCATAGCCCGTGTGGTGTTCGCTGTAGCCAGGAGGGGCACTCACTTTGGCGCGTTCTTCTGCATCCTGGTTGCGATCGGCTTTTACGTCAAAGTACAGGTATTTCTGGTCAGCCAGGGAGCGAAAGCCCGAAATCGGCACCAGGCTGACCCCTTCTCGCTGAGCCGCCGCCGTCATGTCTCGAAAGGCTTTTGCTGCGGCTTTACGCATTTTGATGCTGCCATCGGGGACGATCGGAGCCAGTTCTGACTGGGGAGCCTCGGTGTAGGCAAAGTGACCCAGGAGCGTATCGGCACTGGGAGAAGCAGAGGGTGCAGTAGTGGGAGTTTGTGTGGTGGGAGTTGGGCTTTCGGTTGCGAGGGTCGCGGTTTGCGATCGCTGCATCTGTAGCGCCACATAGCCACCCGCCGCCAGCGCCATCAGTCCTAACACCGTCAGGCTTCCTGCCAGCAGTGCCACGTTTGCGCGAGGCCTGGGTGCAGGGTCAGGGGTTTCGCGCAACGCAACGGGAATATCGTCTACGGTGGGGGGAGCAACGCTGGGCGCGTCTGACGGTTTTTCGGGTGTACCAGCGTTATCCAAGCGTTCGACTCCTGCACTCAAAGGACGGCTACTACTAGGAATTGTAAACGGTGTCAGATCTCCTGGGAATGTCTTCATGGGTAACTTCAGCCGATGAGGGAACGGTTTTATTGTTGTACAGCCGTTTTGAGCGGACGCACCAAAACTTTACCGTTGCACCCTCATGACCCTTGCCAGCCTGCTAACGATTTATGTGCCCCTATTAGGCTGGACGTTGTGTGGCTGGGTGCTGGGTCGCCTGCTGCCGAAGACGATGCCTGCTTACCTGGGCAAGTTTTTGTTCTGGGTCGGTGTGCCGATTAGCATCGTGGCGTTTCTGCGTCATGCCCAGCTTTCGGCATCGCTGTGGTTAGCTCCTGTTGTGGCATGGGCAGCGATGCTCTTGGGCGTAGGTATGGCGTGGTGGCTGAGTCGGCGATCGACACCCTTTCTGTTTACCAAGCAACCACTTGCCTTGAGCCAACCAGAGCAAGGAAGTTTCCTGCTGGCATCCATGCTGGGCAACACGGGCTACATTGGCTATCCAGTCGCGCTGGCATTGGTGGGGTCACACGACTTTGCCTGGGCGTTGTTTTACGATCTGTTGGGATCAACTCCCGGAGCCTATGGGTTAGGGGTGGCGATCGCCGCTCACTTTGGCGGAGCAAGCCATCAAAGCAAGGCAGCAAGACCACCCATGCAATGGCAAACCGCACAGGCGATGCTACAAAATCCAGCGCTGTGGAGCTTTGGCACCGGGCTGCTGTGGCGCAATCAACCCCTCCCACTGTGGCTAGAAACGGGGTTACGCAGTTTTGCCTGGTGTGTAGTGGCGTTATCGCTGATCTTGATTGGGATGCGCCTCAGCCAACTAACCTCCCTCAAGCGCCTGAAACCTGCGATCGTCAGCATTGGCATTAAGATGCTGTTGGTTCCGCTGCTGCTGGGGCTGGGACTATGGGCAACAGGTTTCACTGGCTCAATGTACCGAGCGGTGCTGCTACAAATGGCAATGCCGCCTGCATTTGCCACGCTCGTTATTGCCGAAGCCTATGATCTGGATCAGGAATTGACCGTGACGACACTCATTCTAGGCTGTCTGGCGCTGGTACTGCTGTTACCTGTCTGGCTATGGCTATGCAATGCGTTAGGAAATGCCTAGCCAACCCAACTAATGCCGTCATCCGGTCTGCCAGTTGAGGGGAGGGGTTTGGCGATCGGCGCTTCCCGGCGAACAAGCTGTTTATTCGCTTCAGATTCGGCTTGTTTTGTGCTCACAGAGTCGCGTGCAGAGGTTGACCCAATGCCACCAGGACGCTGCTGGGTGGCGATCGCTCGTCCATTTGATTGCTTAGCTGCCTGCTGTTCGGGCATGACCACTTTATGCATCAGATACTCGATCGTTTGCTGCTTGACCCATCCCCGCGCCGCCAAAATCTCACCAAAGCGCATACCTGTAAGCTTCTGGTCGTTCAGCGCCACATCTATTTGAGCCGTCGTCAACAAACCCGCCTCAACCAGATACCCGCCTAAACGCTTCTTAGGATATGCAGAATCGGCTGCGGCCATCGGTCGGCGATCGCTAAAATCTCGCATTGCAAACCTCGAAAAAACTGAAACGGTGAAAGGTCCTCAATCGGTTGAAATAATCCCTGTAAGGAACGTGGATCAAATAATCTGTGTAGGTTGGGTTGAGCTTATCGAAACCCAACATCCCTGGATCGTTGGGTTTCGTACCTCAACCCAACCTACCAAAAGTCGATCTTATTTAATTTCCATTCCTAAGTATCTAAAAGATCTCACAAAGCCCTTACAGACGTAGCCCTGCACCTGATTTTTTCTCAAGTATATCAACAGAATTACTGAAACTTCATATTGAGCGTGTTCCCTGGTGGGTTTCTTAGGTATCAATACGGAAAGCGCGCTCAGCCCAAAAAACTGCCAAAGCGAGTTAAAACCTTTTGTACTGGTTTCCATAAGCGGTTGACACAGCCGCTGACCTGGTAAACAAACGAACGCTATTTTAATGATTTCTTAACTTTTTCGCAGTCCTAAAAAGCAGTTGGACACGCTCCAGCGTAACAAGTTGAAGCGGTAAGTGGCATTTTAGTATGCTTATCCGCCGGGATTCGTCGATTCAGGAGGTGACGCTTGTAGACGGTTGGGCTGTGACTAGATCGGCTGGGTTCATACGCTCATAATGCTCAAAGGGTTGATGAATCCACGGATTATCTGGCAGATAGTCTACGTAATAATCTGGGGCAATCACGGAGCAGTCTTTGTACCAGAGCACGGCTGTACGGACTTCCTCAACGTAGAAACCATAGCGGCGATCGAGCCATACGAGCGTTTTCTTCAGCGTCACGCCCGAATCCACCAGGTCATCTACCAGCAAGACGTGACTACCCAGATTGGCGGTTGTCATCGAGAGATCCCGCGAAATGGTGATTGAGCCGCGCACCTGACCGCCAGTACCGCCGTAAGAGGAGGTTGCCAAAATTGCCAGTGGCAAATCAAAAATGCGTGCCAGAATGTCACCAACCCTCAAGCCACCTTTCGCCAGACAAATAATCTGGTTGAATTCCCATCCAGACTGATGCACTTTAGCGGCAAGCTGTTCGATTTTTTGGTGATACTCTGACCAGGAGACATATAAATCTGACATGGCGGCACGTAGAAGATGGACAGCAGGCTAAGGAGCAATGTTTACGACGGGAGCGTTCAGGCAGCACAATCGCTTTGAGAGCAACGTTGTTCGTGCGCCGCTACGCCAAAGAGGGTGAGTTCTCGGTTTTAAGCAGAAAGCACTCGCTTAAACCTGATTACTCTCATCATGCGCCCAAAACTGAAGAGAATAATACAACTGTTATCGAGATTTCTTGTATCCCGCCATGCATAATCCTGCTTCATCCGAACCACCCAGGCTAGACAGGCTCAACCTCAGCACAAAATTAGCCTATGGCGCTGGCGATTTAGGCACCGCCATTACTGCGAATATTCTGGCAGTTTTTTTACTCATTTTCTTCACGGATGTTGCAGGGCTTGGGGCTGGGCTAGCGGGAAGCATTCTGCTAATTGGCAAGGTTTGGGATGCGATCAATGATCCGATCGTGGGGATTTTGAGCGATCGCTCCCACAGTCGATGGGGTCGGCGATTGCCCTGGCTCATCTATGGTTCTATCCCGTTTGGGTTTTTCTTCTTCTTGCAGTGGATTGTGCCCCGCTTTAGCGATAATCCTTCTACCAACCAGTGGGGCTTGTTCTGGTATTACGTAGTCATCGCGATTATTTTCAACACGTTTTATACGATCGTCAACCTGCCCTACACTGCCCTCACACCAGAACTCACGCAAGATTACGATGAGCGCACCAGCCTCAACAGCTATCGGTTTGCGTTCTCCATCAGCGGCAGCATTCTCTCCCTGCTGTTGGCACTCGCTATTTTCAGCGCCTTCAAGGGGGAACCCACCAAGCAATATTGGGTGCTGGGAGCAGTTTGTGGCGTGCTTTCCGTTCTGCCGCTCTACTGGTGCGTCTGGGGCACCCGCAAGCGCGTCATGGTGACAGAGCAACAGCGACAGGAGACTAGCACAGGCGAGTCGCTCCCCTATCTCGAACAGCTAAAAATTGCTTTTACCAATCGCCCGTTTCTCTACGTCATTGGCATCTATCTTTGCTCCTGGTTGGCAGTGCAAAACACAGTGGCAATCATTCCTTACTTCGTCAAAAACTGGATGGGGTTAGCGGATGCCGACTTCACAAAAGTGGTGATTGCGGTGCAGGTGACGGGCTTGGTCATGCTGTTTGTGTGGAGCGCTATCAGCAAACGAGTGGGCAAAAAAGCCGTCTACTTTATGGGCATGACGCTGTGGATCATTGCTGAAATCGGGCTGTTCTTTCTGCAACCGGGGCAGGTGGGGCTGATGTATGTGCTGGCAGTGCTGGCAGGGTTTGGCGTTTCGACGGCATACCTGATTCCCTGGTCGATGATCCCCGATGTGATTGAGCTGGATGAACTCAACACAGGGCAACGACGGGAAGGGATTTTTTACGGCTTTATGGTGCTGTTGCAAAAGGTGGGGCTGGCGATCGGTCTTTTTCTCGTAGGGCAGGTGCTACAGCAGGCTGGCTTTTTGGCAACGGTGACAGGTCAGTCGGCTCCCGTACAGCCACCCGCAGCGCTGTGGGCGATTCGGTTACTGATCGGTCCTGTACCCACAGTGATCTTGCTGGTGGGATTGGTGTTGACCTACTTTTACCCCATTACGCGCGAAGTCCATGCTGAGATTTTGTTGAAGCTGCAAGAACGCAAGCGCAATCCAGCACAAGACGAAGGCGGTCTACTCTGATGCACGATCGCTAAACCCATCCTCGCCTTCTGATGTGTCTTTCATTTCAACGACCAGATTTGGCAACCCGTCTAGTTTTTCGAGCGGCACGTCTTCTTCCACCAGCGGCATAAAGAGGGTAAGTCCACCAGGGACGCATTCGACATCGATCGGGGTGGTGCCAATGAGTTCGCCATCCAACACCACTTTTTGTTCGGGATCGGTCGTAATTTTGACGCGTCTGGCGCGGAGGTAGCCAATGTCGTTGCGATCGACGGCATCGCCACTCAACGCGGTTTGCAGGAGATGATAGGTAGCCGCGATCGCCCCCGCCTTATTTGCCGGAGACACGAGCGTAATGTCCAGCAGTCCGTCATCCACAATCACACCGGAGGGACCTTGTGCCAAAACAGACGTGGCAGGAGCCGCATTGGCTACCGTAATCGCCGCTGCGGAGACCTTGATAATCTTATCCTCGGTTTCAATCTCAGCTTCAAACGTTTTCATCTGCCGCAATGCCTGAAACCCTGCCAGCACATAGGCAAACATGCCAAACCGATTCTTTGCGTCGCGATCGGCTAGCTCCACCGCTTCTGCCTCAAACCCAATGCCTGCCAGCAGCACCATGGGATAGCCATTGCAATACGCCGCATCCACCGTTTTGGTTGCACCACCGAGAATCGTGCGGCACGCTGCCTCGATCGTATCGGGAATATCGAGCGCATTGGCAAACGCATTGGCAGTCCCGCGAGAAATAATCCCAAAAGGAATTTTAGTGCCCACTAAGGCGGCAGCAGCGGCAGACAGCGTGCCATCACCGCCAGACGCAATAATGGCATCCACACCTCGCTCAACGGCGGCGATCGCCAGCGCATCGGCTCCCACGTCTTCCGTGGTTGTTTGAATATCGAGATCGATTTCAGGCTCCAGCAATGCCTTGATGGTTGCCAGATCTTGCTCTGGATCACCCTGACCCGCCACCGGATTGAAGATCAGACAGGCAGAACGCTTCATAGACGTTGAGAGTGATTCGCTAAATTGTTGAGATTGTTGGACAAATTTGTGGAGCAGCTTTTTCCAGACCAGCGGTTAGCTCAGAAGCTTCTACCATGCTGTTTTTGCTGTGCCAACAATTATACAGATGATTCGAGATTGCTGGCAGGCAGCACAATAGAAGTAGCCCCAATTTCAACCATGTTACTCAGCCACCTAGCAGACCGAAACAAAAGTTTTGCAACCACGTAGTGTGAGCGTCTCGCTCACGACGCGAGCAAGATGCTCGCACATGTTCCATAATTTTCTGCCTGCTCTACTAGCCTTACCGGAGAACCAACGATGCCCGATCCACGCATGTATGAAAGCGACACCTTTGTCCTTCTGGAGTCTGGGCGATCGGAGACATTTCTCACCACTGCCGAACTGCTCGACAAACTCAAAGGCGTGTTGGCTCAACGGCAAGATGACCTCCCCAGAGATCTCCAACGGTTTACCTCAGTGCATGATCAGGCTCAGTACTTGCTCGAAACCTCCTGCGAGCTTGATGTCGGTCCCGGCGAATTTCTGCAATGGTACGCCGTTCGTCTGGAAAAGTAGATGACTGGATACAGCGACACGCGCGGTGATTGTGTGACCCGTTCTTCTGCCTCCTGACTAAAACCTCGGAGGTTTAAGCCACAACGTTGGTCGAGATGTTTGATGCCTGGTTAAAACCTCTGAGGTTTGCATAAGTTCTAGAACCTTGAAGCGCTGAACTCGATGTTCCGACCTCCGAGCTTGATGTTCCAACCTCAAGACTGAAACCTTGAAGCGCTGAACTCGATGTTCCGACCTCCGAACTCAATGCTTCGACCTCAAAACTGGAATGTTGAAGCTCTGAACTCGATGTTCCGACCTCCGAGCTTGATATGCCAACCTCAAAACTGGAATATTGAAGCTCCCAACTCAATGCTTCAAGCATAAAGCTCCCACCTTCTGCCTTCTGCCCTCTGCCCTCTGCCCTCTGCCTTCCCCTTCCCCCCATGCTCCCCATCAAATTCGCGATCGCACTCACCCTTCTTGCTGCCCCAGTTGGGCTTTTGTTACCAACAGATTCTTCTCTGATCGCGCCTGCACTGGCTCAAACCACAAAGGCTCGTCAGGCAGAAGCCGATCGCCTGCTTGAACAGGGTCTCAGTCAGTTTCAAACGGGAGGCATCGAAGCTGCGTTCCAATCCTGGCAGCAAGCACTGACCATTTATCGATCGCTAAAGGATCGCCTGGGCGAAGGGAAGGCATTGGGCAATTTGGGGATCGCATATCGGATTCTGGGTGACTTTGATCAGGCGATCGCCGCGCAACAGCAATACCTCGCGATCGCACGCGAACTTAAAGACCGTGAAAGCGAAGGCATGGCGCTGGGCAATCTGGGCAATATCGCGTACCTGTTGGGGCAGTTTGACAACGCGATCGACTACCAGCAGCAGTGGTTGGCGATCGCACGGGAAACGAAGGATCGGCAGAGCGAAGGCAAGGCGCTGGGCAATCTGGGCAACATTTACGAATCGTTGGGCGACTATGCCAAAACCATCGACTACACCCAGCAGTGGCTCGCGATCGCACGGGAAACGAAGGATCGCCAGAGTGAGGCGAAGGCGATCGGCAACTTAGGCGTAGTTTCTCACTCCTCCGGCGACTATGCCAGCGCGATCAGCTACGGGCAGCAACAATTGGCGATCGCCCGCGCCATCAAAGACCGACAGACGGAAGGCGCGGCACTGGGCAATCTGGGGAATGCCTACTATGCGCTGGGTGAGTATGAGAAGGCGATCAACCATGAACAGCAGCTTCTCACCATTGCGCGAGACATCAAGGATATTCAGAGCGAAGCCGCCGCGTTGGGCAATTTGGGCAACGTGCTTCTGGCGCTGGGGCAGTATGACAAAGCCGCAGATTACCATCAACAGCAGTTAGACATCGTTCGGCGGCTCAAAAATCGTCAGAGTGAGGCGATCGCGCTGGGCAATTTGAGCACGGCAACCTTTTTTGTAGGCGCGTATACCAGGACGATCGAGTACGGACAGCAGGCGCTCGCGATCGCTCAACAGCTTAAAGATCGCCAAACTGAGGGTAAAGTCCTGGGCAATCTAGGCAATGCCTATCTGGTGATGGGTGACACAGCCAAAGCGATTGACCACTACCAGCAACAGTTGGCGATCGCCCGCGCCATTAAAGCTCGTCCCAGCGAAGGAGCCGCGCTGAATAATTTGGGCTACGCGCTGCTGCGATCGGGCAACCTGGCAGAGGCAGAACGTACCCTTTTCGCGGGTATTCAGCTTTGGGAATCACTGCGGGCAGGTCTAGGCAGCGATGATATCAGCAAGGTTTCTCTGTTTGACGAACAAGCCCGCACCTACCGGACCCTGCAAGAAGTGCTGATTGCTCAGAACAAACCGGGTGCCGCGCTAGAAATTGCCGAACGGGGTCGTGCCCGTGCGTTTGTGGAACTGTTAGCACAGCGGTTAACAACAGGCACGGGCGATAGACAAACGGAAGCGCGATCGCAGCCATCACCATCTACTGCCACCATCGCCAGCCCGTCTCTTGCCAACATCAAGCAAATTGCCAGAGACCAAAAAGCAACGCTGGTGCAATATGCCATCATCTACAGCGAAGTTGCCAGCGAAGGCAGACAACTCCCTAAAGAAGCCGAGCTTTACATCTGGGTAGTCAAACCGTCTGGAGACATCACCTTTCGTAAAACTGACCTCAAACCTCTCTGGCAACAAAACACCTCTCTAAGAAATCTTGTCACCAGCAGCCGCGAAGCCATTGGCGTGAGAAGTCGATCGGTCAGCGGCAGAAGCAATCGCCGTGCCCTCGCTGCCCAGGCTCAACCCCTGCAAACGCTTCACCAACTGCTCATTCAACCGATCGCTGACCTGTTACCAACTGATCCAAACCAGCGCCTTATCTTTATCCCCCAGGGCACACTCTTTCTCGTGCCCTTTCCTGCCCTTCAAGACCCCCAAGGCAAGTACCTGATTGAGCAACACACGCTCCAAACAGCACCCTCCATCCAAGTCTTAGGGCAAATTGCCGCGTTAACGCGGCAGCAAAGCAGCAGGAACCGTAATGCCTCTCACTCCTCTCTGGTAGTCGGCAATCCCATCATGCCAAAAGTGCCCCCAGCGCCCGGAGAGCCACCAGAACCGTTAGCACCACTGCCAGGAGCCGAGAAAGAAGCACGGGCGATCGCTTCGTTACTGCAAACTCAAGCCATAACAGGCAAACAAGCGACAAAGACGACGATCGTGCAGCAAATGTCTCGCGCTCAAATCATTCATCTGGCAACCCACGGCTTACTGGATGAACAACGTGGCTTGGAGAGCGCTTTAGCATTTGCGCCTGAGGTCAATCGCTCTGCTAAAAAGGGCGATCGTGCCAGCGATCGTGCTAACAATGGCTTACTCACCGCTGCCGAAATCCTGACTCTACCGCTCAATGCCGATCTCGTCGTGCTGAGTGCCTGTGACACCGGACGCGGACGCATTACTGGTGATGGGGTTGTGGGTCTAGCGCGATCGTTCCTTGCGGCTGGCACCTCAAACCTGGTCGTTTCGCTCTGGGCAATCCCCGATGCACCTACTGCCACGCTCATGACCCAGTTCTACCGCAACCTGCGCCAAACGAACGACAAAGCCCAGGCATTGAGACAAGCCATGCTCATAACCATGAAAACCCATCCCAACCCGCGAGATTGGGCAGCCTTTACGTTGATTGGAGCAGGGGAGTAGGGAGTCGAGGGAGTTGTTAGTTTTTAGTTGTTAGTTTTTAGAAGGATTCAGGAGCGGCTCATGCACTAACAACCAACAACCAACAACTGGTTCAACTCAAAACTCAAAACTTCCCCTCCCACCTCTCCCCTCACTTCCCCAGATACAATAGTGAGCAGACCTATGGATAGACGCTACCCATGACGGCTCCTTCGGAACTAGAGACAGCAAATCAGCCAGATTTCGCCCTTGACGCTAGCACTGCAAACACTGATTTGAGCGACACAGCAGATGCCGATGTCGTCGAAGAAGACCTGCTCGACGATGTAGAAATGTCGCTGTTTGACCATCTGGAAGAACTGCGGCAACGGATTTTTTATGCACTCATTGCCGTTGCGGTGAGCATCGTAGGCTGCTTTTTCTTTGTGAAGCAAATTGTGCAACTGCTTGAAGTGCCCGCAGGCGCGGTGAAGTTTCTACAGCTTGCACCAGGAGAATATTTCTTCGTGTCGATGAAGGTGGCGGCTTACAGTGGCATTTTGCTGGCAAGCCCGGTCATCCTGTATCAAGTGATTGCCTTTGTGCTGCCCGGTTTGACCCGACGCGAACGCAAACTGCTGGCACCGATCGTCTTTGGCTCTAGTTTCCTGTTTGTTGGCGGTCTCTTTTTTGCCTACGTAGCGCTGATTCCCGCTGCTCTGAACTTCTTCATCTCCTACGGTGCCGATGTGGTGGAGCAACTGTGGTCGATCGATCGCTACTTTGAGTTTGTCCTGCTGCTCATGTTCAGCACTGGACTCGCATTCCAGATTCCCATCATTCAGATGCTGCTCGGTCTGCTGGGCATCGTGTCGTCCCGGCAAATGCTCTCTGGCTGGCGCTATGTCCTTCTTGGAGCCGCTGTTCTGGGTGCCGTCCTCACGCCCTCTACCGATCCCCTCACTCAAAGTCTCTTAGGTGGAGCTGTCATTGGACTGTATTTTGGCGGTATTGGGCTGGTGAAGCTATTAGGGAAGTAACCGTTCAACAGATAGTTAACCCTCTACGATCGTCGTCTTTATAAAGGTAATTTGACAGGTTTATAAAGGTAATTTGACAGGTTCAAAGCTAAGGCAATAGTAGAATTTAAACACCAGCATTTGTTGGAGTAGTTCAGATGTCCCTGAAAGAGCTTAAAGAAGAAGTCTTCAAATTGTCTATCAGCGATCGCCTCGAATTGGTAAGTGCTATTGTGCTCTCTTTACAAACCGCGACTGATGTAGAAGATTGGAAATACCTTGTTTCCCGCCCTCATGTATGGCGTAAACAGCTTTATGTCAAAGGGCGCAAGCTGCTTGCTTCCAATGTTTGGCAAGACATGATTGTTAATGGAATGACACCAGAGCAGGCGGCAGAAAATTGGGATTTGCCACTAGCTGTTATTTCTGAAGTGATTCGCTACTGCGATACGCACCAAGAGCTACTGAGGCTAGAAGCTAGCGAAGAACGCTACCGATTAGATTCCAAAGGAGTTGAGGTTGAGTCTACGACTGCTGCTTGATGAAGATTCTCAAGCAAAGTATCTAGTCAACCTTCTCAAAGCCGCAGGGCATGACGTACTCACAGTCAACAACGTTGGCTTGTCAAACCGCCTGGATCAGATTGTGTTGGATTATGCTAGGCAAGATAGGCGTATATTGGTGACTCGCAATTGTGCTGATTTTCAAGAATTACATCAGGTGAACCCATTTCATCCTGGGATCTTGGCAATTTATCAAGCCGCCGATTCATCTAAAAATATGAGTTATACGGCGATCGTAAAGGCAATTGCGAAACTGGAGACTACAGATTATTTAACTGAAAAACAGTTTATCGTGCTTAATCAGTGGAGTTATTAGACTTAAAGCATAAGCAGTGTCAGTAAGATTTGCATATTCGTGTTAATTTTTTCGCATAGAAATTTTCTAGTTCATCTTAAATAAGCTTCTAGAACACACGAGGCACAGCTATTAGCTTTGGAGAAGTGGTACGCATAAAACAAATTCATCAGGTAAATAGCAGCCGATAGGAAGACCGAACAATCCACTATCTTTAATTGGTATTAATTTTCTTTAACGGCGAACAGCATCTACAGTTGTATGCAAGTTCATCTGAAATGGGTGTCAGCGGGTTGCTGTACTGCTTACCAGTGCAAGCAAAACAGACTCTAATTGTTCAACGGCTTGTGTTTGGCTAAAGTGAGCCATTGCTTTGTGTTGTCCCGCTTGAGACAACCGTTGCCAAAGCTCTGGTTGAGCGATTAAGGAAGACAAACACTCAGCCAGATCAAAGGGATCCTCTGATACAAACACGAGACCATCTTTGCCATGCTCAACGATTTCAGCAGCACCGCCAGTACCGCTTGTGATGAGAGTTAAGCCAGCCGCCATTGCTTCAATTTGACTAATCCCAAACGGCTCCTCAAACCGAGATGGAAAAACGAGCACGTTGCAGTCTTTATAGAGCTGGCTGAGCGCCTGCCGCGACAAAACGCCAGGAAGCTGAACGCAGTCTTGCATGCCTTCGGACTCAATCAACTGTTGCAATGCTTGAACAAACTCAGGCAGAAACGTTCCACCCGCGATCGTCGCTGTGAATTTCACTTCAGTGGCATGCAGCAAACAGAGCGCTTCTAACAGCGTATCGGCACCTTTGTAGGGCATGACCAGGCTGGCATAGGCAATGCGTAAATTATCACGGGGCGGCAATGTCGCTTGATAAAACTGCTCGACGGCAGCACCCGGATAGACTACTTGCGCCGTTTCCACCGGGTAGCCCAGTTGATGCATATTCTGACGTACCCAGTTGCTGCATGTGATATAGCGATGCAGATGACTCGGTGGCGACTGCTCTGCCAGATAACCTGGATGGGCGTTCATCACGTAGTGGGCGACGGGAATGCCGTTAGCGAAGAACGGGTGCAAAAGGTCGATGCCGAAAAAGGTGATGTTTCCTGCCAGACAAAGATCAGGCTGAAAGCGCTGCATCAGTTGCTGCACGGCAGCAAGATTATGCTCATGAATTGCAGCAAGCCGATCGGCGGGTAGCCACGCGGCACCCTGTTCGCCCCAGGTTCCTCCTAGCACCAACAACCGATGAACGGTAGGGTTTGACACGGGTTCAGGACAATTGGTGGCAATCTCTGGCGCGTTGCTCGTGAGCACAACTACTTCATGACCACGCTGCTTAAGCAAACTCGCAAAATCCGCGATCGCCCGTTCGTACCCACCGATGACTTGAGGTGGATAAAGGTTGCTGAGCACCAGGATTTTGAGTGGTTTAGCCATCGCTTCAGAAATCAGCCGCTTTCCTGCAACGGTCTACGTGATGAGGTTCTCAGCAAATCCAATCGTAAGGGCTTAGCATGCGGGCAAAAACGTTTGCTATAACCAAAAGCACATCTGCCGCATGCTAAGCCCCTACAGGGTGATCGGGTTTGGTTTGTTCTCGTTCTCTACCATACTGCGCCCACATTTGTTTGTAGGCATGTTCCATCTCGCGGGTGAATTGTTTCGCGTTCCAGAGCGGGGCTGTTTGGCGCGATCGCCACAGTTTCCAGGCAATCTGCTGCCGTAACGCTGGCTCGTTACCTAGACGGATGCCCCATTCTACATATTCGTCATTCGTCCAGGCGATGCCTTCTTCAATGCCTGCATTCACCATCATGGTGTAGCTGTTGCGGCTAGCGAACTGTTCGCCCACTCGCGTCACCAGGGGAATGCCCATCCACAGAGTTTCCATCGTGGTAGTTGCGCCATTGTAGGGATAGGTGTCCAGCACCACATCGGCGATCGCCAGATTTGCCCGATGGACGGCTTCTGCTGGCACTTCGGGCAAAAAGCGGAGCCGATCGGGCGATATCCCCTCCGCTTTTGCCACGTCGGTGAAATAGGTTTGAATGGCTTTGTCGTCTGTGATGCCTTTGATCAAAAAGTAGCTGTTAGGTACTGCCGCAATGATGCGTAACTGCGATCGCACCGTTTCGGGATGGCGTTTGGAGGCACTCTGTCCGCTGAGGTAAATCACCGCGTCGGCTGGAATACCCAGGTCTTCTCGTCGCAGGGTGGGGATACCCACTTCAAAGCCATCCACAGCCAGGTAGGTTTGGGGCAAGCGCCAGATCTTTTCGGCGTAGTGAGCCTCGGCGTTTTCCGAAAGGACGTAGGGATCAGCGATGAAGTAGTCGATTGCGGGAATGCCCGATGCATCCCATCCCAACCACGTAGCCTGAATGGGTGCAGGCTTGAGTGCCATCACTTCAGAGCATACATCAGCGGTAATGCTATCCAGATCGATCAGAATATCAATGTCGTCTTGATAAATTTGCTCGGCAATTTCTAACCCGTCCCGTCCTAATTTGCGGGCATGATCCACCTGCTCTACAAACCAATCTTGCAGCGTATCGTTGCCCTGCTGATAGTTCCAGAAGTAGCCGTACAGCTCAAACTGTTCGCGATCGTGGTGCTGCACCAACCAGCGCGATAGCCAGCCTACCGAATGTCGTCGCAGGCAGTGCGAAAAGTAGCCAATCCGTAAGCGACGGTTTGTTTGGGGGCGATCGCGTCGGAGTGCCAACCCCTGCTGGTAGCGATCGGCAGCTTCAGAAGCATAGACTCGAATGCTGGTCTGACAAAGCTGAAACAGGTGATTTTGCGCTAGACGATTGCGTTCCAGGTCATCCCGCACGTAGGGCAAAAAGAAGGTCGTGGTGACGAGCTTCAACGTGGTGTGCTGATCGAGCGGCTCGGTTTGCTCCTCCGCCAGCGATCGCAAAAGGGATTCTTGCAGGGTTGCCAGCTCGAAGATTTCTTTCCAGTAGCCGCCTGCACGGGTCAACGCACGCAGCAGCAGAAAGGCACCAAAGACCTGATCTGGCAGCGATCGTGCCAGAATGCACCATTCTCGCGCTGTTTCAATGCCCTTTTCGTACTGTCCTGAATTTTGATAAAAGGTCGATAGATGGCTGAGCACCTCTAAGTCTTGCGGACAAGCGTTCAGGCACCGTTGGGCATACTCAGCCGCTAATGAGGGGCGATTCCACTCGTAGGCAATGGCAACCGATGCCAGCATGAGCGTTTGCACGACAGGCAGCAGATCCTCTGCCCGATCGAGCGCCACTTCTGCAAAATCTAAAAGGGCTGGATCAGCGGGCGCATACGTTAAGACCGCTTTCAAGGTTGCCAGCAGTAAGGGGTGATCCACGTCTGTGGTCGATCGCAGTACGTCGATCGTGCCCCACTCCACCAAATCGTTTCCTGTGAAGCAATCGAGTTCAATCGATCGGTGCGCCAGATGCAACAGATTCGATAAATCTTGAGGCGCAATTTCTCCGAGGTGCTGACGTAAAACCCAGGCAAGCTTTGGGTTGGCGCTAGCTTCCTGCTGCTCTGCCTGCGATCGCACCACCTGTGCCAGTGCTACCGTCCATTGCTCAATCTGCTCGTCATCCCCTTCCATCATCGCCAGCATCCAGGTGGTCTGCGCTTCGGCTTCGTCACCCAGCAGCAGGGATGCTACTCCCAGATGCCAGTAGTAGGCTTTGACATCAGGTTGAGCTTCAATAAGTTGCTGATAACGCTCGATCGCCTCGCCATACTCACCACGCGCCAAACACGCTTCTGCCTGCTGTACCTGCGATCGCACTGTCATGTCTTCAACCATCATGGTGTCACCGTTGCCATCAGGGACGGGGGATGCCCTACGGCTTCAGTATGCCCCAGTCGTATGGGCTTCGATCGGGTGCAACCGCAAATTTGATTGGCAGGGGACGTTACATGTAACGTCCCTACAGAACGGCAACTCTACACGTAGGAGGCGATCGTCTCCCGGTACTGGCTCTTGGGCTTCACGCCTTTCAGTTCCGCGACTTTATCTTTGTCCTTAAAGAACTGAATCGTCGGTGTGCCAACGACTCCAGCCGCTTCTGCGATGTCTGGATCTTGCTCAATGTCGATCTCAATGTAGTGAATTTTGCCGTCAAACTCATCTACCACCTTGTTGAGAATGGGCTTGAGCGTATGGCAGGGACCACATTGGGGTGACGCATACTTGACCATAATCAGGCGATCGCTGTCGTGGTAGAGCTTCCGCAGTGCATAGCCGCCTTCATGTCGAGTGCGTGCAACATCAAACTCGGTTTCTTGCTCGGCTTCCGTTTTTTTCGCAGTCGGCTCAACGGCTGGCTTTTCAGAATCCGTCTGGTGGAATTCCTGAATCAGGTCATTGGTTGAGAGCCAGCGTTCTGCTAGCATCGCTGCCTGACAGCCTGTACCCGCTGCGGTAATCGCCTGACGAAATTCGTGGTCTTGCACATCGCCTGCGGTGAACACACCTTCGACGCTGGTTTCTACCGAACCGGGCTTGGTCACGATATAGCCCACGTCATCCAGGTCTAGCTGCCCGGTGAAGAGGGAGGTGTTTGGAGTGTGACCGATCGCATAGAACAACCCTTTAACGTGGAGTTCGCTTTCTTCACCCGTTTTGGTATCACGGATTTTGACCCCTTTCATGTGGTCTGCCTCACCAAACACATCCACAATATCCGTATTCCAGTGAAGGGTGATTTTTGGGTTGCCCAGCACCCGATCCTGCATGGCTTTGCTGGCGCGCATTTTCTCGGTTCTCACCAGCATGTGGACGTGGGAGCCATATTTCGTGAGATAGATGGATTCTTCGGCTGCTGAGTCGCCGCCGCCCACAACCGCGAGTTCTGCCGATCGGAAAATGGGGGTTGCACCATCACAAATCGCACAGGCAGAAATGCCCCGGCTCCAAAACTGGCTTTCGCAGGGCAGACCGAGACGCTTGGCAGTGGCACCTGTGGCAATCACGACACTGTGGGCAAGCACTTCCCGTTCTTCAGAACGAATCACAAAGGGACGCTGGCTAAAGTCAACCGAGGTGACATCTTCCGTCACCAACTCAGCGCCCCAGCGCACCGCCTGCGCTTTCATGCGATCCATTAACTGCGGTCCTGTAATGCCCTCTGGGAAACCAGGAAAATTCTCCACCTCAGTGGTTGTCATGAGTTGTCCACCAGGTAACCCGCCTGCCTGATAGCCCTCAAACATAAACGGCTTCAGGTTGGCACGCGCCGCATAAATTGCGGCGGTATACCCGGCTGGACCGGAGCCGATAATTACTACGTTTTCGATCGTTGGGGTGGTCATTGGTCTATACAAACTCATAACGACTACGGATAGTATAGCGCAATTATTCTTAAAGAAAACATCTGCGCTTACGTGAATGTCATGGCGCTAACGGTGAATCAGGTGTTTGGAAGGCTCAAAATGACGGTTGAGTGAGGTAAACTCCTGTCATAAGTTTTATCTGGTGACGGCTATATGGCACTACACGAAGACCTGACGGCGATCGTTGATCGCAAGCATCTCTTGACCCATCCGTTCTATATCGCCTGGACTGAAGGCAAACTCACCCGCAGCCACCTGAAGCACTACGCCATCCAGTATTTTCAGAATGTGCTGGCGTTTCCAACCTATTTGAGCGCGGTACATTTCAACACGCTGCATGTGGATCAGGCGATCGCGGTGCGCCAGGAAATTCTCGAAAACCTGATTGAAGAAGAGCGTGGCGAAACTAACCATCCTGCTCTGTGGCAGCGCTTTGCTCAAGCGCTTGGGGCAACAGATGCAGAACTAACCGCAACGTCTGCGCTGGAAACGACCACCAACCTAGTCAATACATTCCGCCATCTCTGCCTGACTTCGCCTTTTTATGCGGGATTAGCTGCGCTCTATGCTTACGAATCGCAAATTCCCGCGATCGCAGCCGTCAAAGTCGATGGACTGAAGCAGTTCTACGGCATGACCAATCCCGACGACTACCAGTTTTTCACGGTGCATCAGCAGGCAGATGTATGGCACACTGCGACCTCACAGAAGTTGATTGAGCAGTACGCAGACACGCCTGAGAAACAAGCCGAAGTGCTTCAGGTTGCTGAAAAAGCCGCAGATGCGCTCTGGCAATTTCTGGATGGCGTGTATGAAACCTACTGCCAGGACGTGATGGCTGCACCCGTAGCCGCATAGGCAGACGATGCAAAAACCGGGGTTCTTCACGATCTCACGCTTA
This sequence comes from Lyngbya sp. HA4199-MV5, assembly GCA_019359375.1. GTDB lineage: Bacteria > Cyanobacteriota > Cyanobacteriia > Leptolyngbyales > Leptolyngbyaceae > Stenomitos. The sequence continues at coordinate 59,467 of JAHHHL010000008.1, forward strand.
CATATGCAGATGGTGTCTAGAAGCCCGGTTTCTCTCAACTTAGCGGTCTTTGTCCTGTCCTGTTTTAAGCTTGCCGCTTTAAGATTGCTGAAGGTGCCCGGACTGAAATAGCCTTAAACAGCCTGCTTGGAAGCCAATTGATCCTTCAGGTCAGCAGGTGCGATCGCCCCATATTCCGTAATGATGGCGTTGATCAGGGCGGCTGGTGTGACATCAAACGCCGGGTTGTAAAACTCAGCGCCAACGGGGCACAAAAGCGTTTCACCAACGGTATGCACTTCGCCAGGATCGCGTTCTTCGATCGGAATCTGGCTACCATCGGCGATCGCAAAGTCGATCGTGGACAACGGTGCTGCCACAAAAAACGGAATGTTGTGTGCCTTGGCGACGAGTGCCACACTGTAAGTACCAATTTTGTTGGCGGCATCACCATTGGCGGCAATGCGATCGGCTCCCACGACTACGGCATCAATCATGCCTCGCTGCATACAGTGTGCTGCCATGTTGTCCGTAATCACGGTGACGGGAATCCCTTCGTGGACGCATTCCCAGGCGGTCAACTTGGCACCCTGCAAACGAGGACGCGTTTCGTCAGCGTAGACTCGTTCTAAACGACCTTCTCGCCACGCGGAGCGCACAACCCCTAGAGCAGTTCCATAGCCTGCGGTGGCGAGTGCGCCTGCATTGCAATGAGTCAAAATACGGAGCTTTTCAGGACTGGCTGGCAATGCCTGAAGCCCGTAATCACCAATCAGGTGGCACGTTTGCACATCATCAGCGTTGATTGCCTTTGCCGTATCGAGCAGCGTTTGCTTCAAGTAGTCTACAGGACCAAGGGTCTGATGGGCGGTTTTGACCATGCGATCGATCGCCCAAAACAAGTTCACTGCGGTGGGACGCGTTGCCCGTAACCGCTGAGCGATCGGCTCCAGTTGGGCTAAAAACTCGCCGCGATCGCTCGTTTGAATGTCGCGCGCCCCCAGGAAAACCCCGTAAGCAGCCGCTACACCGATCGCAGGCGCACCACGCACAATCATGGTTTCGATCGCCCGTGCCATATCGTCGTAACGGTTAATTTCAACCACGCCATATTCGTTCGGCAGGCGAGTCTGGTCAATCAACAAGACATGACCGCTGAGTGTGTCGGTGGGTGAGCGATCGTTCCAAATAACGGGAAAAACCTGATTGTTAGAAGACATAGGGATGACAAGGTTGCAACAAACGCAAAGGGAATCTCTCACTCATCCTACTAAACGTCTGCACTTACGCGCTTATCTACGCCAGGATTGGGGGGAAGGCTGAAGGCTGAAGGCTGAAGGCTAAAAGGCTAAAGGCTAAAAAGCTGACTTCTGACTTCTGACTCCGCACTCCGCACTCCTCTCCCAGGCTAACCACATTACTCTGATTTGACAGCACCATTGCGGGTTGGCACAGTGGAACTGAGATCACCAATGACAAACGTATGTTTACCGTTGGAGGCAATTTTGGTGATGGTTTCTAACAGTTGAAAGAACTTAATATTTTCATCGTCTTTCATTAGTTCTGAAGCGTTTTTCAAAGCTCTAGCTGTGGCAACGGTTGTTCTGGCATTTTCCAGATCGGCTTTTGCTCTAATTTTGGCTTCAAGCTGTTTAGCAAATAAATCCTGGATCATTTTGGGAAAGGTAATGTCTCGCAGAATCAACTGTTGAATTTCAATACCGTTGGTTGCTAAGCGATTGCTGAGTGCGATCGGTACGGTTGCAAGTATGTCGTGGCGCTGTTCGTTAACAGCTTCGCTGTCGATCGCCGCAATGACCTGCCTCAAATGCACTTGAGTCAAATTATGGATTAATTGCTCTGCTTCATACAATGGATAGTTGCTATTTTGAAAGACATCAAAGGACTCAAGGAAGCGTTGCCCATCACTAATTTTGTATTCAACCAGATAGGAAAATCGCAACGCAATATTATCGTTGGTAAGTACCTCTTGATTGAGCACGCTGAGCAGCTTGGTGGTAGTAGGAAGTGAAATCGTTTCTAGCTCTGCATTCCAGTCAAAAAAGCGGTAAATTCCGGGTGAAAGTCGCTGGCTAAATTGATTTTTTCGGTACAAATAACCAATCTGATTTGGCTTGATAGAAATACGCTTGAAAAGTTTTGCCATTGATTTATCCGCAATCATAAGCGGAAGAACCCTGAACCGTGAGGAATATTGATTGAGCCAAGCTGCTTGCAGCAAGACGGTATCTTCAACATTGCAAGTCACGGCTCAGGTGTGCATGGCACGGTTCTTCCTTGAGGAGATGGAGGTGCTACCAAAGCGCCTGGGAGTTGAACCCTTGGAACTTACCATCCGCAATACCCTGTAATGCAGTAAGCTCCAAATTTGATTACAGGTGGCGGTTGGTTTCTACTATAGCCTTGACTCGACGGAATGCATCGGAGAGAGAGGAACCTGTAACGTCGCCTTCCTTGCTTACGTTCTCGCCTGGTCTTCACTCCTGCCTGATTGGTGAGTGCGATCGCCATTGTGCTGCTTGGCGTGTTTGAATCTTCCCGTCTCTCCGTGTCCCTATGTCACCGCGCCAGTCTCACCCGTCAAATAAAAATTGACAGACTACTAGGGGCTATCATCAATGACGACTACACATTACTTTCAGCAAGGGTTCCAGCCCCTTAGCCCCGTGTGTTAGGACGGGCGCGAGAATGCTGATATTAAAGGTTTTGGAGCTGAATTCATGACGCGCTCTAGCGCGATCGCCTGAACATTGGCGATGAGCTTCACCTATTCCGGTAGGGGCGAACCCTTAAACCTTCTTAAGTTTTTTCGATCGCACAACGGGGTAGAGTCAAAGACGACTTCTTAAATCACTCCAACGTTTGCAGCGTCCCCTTCCTTGCGAGGCTGCTTGCGCCAGGAGGGAATGACTAATAACTCATGGGAACTCAAAAACGAATTGGCATTTTGACGAGTGGTGGCGATTGTGCGGGTTTGAATGCCGTCATTCGTGCCGTTGTGCATCACGCAGTGAATACCTACGGTTGGGAAGTGTTTGGCATTCGTCAGGCGACGCAGGGGTTAATGGTGCGTCCACCCCTCGCCAGTAGTCTCAGCCCCGATAAAGTAGACCCGTTGCTGACGGCGGGTGGTACGATGCTGGGCACCACGAATAAGGGCAACCCGTTTGCGTTTCCGATGCCGGATGGGAGTCTTCGCGATCGCTCCGACGAGATCATTGAAGGCTATCATCTGCTCGGTTTAGATGCGCTCATTGGCATTGGCGGTGATGGCAGTCTGGCGATTTTGCACCGACTGGCGCAACAGGGCAACTTGAACCTGGTTGGGATTCCCAAGACCATTGACAATGATGTGGGAGTCACCGAATTGTCGATCGGCTTTGATACGGCAGTTAGCATTGCGACCGAAGCGCTCGATCGCCTGCACTTCACCGCTGCCAGCCACAGTCGCGTCATGATTTTAGAGGTGATGGGACGGGATGCAGGGCATATTGCCATCAGTGCAGGCATTGCGGGCGGAGCCGATATTATTCTGATTCCCGAAATTCCCTACACCATCGATGGCATTTGTCAGGCGATTAAAAAACGCCAGGAAGCAGGCAAAAACTACTGCCTGGTGATTGTCGCAGAAGCGGTTCGCACAGAAGCGGGTGAGTCGGTGACGCTGGACTCTGATCTGGAGCAGTGTCGGTTGGGCGGCATTGGTCAATACCTTTCCAAGCAAATTTGTAGCCGCATTGATGCCGAAACGCGCGTGACGGTTTTGGGACATATCCAGCGGGGTGGTACGCCGTCACCGCTCGATCGCCTCATTGGGGCAACGTTTGGGGTAGCAGCCGTCGATCTCATCGCGGAAGAAAAGTACGATCGCGTGGTGACATGGCAGAATCGGCACGTCCGGAGTGTCTCCATTCGTGAAGCGATCGTCCATTACGCGGCTGTGAATCCTGAAGGCACGCTGGTCAAAACGGCACGAGGGTTGAATATTTATTTAGGAGATTAAAAAAGGAGGACGATCGTGTCAGTGCGGAAGCAGTACGAATCGCCCCCGCGCTTCACTCTCTAGAGCCTTCGATCGCCCAGAAGCAGAGCTATCGCGCTCCTCACGCTTAACGTACTACGACTGTGAGGCTATATTCTGCTGCTGTACCTGCATTCTGCTCCTCAGGCACTAACCGCGCGCGCACCCGGTAGTCTCCACTTTGGCGCAGCACCTTTGACCAGTTGCGGCTACCGGTGTAAAGGATGCTGCCGTTGGGGGCAAACACTTGTAGCTGTAAAAAGGAACTGGTGCCGACAGTGCTGAGGCTCAGCGTTTGTCCGGCTCTCGCATTCACCAGGTAGTCACGAGACTGAGCACCTTGCACCTTACCTCCCACCGTCGCGCCTAATGTACCCGGTGCAAACGAGATGCGTTGAGTTGAGGTGCCGCCATAGTTGCCTCCCACCCGCAGCAAGTCGCCCCGAACCCAACCGCGTGCGCCAGAATTGGGAAACTCCACAAAGTACCAGCGGTAGCCATCCGGTGCATTGGTCTGGTTGAGAATCGTCACCCGATCGCCCCCTAACCCATAGTGCTGAATGCTAGAGCTGGTCGAAGGGGCTTCTCGGATATTTACACGACCGCTCCCTTGAAGGGTACCTGTTTCGGCGAAGGCTGGCAGCACTGTCGCAAACGAAATCACCAGGGCGGTTATGAAGGCTGAACCGTACTTAAGCTTCATCACAATAGACTCTGTTGAAAATATATGGCTGAGTCTATCTAAGCCCAAAATCTCGCAAACGGTGCAATTTCTCAAGGCTGGTGGTGTTCATGCCAGTGGCGAGCAATATCGATACGACGGCAAAGCCAGACGCGATCGTGCTTTTGCACGTAGTCTAAAAATCTAGCTAGGGAGGCAGCACGACCAGGACGACCCACCAGACGGCAATGCAGTCCCACACTCATCATTTTTGGAGCGGTGTCACCTTCCGCATACAGCACATCAAACGCATCGCGCAGGTACGCAAAAAACTGGTCGCCAGAATTGAAGCCCTGAATGCTGGCGAAGCGCATGTCGTTGTTATCCAGCGTGTAGGGAATGACGAGATGGGGTTTGCCGTAGTCATGCACCCAGTAGGGCAGGTCATCGCCGTAGCTATCAGCATCGTAGAGAAAGTTGCCTTCTTCAACCACTAGGCGGCGCGTGTGAGGACTGGTTCTGCCTGTGTACCAGCCGAGGGGACGATCGCCCGTGACCTGTGTGTGAAGGGCGATCGCCTTCTGCAAATGCTCTCGTTCTGCCGCTTCCCCAAAATATTTGTAGTCGATCCAGCGATAGCCGTGGCTGGCGATTTCCCAATCGGCTTCGAGCATGGCTGCTACGGCTTCGGGGTTCCGCTCTAGCGCCATTGCCACGCCATAAACGGTGACAGGAATGCCGCGATCGCTAAACATGCGATGCAGCCGCCAAAAGCCCGATCGACTGCCGTACTCATAGCACGACTCCATATTCATATGACGGATGCCGTGGAGCGGTACAGCTCCCACAATTTCAGACAGGAAGGTTTCTGAGGCATCATCCCCATGCAAAATGCAGGTCTCACCTCCTTCTTCATAATTGATGACAAACTGCACCGCAACCCGTGCCTGGTTTTGCCATTTGGGATCGGGCGTATAGCGACCGTAGCCGACCATATCGCGTGGATAGTGTGCTGCCATAGCGTTTTAAGAATGGGTTGGCAGTGAGTTTACCGCGATCGATCACCTTAAAGCGCATCACCATAAGCATGTTTGCAAGATTAGAGTGAGGAGCGAGGGATAAAGGATGAAGGATAAAGGATAAAAGTTTTGAGAAACAATCACCCGTGTATGACAGTGGTGCCCCTAAAAGCTGAAACCTGATCACTGAAAATTGCCTTCTGCCCTCTCCCTTCTATCTATCAGTCAGCTTTTTAGCCTTTATCCTTTAGCCTTCTGCCCTCTGCTTTCTGCCCTTTGCCCTCTGCCTTCATACTTTATCCTTCAGCCTTCAGCCCTCTGCCTTCTGCCTCCCCACTGTGTCAAAATTGAACTAACGCACGTCTCTCTGGAGGCACGATGACTCTCACTGTTAAAGACCTGGAGAAGCTACAGGAGCAAATCCCTGATCACCGTCTGGAGCTAATTGATGGGGAAATTATTGTTATGAGTCCATCAGGCTACGAGTCGGATGAAGTGGCATCTGAGTTTAGCGCCCAGCTACGAAATTGGGTTAGACCACGCAAATTAGGGCGTGTGACGGGTTCAAGCGCTGGATTTACGTTGCCCAATGCAGATACCCGTGCGCCGGATGTTTCCTTTGTACAGGCAGAACGGCTGCGTAAAAGTCCTCGCAGTTTCGCTGCATTGGCTCCTGACTTAATGGTTGAAGTGAAATCTCCGTCCGATAGTTTGACCAAGCTGAGGGAAAAGATTGACGCGTTTTTAAGCCTGGGAACGCGGGTGGGGATTCTCATCAATCCAGAGCAGCGGTGGGTAGAAATCCGTCGATCGCTCCAGGAACCCATCACCTTGTACGACGGCGATACGTTGACCGTTCCCGATTTGCTTCCAGGTTGGGAAGTACAAATTACCGATCTATGGGCACCCGAATTCGATTGAGCCTGGTTGCCGATGGTGTTCTGATTGCGAGTGGTGTTTTGATTGCTAATTTGAGTACGATCACCCACACCCTACACCCCACACCCCACACCCCACACCCTATCCCCTTGTTCTATTATCCAACCGGGTGACGGCACAATCACCTCAAATGGTCGCCCTGGCAGGCGAAGGAACTCAGCACTGCTAGCCAGTATCTTAAGAGCAGATCAGGTACTTCAGGTACAAAGGTCTAAGACCTGGCAGGGGGCTGTCAGGTCTTTTTTAATCCTTAGGAACGCGGATTTAATCAGGTGTAATTCTTTCTGTAGGGACGTTACATGTAACGTCCTTACTACAGACGGGAAGTGGTTCAGGTTAATTAATCCACGATCCTTAGTCGGACGAAACCAGTGCTTCCAGCCGAAATTGAGCAATCTGGGTAATTTCGATGATTGCCTGGGTGATTTCTGCCTCAGGAGAATGATGCAAGCGTCGATCGAACGCATCCAAAATGCTGTCTTTGGTGTGCTTCTTCACCGCAATGATGAAGGGGAAACCAAACCTGGCTTTATAGGCTTCGTTGGCGGTATGGAAGCGATCGTATTCGGCGGGTGTCAGCCGATCGAGTCCTACGCCAGCTTGCTCTTGCACCGATGCCTCTGCCATTTTTGCTTTGCTGCCTAAATCAGGATGCGCCCGAATTAAGACCAGTTGCTCGGCTTGTGTCATCTGCTGGACGATCGCCACCATTGCCTGATGCAAGTCTGTCACTGTTGTAAAGGGACGCTGGTTCCAGGTGGCGTGGGCGATCGCAGGCGTGTCTTCAAAGACAGCACCCAGAGCCGCGACAAACTCGCCCTGAGCCATCTGATTGAGCTGCGCGATCGAGTAAGGCATGGCGTTAAGACGCAGTAGCAAACTTGAACAGGTTTAGCGGTTGGGTTTGCAGCGCACGTTCGGGTAGGGCTAAGCCAAACCCTTGTCCATAATCCACGCCCAACGTACGGCAAAACTCAATGTCTGCGGATGTTTCCAGTCCTTCTGCCAGCACCTGGATATTCAACTCGTGAGCCGATCGCAGCAAGCTTTTGAGCAACACTTGCTTCAGTGTTTGCTGCCCACAACCAGAGACCAGATGGCGATCGAGCTTCATAATATCGGGCTGAAATGCCATGAAGTAGTGGTCAACTCCCACATTGCCGCACAAATCATCCACCGCAAACCGAAAGCCCTCTGCGCGTAGACGATGAATCAAACCATGCAGATCTGAATTGTGGATTAAGGTTTCGATCTCGGTTAACTCAAACACAATTTGCTGTGGCTGCAACCCCAGATCAAGCACTTGCTGTACGCTTTGCTCAAACGCTTTGGTGTCGTGAAGAATTGTGTTTGGCAGTACGTTAATGAAGAAAGACGGTGGCTTTGAGTTGAGCGCATGGTTTGATGTCGGGCTTAATCCTAGCTGCGCGATCGACTCAATACAAAAAGTACGCGCCGCATCATCAAATTCTCGCAGTAAGTTCAACGACAGTGCCGCATCAATCAACTGCTGCCCGCTATAGCAGCGCCCTTCTGCACAGCGTGCCCGTGCCAGACACTCATACCCGATGACATGCCCCTGCTGCAAATCAAAAAGCGGTTGGTATTTGAAGAAGAGGCTGCGTTTAGCCAGCACTTGTAGAAACCAGGCATACCGGGCTGATTCGGTAATGGTATTGAGCGGTTGTGCATCCAGAAACTCGACCAGCAAGGCTTTAGAATCTAAGGGCGATCGCGTCATGCAGTAGCGCGAATAGAGCTGGCTCGTCTCGGAAAGGGTCTGGCTCATCCACACAAACGCCTCGGTCAATTGACGGCGCGACGTGGCTAAATAGACGAGCCGTGGCACTAATGGTAACGGCTGAAAACCAATAAGGCTAAGGTCATGAGCTGTTTTCAGATCATGGGGTTGTACAACCAGATTAAGCGGATTGGTGAGCGGAGTTTCGGGGTGAATCAAGGGAGGGAACCTCAACGATCGGGCAAGTAGCGGTAAACGCAAGCCTTACGATTGATCTGTGAGCGTGAACATGGACATAGGTACTATACCGCTTCCAATACCAAAAAATGGCAACAAACGCCACAGCATAATCAATAGTTTTGCCAATAATTGCTGATGAATGAGGAGAGAACCTAGCTTGAGAAACGTAAAACATCGTCAGGTGCCAATCTAGAAGTCTGTTTGAAAAGTCTCGGTTTATACCATTGCCCCTACCCAAAGCTTGTTTTTGGCTGGCAGCGATCGCCCTCATTTCGCTCTGATGTCGTTCCTTGTAAGGTGGGCATAATAGCAACGTCAAAATAACCCAGGCTAATGGACTATCAACGGTTTATCCAACAGCTACCCACGCTCTATGACCACTGGGGCAACGAAGCAGTACAGCCTAAAGCGCCACAGTTTCAAGCCATTTTGCAGCGCATTCAGGGCATGACCACTGCCAACGTGCTGCAATTGTTGAATTTTGCCGTTGGGTGTATGGAACCCGGTGAAGTGTATTGCGAAGTGGGCTGTTTTCAGGGTTCAACGTTGACGGGGGCTTTGCTCAACCATCCCGATCGTATGGCTTACGCGATCGACAACTTTTCGGAATTTGATGTCGCTCACGAAAATCAGCCGAAGCTGATGCAAAATTTGGCGGCTTTTGGGCTGGATGAGCAAGTTTTTTTCTGCGATCAGGATTTTGAAGCGTTCTTTGCCGATTTGCGATCGCTCAACCCCGTCGATCGTATTGGCGTTTACCTCTATGACGGTGCCCACGACTATCGATCGCAACTGATGGGCTTACTGCTGGCAAAACCCTTTCTCGCCGATCGTGCCCTCATCATCGTTGATGACAGCAACTGGGATCCCGTACAACAGGCAAATTGGGACTTTATTGCCGCACATCCCCAGTGCAGTCTGCTGTTAGATTTGCCTACGCCTGGTAACGGTCATCCCACCTTCTGGAATGGGCTGCAAATTTTAAGCTGGGATGCCCAGGCAATGCACCATTACGACTGGTCAACGCTGCAAACGGCGAGCAAGCCTGCTTTTATTCACGCCATGTCTCACCTTTCTATTCCCGTGGAGGCAGGGTCACGTCATGCCTCACCAGAGAAGGCACCGGAGCCTGGTGAAACGCTAAAACGGCTTCAGGTAGAAGCCCTTCGCTTACGAGAATCGGGGCAACTTGTGGAGGCAGTGCAGGCGTTTGAGGCAATTGTGCATGAAGATGAGCAACAGGCAGATAGTTGGTACAAGCTCGGCGTGACGTATTACTTAATGGCGCGTTTGGAGGATGCGTTGAAGGCGTTGTCTGAGGCGATCGCCCTCCAGCCCGAAAATGCCTCTTACCACTACAGCCTGGGACTGGTACTGGAGAAAATGGACGACATTGTGGCGGCTGCACAGGCGTATCAGCAGGCGATCGCGCTGGATGCCACCTTCATTGATGCCTACAACAATCTGGGCAATTTAATTCTCACGCATGGCGACGCGCATCAGGCAGAACGGCACTATCGGCAGGCGATCGCGCTTCAGCCCATGCATGTGGGCACCCACCTCAATTTAGGCAATGCGCTACTGGCACAACAGAATTTGGATGGAGCGATCGCCGTCTATCAAACCGCACTGCATATCAGTTCTGATGATGCCAATGTGCAGGAAAACCTGACCTTTGCCAAGCAACTGCAACAAGATCCAACGCAGGCAGCGCTCTTTTTTGGCGATCGCTTCTATCAACAGCAAAAGTATGAAGCCGCACTAGAACACTATCAGCGTGTCGCCCAAACTCAATTAGGGGATGCAAATTTCTATCAAATCCTGGCAACCTGTTACCGAAAGTTAGAGCGATTGGATGCGGCGATCGAAACCTCATATCAGGGCTTAGCTCACTATCCCAATGAACCCAATCTCTATCTGGCGCTAACCGTTGATTTACAAAATAGCGGCAAGTTAGAAGACGCGATTCAAGTCATTTCACAGGCGATAGAGCTATTCCCTAATAACGTGGCGCTGAAGATCGAAAAACAGCGGTTATTGCCCTTAATTTATCAAACGGCTGAAGAGATTTTAGGGTATCGATCGCGCTATGCTCAGGAGCTTGATGCTTTAGTTAAACAAACCACTCTTGAAACAACTGAACAGTGTGAAACAGCCTTAGAAGGGATTGAACGAGGCACAAACTTTTTGCTGTCGTATCAAGGACAAAATGATCTTGATTTACAGCGACAGTATGGTGAATTTGTGCATCAAATCATGGCAGCAAACTATCCTCAATGGAGCCAGCCCTTACCGCTAACGCCACTCCAACCGGGTGAAAAAATTCGGATTGGCTACGTTTCAGGCTGCCTGTGGGAACACACCGTTGGCAAGCTGATGATTGGCTGGTTGCGCCATCACAATTCAGAAGCGTTTGAACTCTATACTTACAACGTGCGAGATTGCTATGATCAATTGACTCAAGCATATCGTGCTTACAGCGATCGCTTCTATCAACTACCTCCAGACTTAGAGACGATTTGCGAACAGATTAGAGCCAACCAATTACATATCCTGGTCTTTTTCGATCTGGGGATGCAAGGGTTAATGACTCAATTAGCAGGCTTACGGCTGGCACCCATTCAATGCTCTACCTGGGCACATCCCGTTACGTCTGGATTACCTACGGTGGATTATTTTTTAACCAGCGCGTTGATGGAGCCAGAAAACGCTGAAACTCATTATTCAGAAACTTTAATTCGCTTACCAAAAATCGGGATTTCCTACGCGCAACCTATCATTCCAGCACCTACAAAAACACGCGCTGATTTTGGCTTGCGGGAGGATGCGATCGTGTACTTAGCCTGTCAGTTATTGTGTAAATTCTTGCCGCAGCATGATTCTTTATTTGCTGCGATCGCCCAACAAGTACTCAACGCGCAGTTTGTTTTTATTGCTCGTCCTTCCAGTGCCTACGTGCTGGAGCAATTTAACCAGCGGCTGAAACGAGCCTTTGCCAACGTTGGTTTAGAAAGTGACGACTATTGCATTCTCTTGCCACCGCAAAACCAGGCAGATTATTGGGATTTAAACCAGCGATCGGACATCTTTCTCGATAGTCTGGATTGGTCGGGGGGACACACTACCCTGGAGGCGATCGCGTGCAATCTGCCGATCGTGACCTGCCCCGGTGAGTTCATGCGGGGTCGTCATTCCTCAGGCATTCTGCAAGCGCTGGGTGTCACCGAGACGATCGCGCAAACCGAGGCAGAGTATATTAAAATCGCCGTGCGCTTAGGGCAAGAGCCTGATTGGAGACAGCAACTTGTGACAACCATGCGCGATCGTCACGCCCATTTGTACGACGATCGTACCTGCGTTGCAGCACTGGAAGCGTTCTACCAGCAAACCGTGCATGATGCTACTAAGCTTAATCACGGCTAAACAATGGCTTGCACGGCTTCAATGACACGGTTTCAATGACACACTCACAACGGTTAGACTACAGCAGTTTCCAGTCAGGCGAAGCACAGCTCCAAATAGGCAGAGGAAAGAAGTAAAAAAGAAGACGGCATTTTTCCTTCTGCCTCCTGCCCTCTGCCTCAAAAAAAACTTGTACCGAACTTAAGTGAAAACTGCTCTATGGGTATGGATGCTACTGAAACGAGCCTGCATGGGCAAACGTTAGGACAGGTTCTAGGGCTTGATTTGGGCGGTAGCGCCATCAAATTAGGACGCTTTAACCAGGATGGTCGCTGCTTACAGTCGTTAACGGTGCCGACTCCTCAACCCGCCACGCCTGATGCGGTGTTGGTAGCAATGATCAGTGCGATCGCCCAGGTTGATCCAGAACATCAGGCGATCGCGATCGGCATTGGCACTCCGGGACCCACCGATGCCACTGGACGCATTGCGCGGGTGGCGATCAATCTATCGGGTTGGCATGATGTCCCACTGGCAGACTGGCTGGAGGCTAAAACCGATCGTCCTACGGTGCTGGCGAACGATGCCAACTGTGCGGGTTTGGGTGAAGCGTGGTTGGGTGCCGGACGCTGGTATCGAAACCTGATCTTGCTGACGCTGGGTACTGGCGTTGGGGGTGCCATTATTCTCGATGGCAAGCTGTTTACGGGACACCACGGCGCAGCAGGCGAACTCGGTTTGATTACCCTGAACCCAAATGGTCCACCCTGTAACAGCGGCAATCGGGGTTCTCTAGAACAATACGCCTCCGTGCCAGCTATCCGACGACGCACCGGGATGGAACCAGATCAATTAAGTGCGCTGGCGATCGCGGGTGATGCCAACGCCCTGGCATTTTGGCGAGAATATGGACGCGACTTAGGGGCAGGACTGGCGAGTTTGGTGTATGTGCTCACCCCGGAGGCGATCGTCATTGGGGGTGGAGTTTGTGCCAGTGCTGATCTCTTCTTTCCAGCCATCCAGTCCGAAATGGAACAACGCGTTTTGCCCAGTTCGCGGGCAGGACTGCAACTGCTGCGGGCTGAGCTAGGCAACCAGGCAGGCATGGTCGGCGCAGCCCGGTTAGCATGGCAAAAGCACCTGGAAGCTACACATTAGAAGCGATCAGCCACCAGCATAAGAGTTTTGAGAAAGGGTAAGGAGTAAAGAGACAAGGAGTTTAGAGAAACCAACGCTGGAGCAAAAACAGCTCACGGATTGAAAGTACTGTATTCCGACCGAATAACAGTATTATATGCTAACCTGATCCGGTGATGGAGTTATGTGCCTAAAAGTTCTCTATGTTCAAAGATGCTCAAAACCTTGTAATCACGAGTGTTTCACCAGTTGCGATCGCTCACCTTAATGACGTTATTGACCACGCGCTCAGCTACGGGAAAGGTATTGAGGACGCAATCATCAAAGCACTGACTGCTGATCCAACCTGCGCGATCGCCCATGCCTATGCGGCTGCCTATTTTCTATCTCAAGAGAACGCGGTCGATCGGCGTCAAGCGCTGCGTCACCTTCAGATGGCTCAACAGTATGTGTTGCAAACAACCCAACGAGAGCAATGGTATATCCAGGCGATCGCCGCTTGGTCAACCGGAGCCATCGATCAAGCGCTTCAATGGCATGAGGCGATCGCCCAGTCCTATCCTCAGGATTTAATCTCAGTGCAGCAGGGGCAGTATCACTACTTCTACCGAGGGGACGCGACTAACCTGAAGCGTCTCGCAGAAAGGGTTCTGCCTGCTCACTCAGACAATCACTACCTCTACGGGATGCTGGCGTTTGGGCTAGAACAATGCGGTGCTTTGAAACAAGCCGAAGTGATGGGACGAAAAGCGATCGCGATCAATCGGCATGATCCGTGGGCACAACACGCTGTTGCTCATGTGCTGGAAACTCAAGGGCGTGTGGCTGAAGGCATTGTCTGGATGGAACACCATACAGATACCTGGACAGCCTGCAATTCGATGCTGTTGACGCACAACTGGTGGCATGTTGCCCTTTACTACTTGAAGCAAGGTGACTGGCAAACAGCGTTGGCACTGTATGACACCTGCGTCTGGGGACAAGCCCGGAAAGAAACGCCTAAAGATCAGGTGGGCGCGATCGCTTTACTCCTACGGCTGGAGTTGCAAGGCGTTGATGTGGGCGATCGTTGGCAGGCATTAAGTAGTTATTTGCGGTTCCGACTGCATGAACATGCCCTGCCGTTTCAAGACTTACACGCGGTCTATGCCATGTCACGAGCAGGCAAAATGACGTGGGTTGCTGAAATGCTACACAGTATGCAAGCCCATGCTCAAACCGTCGATCAGTCTCAGCATCGGGCATGGCGCGAAGTTGCCGTCCCTACCGCGCAGGGATTAATCGCTCATGCTCAAGGAGACTGGTTAACGGCTACCACTGTCTTAAAGCCAGTCATGCATCGACTTCACGAAATTGGCGGTAGTCATACCCAACGTGCGTTGTTTAAGCAGCTTTACCAGAATGCCCAACGCCATGCAAACGCTTCTGCGGTCTGTACTCACCCTGCGATCGCGCCCAAGCGGTTGCTCTTCGCCGTATAAGCCGCCGACTCGATCGCATCACCTTCTAACAAACAGCCAAAATCAATAGATTAAAATCTATTGGTAGCCTAAAATACATTGATTTGAAATTATACAGATCTGGCAATATATTTCATTTAGAGCAGAAAGTAGCAATAATAACCGTTTTTGTCCGGCAATTTTGAAATGAGAGCGTGAGGAGTCATGGTGAATCAAAACCAATGGATGTTAAGTGAGTCGAGGGCAGTGAAGCAACTGGGCTTTTTAAGCTTATTGCTGGGGTTGGTGTCGATCGATATGGGTGCCGCGATCGCTGCTACGCCAGCCGCCAGCAACTTACCCACAACAGTCCAGCAAGCGAGCAGCATTGAGGCACAGCCAGAAACGGTGCCGCCAGAAACGGTGCCGCTACAAGAGCAGAGCGCGATCGCCACGCCATCAGTCAATGCCGCCGCCTCAGAAACGGAACCGATGGCGCAAGTCACTTCCGTCTCCCAACTATCGGATGTAAAGCCTACTGATTGGGCGTTTCAGGCATTGCAGTCGTTGGTTGAACGCTACGGCTGCATTGTGGGCTATCCCGACAAGACCTATCGGGGCAACCGTGCCTTGACACGCTATGAATTTGCGGCTGGCTTAAATGCGTGCCTCGATCGCGTCAACGAGCTGATTGCGGCTGGTACTGCCGATTTGGTGAAAAAAGAAGATCTGGTCGCTCTGCAAAAACTGCAAGAGGAATTTGCCGCGGAACTGGCAACCTTGCGCGGTCGGGTTGGTGCGCTGGAAGCGCGTGCCGCCACGTTAGAAAAGCAGCAGTTTTCGACCACCACCAAGCTGAGCGGCGAAGTCATTTTCAGTCTGGCAAGTGCCTATGGAGCAGCGCCTGGGTTTAAGGATGCACAGCCTGTTTTCAACGATCGCGTCCGGCTAAACCTAAAGACCAGCTTTACAGGTAAGGATTTGCTGATTACAGGGCTACAAGCCTATAACTTCGGGCAAGGTCCCAGTGCTCTGCTAGGCGGGACGGGTAGTTTGGGCGGCACGCTGGGCTATGGTGATCCGGTTTTTGGTAATGCCAGTCAGGTTTATTTAGGCTATGCTCCCCAATTTCCCGAAACGAATCCCCAAAATTTATCCGGTGGACGAGGCAACAACCGAGTTGATATCTACAAACTGCTCTACATTTTCCCAATTGCCAATAAAGTAACCGCCTTCATTGGTACGAATGCAGAAGTGTCCGATGCGTTTCCAGCCATTCTGCCCTGGTCAAGCGAGGGGCAGGGAGCAATTTCCCGCTTTGCCACGCTTCCGGCTGCTCAACGAGTTTCAGGGGGAACCTCGCAAACCGGTTTAGACTCGGCGGCTGGTGTAATTTTAAGCCTGTCAGAGGCGATCGACTTTCGGGCGCTCTATGGTGTGACATCGGCTAGCCTACCAGGCAATGCCGGGTTTCCAGGAACACCGCTAGGTGCTGGTATCTTCAACGGTAGCTACACTGCCGCTGCACAGTTGACCATCAAGCCTGCCAAAAGCCTGGATATTGCCCTGAATTATGCGCACAGCTATCACCAAATCAACATTTTAGGCACAGGGCTGGCAAAATCAGACATTGGCTCAGTGTTATTCAACCCCACACCCGTAGAAATTGCGGCTCGTGGTAGAGGGCTGGGTGCCCTGGGCGCGATCGCCAACCAGGGCATTACGTTAGATACATTAGGTCTTACCGCTGCCTTCAGGCTGTCACCTCAGTTTTCGTTGGCAGGTTCGTTCTCGTATATCTTTAGCAGCCTGGTTGATATTGATGCGTCAACTAACTTCCTGAGCTGGCAAGTGGGTGTGCAGGCGAACGATCTGTTTCGTAAGGGGAATACGGCTGGCATCATCTTTGGGCAGCCCTTGTCGCGGGTTAGCACCAGTGGACGAGCCTTTGATCCGGGCGATCGGACTCCCTATCAGGTGGAAGGCTTTTTCAACTTCAAGTTGAACGACAATATCAGCGTGACTCCTGGTCTGTTTGTCATCTTCAACGCCGAAGAGTTGAGCAGCAGTTCTACTGTTTATGTGCCCGTGATTCGCACCACGTTTACGTTTTAATACCAGCTTGACAGGCTTAGGGCGTGTCATCAATTAGCTCCAAAACCTTGCAATATCAGCAGTGTCACGCCCGTCCTAACACACCAGGCTAGGGGCTGGAACCCTTGCTGCAAGCAATGTGTAGTATTAATTGATGACAGCCCCTAGTGACGTAGAAAGTGGAAAAATGACACCTTTTGACCCTGACAATCAGAGCCAAAAGGTGTCGCCATCAGTTAAGGTCCGACTGCAATGCCCACGGGCACATTGATCACGACCGTATCGCTAATTTTGGCTCCTAGCTGATAACCGCTGCTGGCTTGCAGAGTAGCGGTTACATGGGTTACGCCTGCTCTAGCTCGCTGAGGGGTATAGGTCATGGGCAAAACCTGGAATCTGGCTTGAGTCTGACCACCTGCAATCACAACACTACGAGGCATCTGTTGACAATCAGACCCTTCCACCGCAGAACCGCTGATGGTGAAGTTGATGACCATGTTGGTAGGAGCAGCCTGGTTTAGACTGATCAGGAACTCGCCTGTATCTGAAACGCCTTCTGACGGCTTAGGTTTTCTTGCGGCGTTGTCAGTCGCCATGATCGTCGCAATAGGGAGGGCAGCGGGTGGTGGGGGTGGGGGTGGCGGAACGTTGTCCTTGATCGTCACAGTCGCTGAAATCGCAGCGCCTAGTCGATAGCCGTTACCGGGTTGTAGCGTCGCCACAACGGTTTCACTACCTTCCTGGAGCTGATCGGCGATCGGACTCACTGGAATGAGCAGACTGGTTTGCCCTTTGGGGATGACAACGCTGCGCCCGATCGCTTGATAGTCTGCCCCTTCTGTCGCCGTGCCTGAAACGGTATACCCAATGGTCAGATCCGCAATGGCTGCTTTATCTAACGTGATCTTAAATTGACCGGGATCAAGCCCGATTTCGGATGCCTCTGGATCACTTGCCACGATCGAGGCAACGGGTGGTGGGTTGTCTACGATCGTCACTACCGCGCTGTTAGGCGTTCCCGTTTTATAGCCATTGCCGTCTAGCAGCGTCATGATGACAGTTTCGGAGCTTTCGGGAAGTTGGTCAGCGATCGGCGTGACAGGGAGCTTGATGCTGGTCTGACCTTTGGGAAG
This sequence comes from Lyngbya sp. HA4199-MV5, assembly GCA_019359375.1. Taxonomy (GTDB): domain Bacteria; phylum Cyanobacteriota; class Cyanobacteriia; order Leptolyngbyales; family Leptolyngbyaceae; genus Stenomitos. The sequence continues at coordinate 77,293 of JAHHHL010000008.1, forward strand.
CACCACACTGCGGACGATCGGTTGGTAATCCGCCCCTTCGATTGCAGTACCCGCCACGTTGTACTCCAGCGTCAGATCGGTAAGCGCCGCTTTATTCAAGCTGATGGTAAATTCGCCCGTATCTAGCCCTAGCTCGTTGGCATTTGGGTCGGTCGCGGCAATGGTTGCAATGGGTTGGGTGAGCAGAATGGACGTATCAATGCGGAAATGAGACTCCGTGGTGTGCCGTTCAGCAAAGAACAAGCGCAGGCTGTAATTTGTCCTAACGGTGAGTCCTAAATCGTCTAGCTTCACCGTTCCTGTTTGTTGGGTATGAATGCCACCTAAATCAATGACCAGTTTGCCATCAATAAAAACCCACAAGTCATCATCACCAATAAAGGTAAAGATCTCACCACCCTGATACGTAAATTGAGTGCTCACTTCATAGGTGAAATGAAAGTTGTGAGCGTTTCCTTCATTGCCTAACAGATCATTATCGATCGGGAAAAATGCCTGGTTGTCGTAGCGAAAAACGTCAGGGTTGGAGCTAATTTTAGTAAGCGTGATCGAAAAAGACTTTTGGGCGGTAGCGGGATGATCGTTGGCATACCACTTGTCGAAGGCAGCTTTACCGTGGGTTGACTTAATGGCACCAGTACCACCGACGTAAACGGGTTTGTTATCAGCACCAAGCACTGGTCCAACAATACCTTTCTCCACATTACGCTCGTCGAATGTGTCGGTTTCAAAATCTGGATGACTTGTGGGTAAGTTGCTCTTTACAGACGAAAAATCGCGAATGGTTCCAGTCAGTGTAAGAGTATCTGCCATGATTTTATGCCTCTGCGGGGGTTAGTGACATCAACAGCGCAACCGATCAACATTCCAGAAAGAAAATTGGGTAATCACCCATATTCGGTATCGATTCGTGTGGTTCGAGGCACCCCAGTCTCTCTCTTTGTGACCAATGAAAGGCGTTGTCGAGCATCCTACCTTGGAATGAATTAATTTTTCTGTTGGTCAGAATTTTTCTTAATCTCCTTTTCTCTGTAAATAGTGTCCGTCTGCATCCAGCCGTGTAAGGCTATGATTTTGAAGATGCAGTTCCAGGTGAGCCAGCACTCCGTAAACGAAGACACTTATTACGTTTCAAACAGCCATACGTTTCAAACAGCCTCCTAGACTTACACCTTTCGCGATTCTGGAAACCACTTGTGCCCTTACAACGGTTGGTTGTTAGCCCCAAACAGATGCAAAACGGGCGCATTCGTCTAGCTCCTCCACAACAGCACTATTTGCAACGAGTGCTGCGTTTGGGGCATGGCGATCGCTTCATTGCGATGGATGGACGGGGGCGCGCATGGTTGGTTTCACTGGATGTAATCGAGCCACTGGAGCTTTATGCAGCAATTTTAGAGCCGATCGCCGCCCATACAGAACTACCCATACGGGTTACATTAGTCGCGGCGCTACCCAAAGGCAACGGGTTTGATGAAGTGGTGCGTCAGGCGACTGAGTTGGGCGTTGAGCAAATTTTGCCTGTGCTGAGCGATCGCACGCTGCTCCATCCCAGCCCGCAAAAGGTCGAACGCTGGCAGCGCATCGCCAACGAAGCCGCAGAACAATCTGAACGCCTGTGTGTGCCGCGTCTTGCTGCACCAATTTCCTTTATGGAACACCTCCAGCAGGAACACCAACCATCGGAAGCACTCGTCAAAAAGTATCTTTGCGCCGCGCGAGGAATGGCTCCTCATTTATTAGAATGTCTTCAGTCTGAATGTTTTCAGATATCAGATGCTATTCCATCCCTCGCCTCCATCACCCTTGCGATCGGACCCGAAGGCGGCTGGACAGAGCGCGAAATTGCCGCTGCGATCGCCGCTGGCTACCAACCCGTCTCCCTTGGCTCCCGTATTCTCCGTGCTGTCACGGCTCCGTTAGTAGCTCTGTCACTGGTTGCAGCCGTGTGGGAGAGGGGGGAAGGCAAGGAAGTTATTGGTTTTTAGTTTTTAGTTTTTAGAAAGAATCACAAACAGCTCAGGCACTAACAACTAACAACTAACAACTAACAACTAACAACTAGCAACTTTCCCCCACACCCCACACCCCTCCCCTTCCCATGCTTGACGAAATCACCGCTGCTTTTGACCGTCAGGATTATCGATCGGCGGCTCAATTGGTATCTGAACTGTTGGCGCAGTCGCCGCAAAACCCGTGGGCGCAGTTTTATGCTGGGCGTTTGCAGGAGGTTTCGGGCAAGTTGGAGGCAGCGACAGACATCTATCGTCAACTGCTGCGCGATACGCCAAATCCCAAACTGGTGACACAGGTGCGTCAGAGCATTCAACGGGTGGAGGCAACGCAGCGAGAACTCCGGCAACGGGCGATCGCTCAGGCAAGTGCGGAACCGAACAATAATGCACCTGGATTTTTGGCATTAGAGGCGGTGACGGGGGGCGATCGTGCCACTGTTGTCCAAAATTTTGCGCGGGTGATGAAGCTGGATGCTTACACCACACGACTGCTCATCCCCAACCGGGGTTGGCGGTTATATCGGGCGGGTTTGGCAGGCGAATTGCAGGTCTTGAGTCAGGAATTGCAGCAGGCTGGTGTGCCAAACGTTTGGGCATCGCAACCAGACATTCAGGCGATCCAAATTTTTCGCATCAATTCCTTTCAGTCAGCCGTATCAAAAGCAACGGTGGTTTGCCAAAATGTACACGATCAAATTGGTTCTCTCAGCTTTGCGTGGTCGGAAGTGGCGCAGCGCGTGGAAGGGATGTTGCCCATTTTTGAGCAGGTGTTGGCTTTGGGCTATCGGAACCGACTGAAACGCAAAGAAGAAACCCAGGACTACGCCCATTTTTGCGACCTACACTTGCCGGGACGACGCTGCATTCTTCGCCTGCATGACAGTAGTTATCAATTTGATCAGGGCGTAGGAGTGACGAATCAACCCACGATCGCCACGCACGATCGCCACACCATTCGCACCAATTGGAATCAATTGATGGCACTGCTCGATCGTCAAATGCCCTATACTGAAACCTGGTCACAGTTCACTCCCTTTGCCGAAAGTGCTGCGGACTTTACCGTGCCGTTGCTCCGCCTCAAGTCGCATATTCATCTCTCACGGCAAACCGATAGCTACTGGGATTCAGCCTTTCACCTTTACAGTAGTCTCGTCTTTCTGCGAGGAACAAAGAGGGGAGTGTGATTGGTATGGTTTTGTTGTTTAGAATCGTGAATTAAATAACCTGTAAATCTGAGGTTTGGTCAGGACAAGGCAATGCCATGTCCCTACGTTTGCGATGCAAGGCAACAAGAGAATTGATACTTCCGAAATTGTCAGTCTTACAAAGCAGTGCTCTGGCTGTTTGCCTTTTTGCTAAATCGCTTGCCAATTTGAATGAACGGTTTCTCAATGCCATAGTAAAGAGCAAAGGAAAGAGCCAGCACACCCAAGGTACCGATCGAACTCAGAACGATGAGCATGGAACCTCGATCGATTCCTGGAGCGATCGTCATTGCCACCCACATTACCACCCAAAACACAAAAACATGGGTGACGTAGGTAGAATAGGAAACTTTGCCTAAGTGTTGCAAAATGGGGTGATTTAAAACCCTGGCAACAGCATTAAAGAGAGAATGCTTGATTTGTAAGGACTGAGCTATTGCGGCACACAGCGCAATTAGCCAGATCTCAGTTGGCAGTGCCATCTCTGCAATATTTCTTGGAAAGAAGCACAGCAAAAGTATTCCTAAAACTAGCCCAATTGGTAGAACTGGAAAAGCTTTTTGGATGAGCTTTGGGTTTAGTTGAGTAAACTTATAGGCGTAGTAGGAGAAAATACCAATCAGGAAAAACTCCATTTTTAGAGGCAAAAACGCTCCATAGCCAAAACTAAGATCTGAAACCAGTTTTCGTACTATAAAAATAGTTCCTAATATCGAAAATGAAGCAATCCACGAGCGACCCATGTACAAAATTAGAAAAGGTGCAATTAGGTAAAACTGCCACTCTAATGAAAGGCTCCATACAGGTCCAAGGAAGGCAACACTGCTACTAGGCAGCAATTCATCTGGGAAAATTCCGTGTAGTAGCGTCAGATGGGTGACTACGTGAAAAATGAAATAGTCGTAGGCGTTTTGGGCTTGCTGTAAAATCGTTGCAGCATACTCAAGATTATTCCATTGCCCATTTTTCAATACGGCTACTCTTAATGGTAGCAAAGCAATTGCAGCGAAAAATGCAGTTATAAAAAGAGGGTAAATTCTAAAAAAACGTTCAATGATAAATTGCCGATAATTTTTGTTCCGGTTAACGTCTAGTAGTAAAAATATAACGAATCCACTAAGAATGATAAAAATATCAACCGCATATCCAGCCGATATAACTTTTGAAAATAATCGAGGTAGATTTTGAGGCTTAAAGCCGCAAGCCTGTAGCATATGTGCTAACACTACCCACCAGGCAAGAATGGAACGTAAGCCTTCAAATTCAGTAATGCGGTGCATGGTGAATGTCTTCACCGGAGCTGTAGCTGCGGTGAGCATTTTCAAAGGAGTAAGATTCATGGCTATTTAGTGAATAAGTTGAGTGACTTTAGACGCACTAAGCCGTTTCTTTGCGGAACTGCGATACAAGCTGTTGCACTTTGCCTTTCACCTTTCCTGCCAACCGTTTCCAGCGAGAACCTTGAGAAACCACACGATAGCGCTGGACGATCGCATCCATCTTTTCGACAAAAACCGAAAACGTTCCAGTAGCGATCGCTGCTTTAAATGCCAGATGACTTTCAGTTGCCATTTCCACCCGCAAGACATGGCGTTTTTGCAGGTTACGGCTGAGATGCTTGGCGCTTGCCTGCACCCGTTTCAATGGTCGCCACTGCTTTTGACGATCGACCAGGTAAAGGCGATAGGCTAACCCCTCGCGTCGATGGGCAAAACCAGAAGACTGCGACTTAGCCACCTCATCGGCATCAATGCGATCGAGCTGCAATCGATCGGCAGCCATCCCCAACTCCACCAGATCTTGAATCACAGGGTGACGCACCACCAGCACATTTGTGCCCTGGCTATCTTGCACATACTGAGGCAACCAGGCATCCCCCACCACCACATCCGCCGTTTCAGCCACGACATCATCACAGTAATCGCACGCCTTGTATTTAAAGAAGCCTAAGCCCCAATCCCTGCCATATAGCTCTGGTACAGGGCGAACATGGGTGACAACCTGTCCATCCTGCACACCAACAATTTCAACCCCGTACTGATTTGCATTCAAACCAGGTAGCTTCTTGCGAAAGTCGATCGCACGCAGGTTATCAGGGGTAATGCCGCACTGCCATGCAAACATGGCGGCAAACTGGGTGCTTTTGAGGTGCCCACATACCAACCCAACGCAAAACACAATGCGTTCAGCCAAAAGCGGCTCTTGTCGCATCAATAACCGCACCGCTTTGATGAAGCAGGGAATACCCACAATGGCATACCGTCCGGGACGATCGCGCACAAGTTGCATCACCCCAGAGAGTTCGATCGGGTAGTAGCGAGACTTTGCCCCCGATCGCACCTGCTCCAATGTAGTAGACAACTGGTAGTGAAACAGCCTGGAATCATCAGCATCAGGTTGACGTTGATGCACATGGATCACACCATCCACCAACCCCTGTTGCATCAATTCACTCACAATCCAGGTACCCATACCCCCCGAACTGCCCCGATCGCGAAAGCCATCTTCTGAGACAAAGCCTGCATAGGTAGACAGATGATAGCCAATGCGATCGTGGCGCTGGCAGTTATGGCTAAACAGTTCTTGACCAAGCTGGTCTTCGTTGAGTGAATGATTGGAAAAGGGACACACCGCTTGAACAGAGCTATCGAGCAGTTGTTGACTGGCAGAAGGCGCGATCGTGGCTGTAAATTTCCCGTAACCATCCAGCTTCATTTGAATGGGCGACTCTTTTACCGCCGCACAAGCACCACAGCCAATGCAATAGTCACCATCAACGACGGTTTCAAACAGCTTTTGGATATCTGTATGGTTTTCGCGCTCCATCACTCATCAAGCCTCGCCGATAATTTACTCTCAAATCTTGCTGCGTGTCTGCTGCAAACAGGGTGGTTATTGCCAGTTTTACAGTGCTCACATTGAGCGCCATCTACGCACTCTTTTTATGTTTTGCTGGCACAACTGAAAGCACCAACGCTCTGATTTCTTGAAGTACACTGGGCGCAACGACAAACACCGTTGCCACATATCCACCCAGACCAATCACTAAATAAAGACCAAATAGCGCCCTTGGGTCGATCGTCCCTTGCAAGATCGCTTTAGCCGCCAGAATAGAAGCCGTCATCACCAACGATGCAAGAATTGGGGTTGCATACTGGCGCAAATAATCTGCCACCTTAAAGTGCAGCGCCTTACGAATGAGCCACACATTGACAGGCGACGTTGCATAACTGCGAATCACGTAAGAAGCCGCAACCGCAACAATGCCCCACCGTACCGCAATCAAAAAACACGTCACATTGCAAACTGCTTGAAACAGGTTGTAGCGCAAATTCCAGTGAGGTTTGCCCAGCGCCATCAACATTGGTCCGTTATAGAAAAAGCCCGCCTGAAGAAAGCCCACCAATCCGAGAATCTGCATGACAGGAATGCTGGCTTGCCATTGAGAGCCAAACAACAGAGTAATGAGTTCAGGCGCAAGCACAGAGAGACAGACAAACGCAGGATAGGCAACCAGATTGGTGAGCTGAATTGACTTAAAAAAGGCTCGTCGTAAACGCTCTGTATCATCCTGAATTTTGGAAAAAACAGGCATAGAAATACGCTGCATCGTACTAATTAAAAGCTGCGTTGTGATCAGCAACAGCCGATACGCCACAGTGTAGTAGCCCAAAGCAACCGGACCAAGAAAGTACCCAATTAAGAAATCATCTGCACGCCGATTGAAAAAATTCAGAATATTGGTGGCAACAATATTGATGCCATAGGTAAACAACTCGTTAAAATGCCTGACGGAGAAGCGAAACCCCGGTCGCCATTTTGTACTGCTCCAGAGAACAGCAACACTCACAACCCCATTAGTAATGGTTTGAGCCACCAAACTCCAAACGCCATAGCCTTGAAATGCCATTGTCACACTCACTACGCCAGAAGCTACTGTTGCAATGAGCGATCGTGTTGCCAGCGTTTTGAAGGCAAGTTCACGGCTCAAAATCGTAGATTGAATGCTGTCCAGCCCTGTAAATAAAAAGGACAGCGAGAGCCAGCGAATAATGGGAACGAGCAGGGGTTGCTTAAAAAAAGCAGCTACCAGGTCTGCACTCGCGCAGGTTAATCCCATTAAAAAAACGCTCATTCCCATACTCGTCCAAAAGGCAGTATCCAGATGTTCTGGTTCAAGATCTCGCCGTTGAATAATGGCTTGCCCGAACCCTTGATCTAGAAAGACCTGTAAAAAGGAAAGAAACACACTGGTCAAGGCAATTAAACCAAAGGCTTCTGGTCCTAGCAGACGAGCAAGAATAGGAAAGACAGCAAAGGAAACAATCTGATTTCCCCAATTCTGGATCGCAATCCAAATAATTCCTTTGATTGTCTTTTGTTTGAGGCTCATGCAGTGAGTAGCTCCATTAATTGCCGTTACCTGGGGCTTTTTGAGAGACCATAACCCGATGACCCATCACTGTGTCGTCAGCACTCTATCAACCAGGTATTGATCATGCTCAAAGCCATTTCTTCTACTCAACGAAATGTTTTCAGCACCTGAGCTTGTTGCGCCACCGCTCCTGCCTGTTCTGACACATACATTCATACAATTGCCAGCGATACCGGAAAGTTTGGGCAGGCAATTGGCGGAGTCTTGCTGCACATTGGCATAGAAAGCGGCTGCATACTCCGCGTTTATGGTCTTCAGGCAATTTCACAATGGGTACATTTCTACAACTGTTTGATTGCGACTCCATAAATTTTCAGTATTTTGTCCGGATGCGATCGCGCAGCATTGAATATTGCATAGCTAGGGGTTTGCAGCAACTTTCAAGCAGGTGAAGTCCAGATCTATGCAGGGAGTCAAGGGAGTAAGGTGTACCTCAGAAAATTGGAAAACGCTGTATCTGGATCAATCGATTTCAAGCGCGATCGAAGCTGGAGGATCGCGATCGCTCAACGAGCCACCCTGTCCACTGTTGCTACGCCGAACAACACGGATCAATCTTGAGCATTCTGTAAAACAAACGAATGTTTCCGGTCGTAAAGCGTTTTACGAGTAGATCGTTTTACGGGGCTATAAACGTTCACGATGCTGCTAGTAAAGACTTGACGTTTTTTGAAACATCTCAATCATTCGCCCGTCACGTTGAATGTCGCCCTGTTGCTTTACTAATGTCTGGCTTTTCTACGTTCTGGGAGTGTATGACGTGATTTCTACCCACATTCGCTTAACCCCATCGGCAACCAGATTGGCACTGCTGGCATGGGTGTTAACCGCGAGTCCGGCTTATAGCGTGACGCAAGGGGTACTTTCCCAGTCGCCTTCTCGGTTGCCCTCTCAGTTACCCTCCCAGCTACCTCCTCCGGGAGGAATGCCCAACCTTACCAGTCCGGCTCCGTTTGAAGAAAGTTCTTACACCCTGGGTGCCGGCGATCGCATCCAAATCGATATCTTTGATGTACCCGAATATAGCGGCGAGAATGGCAAACGGCAAGTGCTGGTGGATGGCACCATTAACCTACCGCTTTTAGGCTCTGTTTCAGTGCGGGGGATGAGCATTAAGCAAACCGAAGCCGAGCTTTCTAAGCGATATGCCAAATTTTTCAAGCGTCCGTTTGTCACCGTTAGTTTACTTTCCCCCCGTCCGCTTACCATTGGCGTGCTAGGAGAAGTCAGCCGTCCTGGTACGTATACCATCCCACTGGCGAGTCAGGATGGCGGGACGCAGTTTCCGACTCTAACCAAAGCGCTGCAAACGGCAGGTGGCATTACCCAGGCAGCGGATGTGCGGCAGGTGCAAATTCGTCGCCCGCAGCGGGTGGGTGCGCCCCAGGTGATCACCGTTGATTTGTGGAGCTATGTGCAAAACGGCAGCTTGCAGCAGGATGTGACCCTACGCGATGGCGATTCCGTTTCAGTAGTAGCCGCCGCCACTCCAAACACAGCCGAGTCCTTGCAGTTGGCAGACACCACCTTTGCGGGTGAAAAAGGCAGACCCGTGAATGTGGCGATCGTGGGTGAAGTCTTCCGCCCTGGTTCGTATCTGGTGACGGGCACTAACCCGCGTGCAACCGCTGCTGGGGCACAAGGAACGACGGGTGGCAACACCAACAATCTCGAAAAACCCCCCACCATTACCCAGGCGATTCAGGTGGCAGGCGGCATCAAACCTCTAGCGGATATTCGGCGGATTCAAATTCGTCGCCCCACGCGATCGGGAGCCGAGCAAACGATCGACATCAATTTGTTGCAGCTTGTGCAAGCGGGCGATCTCAAACAGGATGTGATTTTGCAATCGGGCGACACCATTTCCATTCCCACCGCCACAAATATTACGCCTGCCGAAGCCGCTCAGATTGCCAGCGCCAGTTTTTCGCCCGATACCATCCGCGTCAACATTGTGGGCGAAGTGCGTCAACCGGGTGTGGTGCAGGTGCCGCCCAATACACCCATGAACCAGGCATTGCTGGCAGCCGGAGGGTTTGATAATCGACGCGCCCGCAAGAGTCGGGTGGAACTTATTCGCCTGAACCCGGATGGCACGGTGCTACGGCGCGATATCTCGGTTGATTTTGCCCAGGGCATTAACGACCAAACCAATCCCTCCATGCGAAACAACGACATCATCGTGGTGGGTCGATCGGGCTTAACCAGCGTCACCGATACCCTTGGCACCATTCTCAGTCCCCTGTTTTCACTCTCCAGCTTCTTGAGGATTTTTGGTCTTCCGTAGTGGCTTGGTCTACGTGAATGCTGGCAGTTTCATCCACCGTCGATCGCGGCTCCTAACGTCACGCAAGAATGCATACCGTGCCCTATGAAACCTAATCACACGTCTGCCCTCTCTACCAATGGTTCAAAGCCGTCTGCTGCCTTTGCGACCCAAAGCCTGGAGACCGATGAAGCCACCTTTGACCTCAATCAACCATTAAGTATTGTCCGTCGGCGGCTGGGCATTGTGTTGGGGGTGGCGATCGCGGTGGCAACGGTCTCCATTCCCCTCTCCATCTGGGCAGCCAATCGCAAGCCGCCTCAGTATGCTGGCTCGTTTCAGCTTCTGGTCGAGCCTGTCACCGCTGAAGAACAATTCAAACGCCTGTTGCTCAACCCAGAGCAAAGTCCGGGTGAATCGCTGCAAACGGCACCGACCGCGCTCGATTACCCCACCCAAATCCAGGTCTTGCAAAGCCCCAAACTGCTGGAACCGATCGTGAAAGAGGCACAAACTAAGTTTCCAGGCATGACGTACGATCGGGTTGCCAACAGCATTACCATTGGGCGCTTGCTGCCCAAAAATGCGAAAAAAGGCGCAGAAGGCACCAAAATTCTCCAGGTCAGCTACCAGGATAATGATCCCGCTGTGGCTGAGTACATGCTGAAGCTGCTTTCTACCGCGTACTTAAACTACAGTCGAGATGAGCGGCAAACCAATATTGGGCAGGGCGTTAAATTTATCAACGAACAATTGCCCAAGCTTCGGCAGCGGGTGAATACGCTTCAGCAGCAGTTGCAAGATTTTCGGCAGCGGTATGTGATTGTCAACCCCGATACGCAGGGTCAGCAGGCAGTGGGGCAATCGGGCAATCTAGAGCAGCAGCAGATGGATACGGCAACCAAGCTGGCAGAAAGCCGCTCCCGGCTCAGCGCACTGTCGCGCAATGTCAATAATGCCGATGTAGCTTCTGCCCTCGCTGAAGCGCCCCAATATCAAGCGCTGTTAGGTAAATATCAAGAGGTGACGAGCCAGATTGCGCTGGAAACCGCTCGATCGCGCGAAACCAACCCGACCCTCCAGGCATTGCGCGATCGTCAGGCAAACCTGAAACGCCTACTGGAACAAGAATCTCAACGCGTACTGGGTAAAGTGAATGATGAACTTGCCCTTCTGCAAGCACGGGATCAGGCAATCAGTCGCTCGAAGGGCGAAGTGGATGCCCGCATTCGGCAATATCCCGCTCTGGCACGTCAGTTTACCGACATTGAACGCGAGCTAACCGTTGCCACAAATAGTTTGAACGAATTTCTAGCGAAACAAGAGGCATTGCAGATTGATGCCGCGCAGAAAGAAGTCCCCTGGGAACTGCTGTCTCCACCGACGCTGGCAAGAGACGCAACGGGGGAACCGCTCAACGTTGCCTCCAGCGCCCTGCTGAATTACATCGGCGTGTCTATCTTTTTAAGTCTATTCTTAGGCATCATCGCGGGCTTTCTGGCTGATACCAGCAGCAACGCCTATCACACGGCAAAAGATATTCGTCAGGCAACCCGCTTGCCCCTGTTGGGGGTGATTCCGCTGGACCCCGATCGCGCCACCCCTCAAGCCGCCTGGTATACCAAACTGCCCTTGCTGAAACGTAAGCGCCACCAGCCAACCCACGAAACGGCTCCGGTGCTTGCCGATCCCTCCACGCTAGAACTGCCAGAGATTCGCGCCATGTTTAGTGCGAACAGACAGACCGCATCCAGCGTTGCCGCCACACCGTTTGTCGAAGCGTTTCGCTCGCTCTACAAAAACATTTGCTTGCAGCGTCCTGATACTTCGGTGCGATCGCTCACCATCAGTTCTCCGGAACCGGGCGATGGCAAAACGACGATCGCGGTGAATCTGGCACTCGCCGCTGCTGCAATGGGGCAACGGGTGCTTCTCGTTGATGCTGATTTGCGCCATCCTCAGGTGCATCATCAAATGGGCTTGCCCAACCAGCTAGGGTTGAGCGACATAATGACCACCAACACCAACGTGAGAGCGGCACTCCAGCAGTCTCCCATACGCGACAACTTAATGGTGCTAACGGCAGGGCAAACAGCGGTTGATCCCACAGAAACGCTCACCTCAGGCAAAATGCGCCTGCTGATGGAACGCTTTCGGATGGTGTTTGACCTCGTGATTTATGACACGCCTCCGCTGGTCGGTTTAGCCGATAGCAGCCTGGTTGCCTCTCAAACCGATGGGCTAACGCTCGTTGTGCGGCTGGGCAAAACCAAGCGTCCCACCCTCAACCAGGCGCTAGAAGAATTGAAAATCTCTTCCACGATGGTCTTGGGGATGGTAGCAAACGGTGGTCAAGAGGCACTGGTGCCCTATGCGTATCACTATCAGGCGAGAGAAGCTTCACAAAATGGTGCCGCCCCGGTTGAAGTGTGACGATCGACTGTTGCTTGAACAATTCTCTTAGGACTTACACAGTTGAAGCTTGAAGTTTCGATCCCCCTACCCCCCCTTAAAAAGGGGGGAACCTCTAAAGCCCCCTTTTTTCTAGCGAAGCGGTTCGCTAGCACGGGGTTGGGGGATCTCTTCTGTATAACTCTCTGTTGAACAATCTCTCTGGTTAATTGCCCCTTTGGTTGAACTGCCCTTTGGTTGAAATGATCATGTCAGCGTCTCAAACTCTTTCGGTTTCCCCAGCGACGGCTGATCTGTTTGCACTGTCGTTACTGGATCTGCCGTTAACAGATCACACCAGCGTGCCCCAACCATCTCAGAAAGCCTCTCCGATCGACTGGGGCGAGGCAACCATTGCTCCCCCGATCGCGCCACCCCCGATTGCCCCTCCGAAACTGCCCAACCTTTTCAATCGTCGCACCGGAGCGTTGGCTGGAGCCGCGATCGCCACTGTCGCTGGGACGAGCCTGATCTGTCTGGCTGACCAACCCGACACCTACGAGGGCAAATTTCAGCTCCTGGTTGAGCCAACTGGTAGCCCAGCATCAGCGACGCACCCTCAAACGACAGGGCAAACGGCAGGGCAAACGGCGGCGAATCCAGCCACGCAAGCAACTGCCAGCCTGGATTATGCCACCCAAATGGAGGTGCTGTGGAGTCCAAAGCTGCTCTCGCCTGTGGTGCAGCAACTCCAGACCCAGTACGCCGATCTGAGCTATGAAACGCTCTCGCAAAAGCTGGATATTGCTCACCGCGATGGCGATCGCACGCTGGAGATCACCTATCAGGATGCTGACCCGCAAAAAGTACAGACCGTTCTGCAAACGGTGTCCCAAGCCTACCTGCAATACAGCCAGGAGTGCCGCACCAGCCTTTGCCGTGAGCTGACCTTTGTGGAGCGACGGCTGCCTCATTTAAGAGAACAGGTCACGATCGCCCAGCAAAACCTGCAACAGTTCCAGCAGCAGCACGCTATCACTGAGCCAGCGGCACTGGGGCAGCAGTTGGCACAGCGCAGTCACGTCATCATCCAACAGCGGCAAGATCTCCAGATTCGTTTGACGGAAGCCCGCACCCAGCTTGCCATCTTAGAAAAGCGGGCGAGTGAGCAAGTCGGGCAGTCCCAAACGGGCGTGATGGAGCAGGCACTACAACAGAACGATCGCTATCAGGCGTTGTTAGCTCAATTTCGGTCGATCGCCGATCAGATCACGGTGGAGCTGACCCGTCCGCAGCCCAACGCCATGCAACTCCAAAGCCTGAAGCAGCGCTATCAGCAAGTCGCAGGACAGATGACCGAAGCCGTGCAGCAGCCCCTCATCGCCCGTCGCAATCAGGCGATCGCCGACTTTCAAGCTAACCAGACAACCGATTACACGCAAGTCACTCATCAGCAAATGCTGCTGGAATGGGCAACCGCTGCTCATCAGGTGCAGGTGTTAGAAGTGAGCCAGCAGGCGATCGGGCAAACGGAGGCGCAAATCACCCAGCAAATCAAGCAGTGGGCAACCCTGTCACGACAATATGAGGCACTTAATCTGGAGTTAAGGTTTGCCACAGATAATCTAAACCTGTACGCAACCAAACAGGCTGAACTCCGACAGGTGGTGCAGCCAAAAGCAGGTTGGCAGCTTGCTGAAGCTCCAGCCGTGTCACAGGTGTCGCGTGGGTTCTCGCTGTCTGATCCAGAGCACCGCTTGAGTTTGGGGCTGCTCCTGTCATTCCTGCTAGTCGTGTTTATCATGTCCATTGCAGAACAGACCAAACCATTGCAACGACTGCGGCGACAGCCCGCCATACAGCCAGAATCCTGGGATCTGCCACCCTGGCAAGTATCCGCTGCCTCCTTAGCGCTGGCAACCGTGCCGACCTTAGCCCCTCCCGCGATCGCCCTCCCGCTCCGATACCAGCAGACCCGGTTGTTTTTGCTAACCGCTGTTGCCCGTGTTGAGGCAGGCGAGCGAGCCACATTGGTTAAGTCCCGGTAAACCCTTCTATGCTGGAGTAAGGGCGTGGCATTTGGGCGAAAATCATCGGCGCTACGGCAGTACCTTTCTGCCAAATGCCGCGCCCCTACCGCCAAATTACCGCTTTTATTTCTTCTCGATCCTAAGGCGCTCTGCCATAAATGGTTTACAGCTAGTTTTTTCAGCCAATTTCATTCACCGTCCCAATACCCTACACCCGACACCCCACACCCGACACCCCACACCCGTATTAAATCAACCGCCGCCATAAACGCCCTATGCACAAACTGTTGACAGGCTCTCTGACGGTAGAACGATTGCAACTGACGATCGCCGATCTACCGCCAACCCTTCAGGGCGTAACGCTGACCCAGTTTTCTGATTTTCACTTCGACGGCATTCGGCTTTCTGAACGCATGTTGGCAGAGGCGATCGAGACGAGTAACGCGCTGGAACCGGATCTGGTGGTGCTGACAGGCGATTTTGTCACCACCGATCCCGCCGCAATTCACAATTTAGTGCCCTGGCTGAAGGGATTGCAAAGTCGATCGGGCATCTACGCCGTGTTGGGCAATCACGATATCTGCTACCGACGATCGCGTCCTGAAGTGACCAAAGCCCTCACTAATATTGGCATTCAGGTGTTGTGGAATGAGGTTGCGTATCCGTTAGGAACGGGACTGGCGCTTGTGGGGCTGGCGGATTTTTGGTCAGCGTCATTTAACCCGGTGCCTGTAATGGGCGCGATCGACCCCACCATTCCCCGCATCGTCCTCGCCCATAATCCCGATACGGCGGTTCGCTTACAGCCGTGGCGCGTCGATTTGCAGCTTTCTGGACACACCCACGGCGGGCAGGTTGTGCTTCCTGGCATTGGCAACGTCTCGCAGCTTCTTTCCCAAACCTATCGGAAGCTCCCAAGGCAAAGCAGACGCTTTGTGCCGTGGATGAAAGAATGCGATCGGGTCTCGAAGCACTGGGAATGGGCACAGGGCTTGCATACCGTGGGCAACAATCGCCTTTATGTTAATCGCGGTCTGGGCACCTACCTGCCTGGTCGCTTGTGTTGCCCCCCTGAAGTAACCGCTATCACTCTGGTCTAGGCAACGGCATGGAACGTTAGAGTAAAGATGGAACGTGTATCGCAGTCCTTGAGCACTTATGAAGTCTCTCTATGGGCTGATCAACTGACAAAAGTCTTGAAAGGCTAGGGCGTGTCATCAATTAGCTCCAAAACCTTGCAATATCAGCAGTGTCACGCCCGTCCCACCACACCAGGCTAGGGGCTGAAACCCTTGCTGCAAGAAATGTGTAGTATTAATTGATGACAGCCCCTAGTCGCTTCGTTGCTTACCCGCCCGTGATTAAAATCCGGGCTAATGGTGCAAAACCCGTTCAAACGGGTTGTCAGGCGCTTTTAGTCCTCTACCTTTCGAGAAGGCAAGACCTAGAGAGGACTTCCTGCCATCAGCCCGCACTTTCGGTGCAGGGCGGGGTCAAGTACTCGCTAAAAGATTTGTCAATCAACCAACTGCATGAGTGTGGGCAATGATCGTTTAGTTCTCAGCAGTCAGCCTACTGAGAACTAAACGCTAGAAAATTAAGAAAAGCGGAAGAAGCTGCACTCAAACGTTGAAATACTTCTCTGGCTAGACCTCGCTGTATCAAAGCAGCGGTTAGATAGTAATGAATAAGTAAAAAATCTTTAAGCATTAAGGGCTGTTGCCACCATGTCTACACCTAAATCAACTGAGTCATATCGGCTGCTTGCGGTTGACGACATCCCAGACAATTTGTTTCTCTTGCAAACCATCTTAGAAGCCGAGGGGTTTGCCGTGGATGTTGCCACCAGTGGAAGCGTTGCCTTAAGCAAAATCAAGGCATCCCCCCCAGATTTGATCTTGCTGGATGTCATGATGCCGGATATGACTGGATACGAAGTCACACAGCGCATTCGGCAAGATGAGAGTCTGCCAGCGATGCCGATCTTGCTGATTACGGCTCACGATAAAGCGAGCGCTCTGCAAGGGCTTGAATTAGGGGCAAATGATTTCATTAGCAAGCCGATCGACTTTAATGAATTGCTTACCCGCGTTCGTACCTATTTACAGTTAGAGCACAGCGCAGAAGCAGAACCTGGTGTGGAAGCAGGAAACTCGGTGAAAGCAACGAGGCAAGCTTGGCGAACCACGCAGAATCGATGATCTGGTGCTTGCTAGGGCGCGTCATCAATTCAGCTCGAAACCTTGCAGTGTCAGCATTATCGCGCCCGTCCCAAAACACAAAGCTAGGGGCTGGAACCCTTGCTGCAAAGTATATATAGTCGTAATTGATGACAGCCTCTAAGATTCAGCGGTTTTTAAGGCTGATTGGCTGACAAAAGGCTTGAAAGATTGGTAGCTTCGTTGCTCACCCGCCTGTGATTAAAATCCGGGCTAATGGTACGAAACCTGTTAAAACGGGTTGTCAGGCTCTCCTAGTCCTCTACCCTTCGGGAAGGCAAAGCCTAGAGAGGACTTCCTGCCATCAGCCCGCACTTGAGTGCAGGGCGGGTTCAAGTACTCGCTCAAAGATTTGTCAGTTAACCAGGCTTCTGAGGGGTTAAGCTTCTGCAACACCAAGCTGAAGTGCATATAAATTGGCATAAACACCCTGCTGTGCAACCAATTCGTCGTGGGTGCCTTGTTCCACAATTTTCCCTTGCTGGATGACCAGAACCTGATCGGCTTGCGTTACGGTACTGAGACGGTGAGCAATGACAAAACTGGTACGACCTTTCAGCAAACGGGCGATCGCGTCCTGCACCAGTGCCTCTGTCCGTGTATCAATGCTGCTGGTTGCCTCATCCAAAATGAGAATCCGGGGATCAATCAAAACCGCACGCGCAATGCTCACCAGTTGGCGCTGTCCCTGGCTCAGCGGCGCACCTCGTTCACCTAGCTGGGTCGCATAGCCCTGAGGCAGAGACGTGATGAATTCATGCACATTTGCCAGTTGGGCAGCGGTTTCAATCTCGGCATGGGTGGCATGGGGTTTACCAAAGGCAATGTTTTCTGCGACCGTACCGCTAAACAGAATGTTGTCTTGCAGCACAATGCCAATCTGACGGCGCAAGCTAGCCTGCGTCACACTGCGGACATCAATGCCATCAATTTTCACCGCACCGCCCGAAACATCGTAAAACCGCAAAAGGAGGTTGATAAACGTGCTTTTACCAGCACCCGTTGGTCCTACCAGGGCAATCATTTGACCGGGATTCACCGTCAGGTTAACCCCATTGAGAACGAGCTTGGTCGGCGTATAGCCAAAGGAGACGTTCTCAAACGTGACTTTACCTTGAATCGGCGGCATCTGGGTTGCATCGGGTGCATCGTTCAACGAGGATGGCTCATCCAGCAGGGAGAAGATACGCTCCAACCCCGCAAACGCCGATTGCGCCTGGGTATAAAACTGGCTGAGAATTTGAATCGGGCGAAAGAACTGCTGGACGTAGAGTAAAAAGGCGGTTACAACTCCGATCGTCGCCGCTCCCGTCACCGCAAGATAGCCTCCATAGGCAAGCACCCCCGCCGTAGCCAGCGTGTTGAGAAAATCGATCGATGGCAAAAACGCCGCCGTAATCGCAACTGCCTGCACGTTGGCATCGCGGTTTGCCGCATTCAGCAGGTCAAACTCCCGAATGTTCATCTGCACCCGATTGAATGCCTGAGCCTCTCGCACACTACCGATGTCTTCTTCCAGTCGGGCAGAAAGTTCGCCGATCGTCTGACGAGTCACACGAAACCGGGCGCGTGCCCACCGCGCAAACAGCCCTGTGGTGAAAATCATCAGCGGCACAACCAGATTGCTCAACAAGCCCAGTTGCAGGTTAATCGTCAGCATGGCTACAACGATCCCAATCAAGCTGAACGTATTGCCCAGCATTTGCGCGATCGTCTGCCCAAACGCCTGATTTACCGTGTTGACATCATTCAACAGGCGACTCATCAAGTCTCCGGCTTCACTGCGATCGAAAAAACCCAGCGGCAAACTCTGGATTTTAGTAAAAATATCCTGCCGCAGGTGCGCCAAAAGCCGCTGCATAATCGAGCCAACCCGCCAGATCTGCCCCCGAATCGCCCAAACGCCCAGAATATAGATCAGCCCCAGCAGAGCCAACAGCAGCAGCAAGCCCGATAAATTGCCTTGTTCAATCAAATGGTCGATCGACCAACCCAGCAGAAACGGCCCGATGACCTGCGTTGCCGCACCAATCATGACCAGCGCGATCGCGATCGGCATTTCCTTTTGATAGGGGCGCAGGTATTGCAAAAAGCGTCGTAGCGTCGAAAGCTGCTGCGTTGCCTGTTGCTCTGATGCCACGATCGGACCTGTACCTCTCATGCGATTCCTTTGCGACGGCTTGCATTCCAAACTTTCCTTAGCGTACAGCGACTCAGGAGGGATGTGGCAAGGGTTTTGTTTGGGTGAGGAGTGAGGGGTGAGGAGTGAGTTGAACCAGTTGTTAGTTGTTAGTTGTATAGCCCTTCGGGCATTCAAGAAAGGTTGTTAGCTGTAAAGCCTTGCGGAAGATTAGAAAGGGCAGACCAGAAAGGTTGTTAGTGCATTAGCCTTTCTTGACTTCTTCTAAAAACTAAAAACTAAAAACTACTCTTTAGCCTTCATCCCTCATCCCTCATCCCTCATCCTTCAGCCCCACTCCCGACTTCCGACTCCCCATTCCCCTTTAAAAGACAAACGTCGTCCGAATCACCCCAATGAGAATGCCATCGTTGTTGCTGTTGTGGTCGGGTGCTGTGAGCCAGATCAGTCCTGGCGTGATGGCAATGTTGTCGGTGAGCTGGAACTGGTAAAAGCCCTCAACGTGCAGTGACGTATCGCGGTCTTCTAAGAAGTTCAAGCGGCTGCTTGCGTTGGTAACTTTTGGTTCCATGCCCACAATAATGCCTGCAATGCTCCCCTTCCGAAAGAGATCGGGAAAGGCTAGACCAACCGCCCAGTTCCAGATATCCACGCTGCCTCTGGTGCCGCTGAGTACATTCGCGTTCGTGTAGCCCACCGAACCGTTGATGACAATCTTGGGATTTAACTGAAAGGAGGCAGCTAAGCCAAACGAATCGCTATTGAACGCCTCACCCAGGTTGCCGAGATTAGCGTTATTACTGCCGCCACTCCCATTTGCCGTGAAGTCGTTGTTGTAAGCGCGAATGTAGGTTAGCCCGATCGCCAGCGGTTCAAAGGGTCTGAAGGTGAGTTGGGCGATCGCGCCAAAAGGTCCGTTAAAGAGTCCACTATCGCTACCTGGTGTTGCCGCATCATTTGCCAGATAGCCTAAACTCAGCGCTAGCTTGTCGCTAAATTCGTGCTTGATGCCAATTCCGGCACCATTGACCAGGTAATAAATTGAGTTGCGGGTGCCAAAGTGAGACAGTGCCCCGCTGCCACCATCCCCATCCAGAAAGGGGTTGATGGTATCTGTGAAGTCGTCGATCGCGCCTGCATTCGCTTCCAGCACAATGGTGGTCTTTTCGCCCAGCTTAAACTGGTACAGCAGGGCATCAATGCCAATCGTGTTTGTACCGTCAGGAGAAGCCGCAAACCGCAGATCGCCTTCGGGGGTAAAGGTCGCATTGGAGGAGAAGGGCTGGAGGTTGAGCGCTTGTAGCCGCACCCGCAACAAGTCTTCACCGTTAAAGCTAGTATCAAAGTTAAGCCGGATGCGATCGCCCAGAACGGTATTCTTTTGCACCGCATTGCCATTGACCGTATCGCCTGTCGCCACTCCAGCAATAGCAAAAACGGCTTCAGCATTGAGCTTTGTGGTGGTTGAAAACTGCTGCTTTTCTAACTTAGCGGTGCGGGCTTCCAACCCGTCAATGCGACCGCGCAAAGTAGCGAGTTCGGCAGCAAAATCCTCCTGTAGCTTCTGCAACACAGCCAGGTCTTCTTTTTTCACCAGGTCAGCCGTTCCTGCTGCAATCAGTTCGTTGATGCGATCCATGCAGGCATTCAAACCCGCCGCAAATTCGTAGCGAGACAGCGCCCGGTTGCCCCGGTAGGTTTTGTCAGGATAGCCGACGATGCAGCCATAGCGTTCTACCAGTGATTGCAATGCCTGGAACGCCCAATCAGTCGGTCTCACATCCGTCAACTGCGATACCGATGTCACCTGATCCAATGCCACCTGATCCACAGTATCGCTGGCATGAACTGGAATCGGTGCAGCAGCCTGAGCCATTTTTACGGCTTCAGGGCGTATTACCGCAGGCATTTTACCTGCCACGATCGTCCCATCGGGTTGCGTAGCCATTGACTGAGCCGTTGGTAAGGCAGCTTGTGAAAAGGTGCGATCGGGGTGATCCGTCTGTGCCGAAGCCGCCAGAACCGCCGCGCTCAAAAGGAGAGGGCTAACCAGAAGGGAACGAACAAAGCATTTGAACATGAATAAAATTCCTCACACAATACCAAACAAACGGACAGCCTCAACGGTACAAGCTGAATGGCACAGACGGTATGAATCAGCCCGCAGTAAACAAGATGATTGGATTATCGCCCCGAACGAGAACGATAATCATTCTACTTTCTGCTGAAAACGACTCCGAAAATAGACTAGAGCTTATGTTTCTGACTGGCTATCCCCCTCCCCCGCTTGGAGTGCAGGTTGTTGTCGTCAGAAAACGCAGCTTCGTTTACGTCCTAGCCCAGAAGTAGCACCACACGAGGCTAATTAGAAGTTTTAGCAATATGCTTTTTTAGCGTTCAAGCGATCGCCTTGTCAAGCTCTTCTTGATATTAGTTTTCAATAAGCTGTGCTGGTGTTCTCTGACAATAGCATTGCAAGGCGTGTCTTTCTTCCAGCTCAAACCCGGCTAAAATGGCAAAGGTTGGTCGCGTAGTCTGCGATCGTGAGGCTCATTAGGGCTAACGCAAACCTCGGAGGTTTTCACCAGGCATTAAGCATTACAACCCATGTTATGGCTTAAACCTCCGAGGTTTTAGTCAACACGCGAGTCCTGCCGCATACGCGAGGGTGCTACTGAGCATAGCTCTCAACTAATGACCTTCAGAGTTTAACTCAGTGCGGTGTTTGCAGGCTTGCATACTAAACTAGGGGGGCAGATTATCGAAACACGCGCTGACACTTGAGATAAAGGCGCACTACGTTGCAACATGCCAGGGTGCCTACAATGAAACTGGTCAACACCACAGGATGCCTACGTCATTGAGCGCCAAACAACTTCTCCACCTGCGATCGGACTCAGTGCCCGGTCAACCGTCCCATACGGCAGCGTATCTAGAGCAAAGCACTGGAGAGCAAGGCACTGGAGAGCAGGGCACTGGAACGCCGTTACTTATGCTGCATGGCTTTTTGGGGGATGCCACTAATTGGGAACCCTTGATGGGACAGCTAGATTCGCACATTCGCTGCATTGGTCTTGACCTGCTGGGCTTTGGTGATTCTGCCAAACCACCGATCCGCTACGACATTGCTCAAGAAGTGGCATTCGTGCATCAGGTACTCGCCGCGCTCAATATTGAGTCGTGCTACCTTTTGGGGCATTCCTTCGGCGGTTGGGTAGGGGCTGCCTATGCGCTGGCGTATCCCGATGCCGTGAAAGGGCTGTTGCTGGCGGCTCCGGCAGGCATTCGAGACGATAGCTTCTGTGGGCGCTACGATCACTTGCGTCCCCTACTGTGGCGCACGCCTGCGATCGATTGGGCACTTACACTAGCAAAACCGATCGCCTCCCTGATCGGTCAACGTCCCGCCGTGGATCAAATTGCCTGGTTTCGACAAGAACTGATGGCACAACCCGCTGCCTGTTCCTTTTTGCTCGATCGCCTGCGTCCCGAAGATGCGATCGATACCGTTGAAAAAGACATCCATCGCCTGAAGGTGCCGACGCTTGTCATGACGGGCGATCGGGACGAAACCATTCCCCTCTGGCACTCCGAAACCTACGCCAACGAAATCCCTCACGCCAAACTGGCAATTATCCCGGATGCCGATCATGCGCTGCCGCAAAAATATGCCGCTGAATTGGCGGCTTTAATCGTGCCGTTTTTAAGGGCTAACGCTTGACATTGATACTTTCATGAGGGGGCAAAGCCTACAGCACATTTAAATAACACGCCAACCAAACTATCAAACCTCCCACTGGACGATCGCGGTCAAAACTTGTAAGAGTTGAGTTGCTCGATCGTCTTCTAAAAAGCTTAGTAGCGGCATTATTTGGTAGGTATTAGGTTCCCCTCGGCTAATGTAAAAGAATTGATAAGTCGAGCCATTTGTGACTAATCCCCAAACAGTTTCTTGCTGTTCTAAGCTAGAAAACGCATACGTCAATAATTGTGCAATGCCCGCAGACTCAGACGCATCGCTATTCTTACTTTCAACAACTAAAATCCATAAGTTCGTCCGGTTTGCCGTTTGCTGCTCTTGGCTGACAGCGAGAATATCTAAGCGTCCAGTGATAAACGTATCTTCATCTTCAATGTAAAGACGTGCAATTTCCTCCTCAATGACTAAGCGAATGGGAGGTCGATTAAAGCCAGCTAAGCGCAATAATGGCGCAACCGCTAAAAAGCGAATTTGACCTTCTGAAATTTTACCTTCAGCCCAATAGGTTCTAAACTCGTGCTGAATTTGTCGCAGCTCTTGCCGTACTGTCTCTGCAAGCGGTTGCAGGGTTAACAACGGTGTGAATGCCCCATTGTAAAGCGGCTGAAATTTGAGCAAGCGGTGAACATCGCCTCTGGATAAGTTACGTGCATTGAGTGTCACCATAGCTAAAAATCGCGCTGGTTTCTTTCATCATAGACAACAAAAGGCAGAGGGCAGAAGGCAAGATCAGTCACTGACGAATCGTAAGCCTTGATCAGCGGCGATCGCGTCCTCGCACACGGCAATTAACTCGTCAAATTTAAGCATCCATCGGTCATTTTGCTTCAAGCGTGCCAGAATTTGCTCTCTTACAGCGGAATCTGTAGCGCGAACATTCTTTTCCTTGATGATCTGTTCAAAATAAGCCTCTCGAAGCTGGTGGATTTCACTCAACCAGGTTGGCGCATCCACGTAGGGATTTTCATAAAACCGCTCGTAAATGATCTTAAACTGAGATGCTTTGATGCCGAAGGTTTGGATCATTTCAAAGAGAGCCATATCTTCGTCTGCGATCGCACTTTGCTTTGTAGGTCCAATAATATCGAGCGCCATACGTGAACTCAGAGTCATTTCATTTTAAGCATCAAGTCTTGTGGCAACAGATTTGATAGCGGATGAAGCGGATAAGCGATCGACAAACGTTTGGAAAATCATCCGTTTCATCCGTTCTCATCCGCTGCTCATCTATCTATTCAACAGAGTGAAATAGCCCTGTACGAAAAATGCTGTTTTCTAATTTTAATTTTTCGTCAAAGTGCAAGCAAAAGGGTGCAGAGGCATTGAAGTGTTGATATCGAAAAAGCCAGACAGCAATAAAGCTATCCGGCTTTTTCATTTTAGAGATGTAAATAATCTCCTCAAACTGGAGGAAGCCATTAGCGGCTGATTTTTAGCGATGAGATGGATTCCTGATCGAACAACCAACCACTAAAAACCAACCACTAACCACTAAAAACTCTCTACACGCCTACAGCCTTCTTAGTCACAGCGGCAAGGTCGCCTTTGGCATACTTCGCGGCGTACTCATCCAGACCAATTTGCTTGATCTTGCTGGCGTTGCCTGCGGTGCCAAACTGCTGATAGCGATCGGCACAGACTTTTTGCATGTACTTGATCGAAGGCTTCAGGAAGTGACGGGGGTCAAATTCCTTGGGATCTTTCGCCAGAGCCTCGCGCACAGCAGCGGTAATTGCCAAACGGTTGTCGGTGTCAATGTTGACCTTACGCACACCGCTCTTGATGCCCTTTTGAATTTCTTCAACAGGTACACCGTAGGTTTCAGGAATCGCACCACCGTACTGGTTGATGATGGCGATCAGATCTTCGGGAACCGAAGAAGAGCCGTGCATGACCAGGTGGGTGTTGGGCAGGCGACGGTGAATTTCTTCAATGCGGCTGATAGCAAGAATTTCGCCTGTGGGTTTGCGGGTGAACTTGTAAGCGCCGTGGCTGGTGCCGATCGCCACTGCCAGCGCATCCACCTGGGTTTGCTCCACAAAATCAACCGCCTCATCGGGATCGGTCAGCAGTTGATCGTGAGACAGCGCACCTTCAAAGCCGTGCCCATCTTCTGCTTCACCTTTGCCCGTTTCCAGGGAACCCAGGCAACCCAATTCACCTTCAACGCTGACCCCGATCGCATGGGCGACTTTTACCACTTCTCTGGTGGTCTCAACGTTATACTCAAAGCTGGCAGGAGTCTTGGCATCTGCCTGGAGGGAGCCATCCATCATGACGCTGCTGAAGCCGTTCTTCATAGCAGAGTAGCAGGTGGAAGGCGCATTGCCGTGATCCTGGTGCATCACGATGGGAATATGAGGGTAGGTCTCGATCGCAGCCAGAATCAGGTGTCGGAGGAAGTTTTCGCCAGCGTAGTTGCGGGCACCACGGGACGCTTGCAAAATTACAGGGCTATCGGTTTCTTCAGCAGCATGCAGGATTGCCCGGATCTGCTCCAAGTTATTGACATTATAGGCAGGGATGCCGTAGCCATTCTCTGCCGCGTGATCGAGCAGCAGCCTCAGTGGTACGAGCGCCATAGACAGTCCTCCTGGGTATTGGTGATTAGCTTTTGTCGTTCAGCTTAATTCTTACGATAATCTTAAGATACTTTTTGAGCTACTTTGATCAAGATCTCATAGTTTATGCTCCCTAATAAGTAAAAATTACTATTTAATTTACTTATGTTTTTAGACTTTGCTGCTTGATTAAAACGAATCACTGTCGCCAGTTTTCTCTGTATTTTACCTGCTACACGTCACGCTACTAAGCTCTGAATCAACCGAACGATGGATCAAATCAGCTCTGAGACTCTTACTGCATCACCCCCGATCGCCGATCGCCAGCCGCATACCCTCTCCCTGCATGGAGACGATCGCGTCGATCCGTATTTCTGGCTGCGCTACCGCGATGACCCGAAGACGATCGCCTATCTGGATGCGGAGAATGACTATACCGAAGCCATGATGGCGCATACCGAAGGGCTGCAAACTACCCTGTATGACGAAATGCTGGCTCGCATCCAAGAAACCGATTTGTCCGTGCCGTATCGTAAAGGCGATTATTACTACTATTCACGCACAGAGACCGGAAAGGCTTATCCCATCTATTGCCGCAAAGCAGGCAGCTTAGACGCACCAGAAGAATTGCTCCTGGATCAAAATGCGCTGGCAGAAGGATACGATTTCTTTGATGTGGGGCTGCTGGCGGTGAGCCCCAATCACCAGATTCTGGCGTACTCAGTCGATACCAGCGGCTCCGAACGCTACACGCTGCTGTTTCTGAACCTCGTGACAGGACAGATCTATCCTGAGCAAATTCTCGAAACGGGCTATGGCTTTGCCTGGGGAAATGACAACCAAACCGTATTTTATACGCTGGTAGATGAGGCGAATCGTCCCTTCAAGCTTCTGCGGCATCAGTTGGGACATGCGGTGAGCGATGACGAACTGGTCTACCACGAAGCGGATGATTTTTACTACCTGGGCGTAGGCAAAACCCGCAGCGACGCTTACATTCTGCTGGAACTCCACAGCAAAATCACGTCCGAAGTTCACTATCTGGACGCAAATCAGCCAGAGGGAAAGTTCCAGGTCATTCAGCCCCGATCGCCCGGTGTGGAGTATCAGGTTGAGCATCACAGCGATTCGTTCTACATCGTCACGAACGATGAGGCGCTGAACTTTAAGCTGATGCAGACCCCCGTAACGGCTCCCTCAAAGGCAAACTGGCGATCGGTGATTCCCCATCGTCCCGATGTGTTGCTGGAGAGTGTGAGTGCCTTTGCAAAGCATCTGGTGATTTACGAGCGCGAAGCAGGGCTACCTACCATTCGCGTGCGGCAGCTTGCCAGCGGGAAAGAACATTACATCCAGTTCCCCGACCCTACCTATGGGGTGGATGAAGGCAGCAACCCAGAGTTTGATACAGACACCTTACGCTTCCATTACAGCTCTCTCGTCACGCCCCGATCGGTCTTCGACTACAACCTGGAAACCCAGGAACGGGAGCTGAAAAAAGAAACGCCTGTACTTGGTGGGTACGATCGCACCCAGTATGCCAGCGAGCGTCTGATGGCAACGGCGACGGATGGCACCCAGATCCCGACCTCGATCGTGTACAAAAAGGGCTTGGCAAAAGACGGCAAAAATCCCCTCCTGCTTACAGGGTACGGTTCCTATGGCTTTAGCTACCCAGCCACCTTTGCGTCTACACGCCTGACGCTGCTGGAACGGGGAGTGGTGGTGGCGATCGCTCACATTCGTGGCGGGTCAGAAATGGGTCGCCAATGGTACGAAGACGGCAAATTTCTGAAAAAGAAAAATACCTTTACCGACTTTATTGCCTGTGGCGAGCATCTCATCGCCCAGGGCTGGACAGCGGCAGACCAGTTGGCAATCATGGGCGGCAGTGCAGGCGGACTGCTCATGGGTGCCGTCATCAACGCGCGTCCTGACCTCTGCAAAGCCGTGGTTGCCCATGTGCCTTTCGTCGATGTCGTGACAACGATTCTGGATGACCACCTGCCGCTTTCTGTCATGGAGCGGGAAGAATGGGGCGATCCCAACGACAAGACCTTCTACGATTACATGAAGTCATATTCGCCCTACGATAACGTAGAAGCAAAAGCCTACCCCAATCTCTTGATCACGGCAGGCTTAAACGATTCACGCGTGGCGTATTGGGAACCTGCCAAGTGGACAGCAAAGCTGCGATCGCTCAAAACCGACGACAACCGCTTGCTGCTCAAAACCAATATGGGTGCCGGACATGGCGGCGCATCCGGACGCTACGATAGCCTCAAAGAAACGGCGTTTGAATATGCCTTTTTGTTTGACCAGTGGGGTTTGGGGTGATGGTTAAATTCTGGGCTTCAAATAGACGATCGCCTGCCGCCAGACGATCGTATTCTGGTCGTATTGGTCAACCAGCGCCAGACAATCACTATCCTGCCAGCGAATTTTGCCCGCCAACAGATCCCCTGTCACCAGCTTTAACTCAACTTCGGTCGTTTCCCGAATCAAATTTTGAATTTGACGCACGCTCGGTGATCCAGTTTCCAATTCTGTCGCCATGACGTTTGTTGCTCCTAAAGGCAGAAGGCAGAAGGCGATAGAGTTGTTGGTTTTTAGTTTTTAGTTTTTAGAATGAGTCAGGAACGGCTCAGGCACTACCAGCCAGCAACTTCTCTTAAATGCCCTTCCCTAGATGACTGAAAGGCTTTACAACTGGCTTTAACTCAAAACTCAAAACTCAAAACTCACCCTTCATCCCCCATCATTTTTCTTCCCCCTCTATCATTCCTCACCTGTGTCCTTTTCACACCATCTATTAAGAGAATCTATGGCGATCGCATTCACGAAATACCACGGTCTAGGCAATGATTTCATTCTGATTGACAACCGTGCCGCAACCGAACCACGCCTGACTCCTGAAGACGCGGTGCAATGGTGCGATCGACACTTTGGCATTGGTGCCGATGGCGTGATTTTTGCCCTCCCAGGACAAAACGGCACCGATTACACCATGCGTATCTTCAACAACGATGGGTCAGAACCCGAAATGTGCGGTAATGGCATTCGCTGTCTGGCTAAATTTATTGCCGAGTTGGAGGGCATCACAGAACCCCATGCTTACAAAATCCATACCTTGGGCGGACTGATTACCCCCAAACTGGAAGCCGATGGCTTAATCACCGTTGATATGGGCGAACCGCGTCTGCTGGCGGCAGACATTCCCACCACGCTGACGGCTCCAACCGAAAAAGTCGTCAATCAATCGCTAGAAGTCGCCGGAACAACCTGGCAGGTGACCTGTGTGAATATGGGCAATCCCCATTGCATCACCTTTGTCGATGATGTTGCCGCGATTCCCCTGGAGACGATCGGATCTCAGTTTGAATGCCATCCCGTGTTTCCCAAGAAGATCAATACCGAATTTATCCAGGTGGTGCGATCGGACTATCTCAAGATGCGGGTATGGGAGCGGGGCGCTGGGATTACCCTGGCATGTGGTACAGGTGCCTGTGCGTCGATGGTGGCAGGCGTGCTGAACGGGAAGTGTGGCAGACATGTGACGGTTGAACTCCCCGGTGGTTTGCTGCAAATCGAATGGTCTGAAGCTGATAACCGCCTCTATATGACAGGTCCCGCAGAAAAGGCGTTTACTGGAACACGATAAGGATCGTGGATTGAATCAGATCGAACATCGAGTCTTCTGGAGGGGCGAACGGCCGTAAGCCCGTACAAGACAGTAGCGAAGTGATTTAATTCTCATTCCTAAAGCATCGTCGGTCACGTTTGCTGACGACCAGACGTTTCAACTACAACACGAAAATCGTTTTCCCGGTTTGGGCAAAGTTTAGCTTGAGCGCTGCCACCATTGACGGCAATCTCAACCCAACCATGACTCCCAACCAGAGCTAGTAAATCTCCGGGCGGACGATCGCCATATGTCTTTCTGCCCGGAACCGTCTCTCCATTAACCGACAGCGACCAGTCCGTATGCCATACATGCGCTCCGGAAATGTTGGTGATGAGGTTGCCGAAGTGGTCGATCGCCTGAACACAACCCGTAATTTTGTAACGTGGCTGATCAGTCGCACTCACGTCTTCCATCAAGCACTGGGGAACATCCAGGCTGACGAGTGTTTCTGGTTGGATGGGTTGACCAACCTGCAACAACGGCACCCCACTTGCTAGATGAGCGCCAACCGGGGCAAAAATATCACGTCCATGAAACGTAGCGCTGGGTGTGGACGATCGCCAATACTGAGTCTTCGTCAACTCAACCGCTGCAATCACAGGATGAGTTGTAAAAATCCCGCTAAACAATCCATTATCGGGACCAACCAAAAAGCCGCTGGGTTGGGTAGCATTTTCGCCAATTGCAAGGGCGATCGCTCGTCGAGTGCCTCCTACACCAGGATCAACCACCGCTACATGAACGGTGCCTGCTGGAAAGTAGGGATAAGCCGTCATCAGAGCAAAGCGAGCCAAAGCGATGTTCTGTGGGGGAATCTGATGCGTTAAATCAATCACAGTCAATGAAGGGTTGACCTGGGCGATCGCGCCTTTCATCACGCCAACATAGCAATCGCTCAACCCAAAATCACTTAAAAGAGTTAGGACACGAGGCTGCTCCATTGGATGTATCGGGCTTCCAGTTAACGCACACCGCGATCGACATTGCACTTAACCACGCGTCGAAGAATGTCTGGCAGGCAGCGCAGACCAATGCTGCTCCATCGATTCCAATTCGACGGTTGCTTCAATTGATTGATAAACGGCGTGCAGCGCCTCTTCTAAAGGTTGGTCAGGCGCAACGAAATAGCCATAGCGTACAGCACGACTGCGATCGCGATCGGCTGGATGATACCAGTGCAGCCACATTCCTTTATCAGTGCGCTCTCTAAAAACTCGGCTTAAAAAGATTTGCCAACCCATATAGACATGAATCGGCTGAGAGCTATTCGCGGCAAGCACGCGATCGGTTTGAAAAGCTAAAGAGGACGTTTGCATCTTTCGTAATTACCGTCATGACATGGAACACGTTGTGATTCAACCTTTTGTCATCGATCGATGCACCTTCTCAAGCGTGACTAACGCAAGCTATGTTCTTAGAATGCAATGAACAAAGCTGTTTTGCCTCTATCAGTAGTTCGATTTCACACCGCTACACATCTTTTCCGGATGAACTGCAAGACTTTTTAGCGGCTCAGCGCTTTTCGATGCAGCGTCTTTCCAGCCACTTACGCAAGCAATGGCATCGCTTTTACAAAACGCAATAAACGGTAATCTGTGCGACTCGATCGCCGTTGAGCACCAATCATTAAATTCCGTATCATAAACTACCGTTGAATGCAGGAGGTGTTAGCATTAATTTGACATCGGTACCACACTTGAATTTGAACGAACGTTTACTATGAACAAAAACCGTCAAGGAACTTTGACACAAGCGCAAGCAACTCAAACCCATCGCGCTAATATGCAAAAAAACTTGCAGCGTCGGTTAGAAGCTGCACGAGCAAACGGGGATGAAGCACTCATTCGTCTTTTGGAAGCAGAAGCAAGCTACATTGGCTGACGTGCGAGTACAGGCACCTCTGTACTATTTGGACGTGACACAATGTTTAGACATGAAAAGCAGAGGATTGACCACGATCAATCCTCTACTTTTTTATGCCGTTCAAGCGAGAAGTATTGGGAATTCACCGTCTTAGCCGACGTGCATTAAAGCTTCAAAACGTCGCCGACTTTCATCAGTTTGAGCTGACTTTTAACCCCCTGCTGCTGCAATGCCTGAGAAAATGCCTGCGGCGTGCCTGGTAGATTGAAAACACCATAGTGCATGGGTACGACTACCGTTGGATTGACGAGTTTTACCGCTTCGGCAGCCCGTTGCGGTCCCATCGTAAACTGGTCACCAATGCAGGCAAGCATCAAGCTCACTTTTCTAAATTTAGGAATGAGCGCCATATCCGAGAACAAATCGGTATCACCCGTGTGGTAAATGACAGGTCCATCTTTGACGCTGATGAGAAACCCACCCGGATTGCCAGCAAAGGTGGCAGGGCTACCGTCAGAAGCCACCGAAGAACTGTGCACGGCTGGAATAAATGCCACCTTGACCTCGCCGTTGAGCAAGTTGAGTTCACCGCCAAAATTTCCCTGCGTCTCAAACGCGACGAGATCCTTGGGATACCCGGCGAAGGTTGCGATCGCCTGCCCCAGGTCGTAGGTGCTCACAAGCTTGGCGTTCGTTTTCTTGGCAATTTCCGGTGCATTCCCAAGATGGTCAAAGTGACCATGAGTGACCAGAATCAAATCGACCTGCTTCAGGTTCGCCAGATCAGCTTTGCCATTGGGATTGAGCGGGTTTTCGAGCCAGGGGTCAATGAGCAGCACCTTGCCAGACGGAGTTGTGAGCTTAAAGGCAGACTGCCCGTACCATAAAAGCTGTGTCTTACCTGTCTGAGCGTTGCTACTGGCGCTATAAAACCCAGCCAACCCAACGGTCAGAATGAGCGTCACCAGCGCAATACCCAGTTTTGGTGCCTGTTGCCGCACCCAATGCCATACGTTCATAGTGATGTCCTTTACGTCAGCGATCGCAGCATTCGCCTCGCCGCTATTTGCCGCAGCAAGACGTTACTCCAGAGCAATGTACAGCAGTTTTCACCTAGATGCAGTATGAAGTTTTTAGTTTGCGACAGTGCTTTACTTGACTAGAGATTGCTATATCACTTTAAAGAGACTTGTGCGGCTAGTTCAGGGGAATCGTATCCACCCAGTGTTGATACTGAGGGTCACGCTTTTCGGTGATGGCTATCAGCTTGCTTCGTAGCTGGTTGGTGATAGGGCGATCGTCTGGCAAGGTGTAGTTTTCGACGCGTTTGATCGGTGCCACTTTTGCCGCTGTCCCCGTCAAGAACGCTTCCTCAGCGATATAGAGTTCTGACTTATCAACCGGACGTTCGATCGTGGGGATGCCCATATCTCTGGCAAGGGTCAGCACACTATCCCGCGTAATGCCTTCTAGAATGTCTTGATCAAACCCAGGCGTAATGAGTTGCCCATTCCGCACCAGAAAAAGGTTCATCCCAGAGGCTTCGCTGACTTTGCCCTGGGCATTGAGCATAAGAGCCTCATCAAACCCTGACTCAGCCGCCTCTGTTTTGGCGAGAGCGGAAGCAATATACGCCGCAGTAATCTTCCCCCGTAACGGCATACTGTTATCTGCCTGACGTTGCCAGGAGCTAATGCGACAACTCACCCCAGCGGGCGACAGGTAATCATTCATTGCCAACCCGTAGACCAGTAGGCTCTTCTCGACTTGATGGAGTCTGGGTGCAACACCAAGCCCAGAGGTGTAAACCAGTGGACGAATGTAAAACGGCTCCGTCGGGCGATTTTTTTGAATCAATTCAACAATGACTTGCTTGATCGTCGTGCTGGGCAACTCGTAATGGAGAAACCGGGCACTCTGGCTCAACCGCTGGCAGTGACGCTCTAACCGAAAGAGCAACATTTGATCAGGGTTCTGCGGATCAGGGATGCCTCGCAACCCACCGATCGCGCCCGTACCATAGTGCAACGCATGGGTGGCGATCGAAATCTTTGCCTCGGCAAACGGTAGAAATTGATTGTGAACGTAAGCGATCGGTAAAAAATTGTCCATAAGTTCGTGCTGTGATGTAAAAAAAGCCAATCGGGGAAAAAGCTAATGCTGTTGATAGTACTGCACGACCTGCGCTATGAATGCCTGCCAGCGATCGTTGGGTATCCAGATCGTCTGCAAAGCTCGTTGGGCGATCGTCTCCTCAACACCTTCGCACAACCGACGATAGAGATACATAAACGCCGAAACGCGCATATTCTTCGCGCAGTGGACAAACACTGGCTGTTCCGCATGGGTTTGGCATCGCGCTAAAAAACTGCTGCACATCCACCAGCGTTGGCTCTTCCCACACGACAGGAATGTGAATATAGGTCATGCCCTGCGCTTCGACCAACGCCTGCTCATTGGGTAAGGCATCAGTCGAACTGGGCAACGCAAGATTAATTACAACGCTGTAGCCTGCTGCTTGAATCGCCGCAATCTGCGCCTCCGTCGGCTGTCCTGCGGTTGCAACTGACTCTGAGAGCTGGAGAAAATTGGGGATGCTGGCGATCGAAGTCTCAACCATCTTTAAAGGCAAATCCTAAAGGGCGAATCATAGCGCTGGTCTTTCTAGTACACCATAATCTTCCTCTGGTGAAGCATGGGATTGCACGTTAGGATGCTCAGACGCAAGGTTAAAGCTCATAGAATTTTCGAGAATCAGCAGTACACAGCGAGTGCCTACCCCTCTCTAGCGGTCAGCGTAGGAGTCATTGGTTGTTAGTTGTTAGTTGTTAGTGCATGAACCGTTCCTGTCTCCTTCTAAAAACTAAAAACTAACAACCAACAACCTCCCTGCCCTCTGCCTCCTCCCATCAGAACGGTTCCGCCAGCCTCTACATAGACTTCTCGTTCAGATCAAGATTCTGCAAAACCTGTTGACTTTACAGTCTGAATGGGTAAATTAGGTGGGAGATTATCTCTTCCTTTATGTTGCGTTTGGCATCCATCTATGGGTAGAAAAAAGAACCGATCTGTTTTGACGTTGATTTTCGTGTGTGGTGCAGCCGGGGTCATTTTAGGTGGTACTGCAAGCTGGGCAGAGAGTAATAGCTGCCTGCAAGAAGTGGCTCCCTCCACTCAATGCCTTAAAAAAAGCCCCGTCACGAGAACGATCGAGGGCATGAGCGTAGGGCTAGTCGCAGGGATGGGTGCGGCAATGGGCGCAGTTTGGCAGGCAAAGCGAGCCAGCTAGGTTACAAATACGCACTGCAAGAACCGCCGAACATTTCTACAATTTTGGCTACGGACGTTCTAGGGCGTGTCATCAATTAGCTCCGAAACCTTGCAATATCAGCAGTGTCACGCCCGTCCCACCACACAAAGCTAGGGGCTGGAACCCTTGCTGCAAGCAATGTGTAGTATTAATTGATGACAGCCCCTAGAGCGGTCTCTAGCTTTTGGCACGATCGCTCTTTGAGGTGGACGATCGCGCCGATGGGCTATTAGAAGCGGTCTCTCTAGAGGTTGTCTCTCTGGAACGAAGAGCAGGTGCTTCTGGCTGGAGTTGCTGTCGTCCATTGCGAACGACCCGCATCATTTCGCTCAACTGTCGCTCCATTTCTTGCAGGACGCGATCGGCATATTCATCGGCACCTGCCTGAATTTCCTCGCATTCGGCGATCGCCAATCGTTGCATTTCTTCCAATTCTTGCTGTGCTTGACGACGTAGCCGTTCCATTTCGGCGATCGTCTGGGCTTCTGCGGCTTCACACTCTTGTTGCACCTGCTGGCGCATCTGCTGTGCTTCAATCTCTGCCTGCCGCAAAATCCCCATTTCGTTTAAGATTTGGGCAGCCCGCCGTTCAGCGTTTTCTACCACTTCCTGAGCGTACTGCTCTGCCTGTAGAAAGAGTTCCTCTTTTTGACGGACGATCGCGTCTGCTTCATGAAACGCTTCGGGCAAACTCAGCCGCACCAAATCAAGCTGCTCTAACAACTGCTCTTCATCCACCCACGTCCAGCGAGTCATGGGCACCCGTGGGCTGTCAAGAATAATTTCCTCCAGCCGATTCAGTTCTCGCTGAATGTCTACGTTTCCCGATCGGGCAGACTCTCTGTGAGCAACTCCGTTTTGGGACGGTCCGGCGCTGGCGTTAAATTCGTGGTCTGGGCTGATGCTGGAGGGATCTTGGCGAAGCATTGGTAAATATCTACGGCGACATGTTTTGGAACAAGGTGATCGATCGCACCGCCAAACCTGGCGATCTCCTTCACGAGGCTGCTGCTCAAAAAACTATACTCGTTCGACGTTGCCAAAAAGACGGTTTCAATCTGAGCAGAAAGTGTTTTATTAGTATGAGCCATTTGCAGCTCCATCTCAAAGTCAGAAAGAACTCGTAAGCCACGGAGCAGAGCGCTTGCATGGCGCATTTTGGCGTAGTTGATCGTCAATCCATCAAAACTGTCTACTTCAAGATTAGACAGGTGAGGTGTTGAGCGACGGATTTGCTCGATGCGTTCTGGCACTGTAAACAATGGGGTTTTGTTAGGATTACGCAACACAGCCACGATCACCTGATCAAAGAGTTTACAACCCCGCTCAATGATGTCGAGGTGCCCAAGAGTAATGGGATCAAAGCTACCAGGGTAAATCGCAAGCACGGACGTGACCAACGCTACTGAGGCGATTATAAAAGCAAATGCCGTAGCCGAAACGCGAAACCGCCACCCTATCCTACCAGACTAATATAATCTCAGTAAGAAATATCAACGCTAACCTGGAGGGCGATCGCAGGGGTTGAAGTACCTTAAACATTTTCCAGCGTTTGAATGGGAGTAGGGAGTAGAGGGAGGAGGGAGGAGAGGGAGGAGAGGGAGGAGAGGGAGGAGAGGGAGGAGAGGGAGGAGAGGGAGTAGGGAGTAGGGGGTGGGGAGGGAGGAGAGGGAGGAGAGGGAGGAGAGGGAGGAGAGGGAGGAGAGGGAGGAGAGGGAGGAGAGGGAGTAGGGAGTAGGGGGTGGGGAGTAGGGAATCAGGGGTAAAGATGGTGTGGTTAGTGAAAGTGGTTATAAACGATTGTTGCAAGCCTTGAGGGGCAGACTATGATTACCAGGGAAGTTTTAACGGGCACCTATCCTTCTAACCCAGCGCAGGTTGAGGCGGCGATGGCGGCGATCGCAGACTTTGAACAGTCCAGTGCGCCTAGCGCGTGGGCATTCCTGGATAAAGCAACCGTCATTGCTGACATGCGGGCACGGGTGCAAGATCCATTTCAGGTCAACCAGGGAGGACAACCGTTTTGCGGACCAGCGGCAGTGCTCGTCACTCTGCTCCAAAAACAGCCACTCCGCTACGTCGAAATGTGTCGCAGCCTCTTTCTAGTCGGTGGATTTCAGGGCAGCAACCACTACATCGCGTCCTCCGACGAACTCCGACATGCCAGCCGTGGCGATCTAAAGATGGGACAGGCAGACTGGATGGTGCTGGCAACCCTGCGCGATGCGGAAGATGTCATTTTTCCGGTAGAACCCAACGCACCGGATACAATTCGCAACCTGGCTGGGATGACCAAATCGTGGGAGATGAAAGGCTGGGTCAAGGAAATTCTTGGCTATAGCCATGTGGACTATGACCATGCCTACCTGATGAATGATATCAGCGCAATGCAAGATGCTGCTGCCGCCTTGCAAGCGGGTGGCGTTGCGTTTGCGTTGATTACGGCTGAGGGGATGTTGGGCAATAGTCCGCCCCTTATACCGCTGCCCAATCATTGGATTGCGCTGTTAGGCAATGTGTCGGTGCAGGGTGATTCAGTGACGTTTGATATCTACACCTGGTCAAAGCAGCTACGCCTGACAATGGATGCCGGGTCGTTTAAAAAATATTTCTGGGCAACCGTGACAGGAACGCCGTAATCAAAACTTTAAACACGGCACTTTTGACTGGCGATTTGCTGCTTTACGTCTGCCAGAGGTCGTTGTAGAGTCTTGCGCTCTTGCTCAAGTGTGATGGGATAAGTGCCTAAGAAAAAATACTCGCGGAGGAGCAGCATGGCACGTTGAGCGCTTGTCATTTCGCTAGCAAGGGAACTTGCAGAAGGAATGACCTGGAATCCCGCTTGCTCGAAGATGAGGAGCGATCGCCACAGGTGAGGTGCATCTGTCACCAAAAGAATTTGCTTGACTCCTTGCGGTTGCAGCAGCGCTTTTGTAAACACGGCATTTTCCCAGGTGGTGCGCGAACAGCTTTCACCGCTGATTGCCTGAGCCGGGATTGACTGAGTTCGCAGCGTCGTTACCAACTCAGGTGCATCAACAATCCCGCTGGCAAAAAGTATGGGTGCCCGCTGGTTTTGCCAGAGTTGGGCAACCACTTTCACCCGCTCTGGACTCTGTTCACGTCCACGCCCCAAAATGACGATCGCATCTACTTTCGTACCGGGGTCAGGGGGTAGTGGACTGACAATGCCCGCCATGGCTAACGCTACAACTGGCGGCGAGATGAGAAGCAAGTAGCCGATGAGCAGGGCGATCGCAGACCGTTGCACTCGACGCAGCCACCGTCTGGAGCGAAAAAACCAGAGCAGACTGATAACGCCAACTAACGTCAGCACAACTCGTACAGGGTCGCCTAGCCACTCAACCCCCAACCACGACAGGCGAAGCTGCTCTGAGAATGATAACCAGCCTACAAACATACTTATTGAAAAAATCAAAATAGCATCGTGTAGCCGCGCACATTCTAGCCCAGAGCTAAATGATGCCCCAGCATGGTTGCCAGGGCATCGTCTAGATACTCAATGCAGAGAAGCAGCCGTTACGTATTCGCCTCAGCCTCAGCGGTTTGTTCAGACTTCCGCTTGCGCCATGCACCAATGCCGAGACCAATAAGCCCTGGCAGTAAGGCAGGCGTTGGCACCGCAACCGCAAGATTGTCTACAAAGAAGTTGTCCGTTCTTGAGTTGTTGGCTACAGGTAGCGTGAACGTAATCTCGGTGAACTTCTTCTCACCAATGAGTCCAAAGCCACCGTTAGGTCCGCCGAGTGCATTTCGGAGGTTGATCGTTTGCGGTCCCGTACCATCAAAGTTGCCTGTGATGAGAAGCGCGTTAATCGATCGCCAATCGGCAAAGAATCCTTTGACCGGGTCAGTAAACGTCCAGGTAATTTTCTCAAAGAACCCAGCAGGAGCACCATTCGTTACGCCGGGTCGCTTGAGTCCACCTTTGTATTCACCCGAATTTTGTACCCCGTTGAACTTTGTACCATTCCCTCCGGTGCCTGTGCTGACAATGCCACTATCAAAGGTGATCGATGGTGCATCAGCAATAGGGGTACTGAACGTATCGTCGCTAATGGTATAGCCACTGCCGATCGCAGTTTGCCAAGCGGCACGATTTGTAAAAACTGTAAAAGCTCCAGCGGGTGCCACTGTGCTACCGACAGCCAGTGCTGTCATACCGACAGCCGCCGTAAAGCCCAAAAGAGACTTGGCGTTTGGTTTGAAGGTTGAAAGAGTTTGATTCATGGGTTTTCCAGACACGAATTGAGGAATTGAAATGAGCAGCCACACAATGTTTGATTGACAATGGTGCCGTCATTTGAAATGGGCAGAGTCTCGTTTGTGAGCGATTGGGCAACGCGCAGCCCATGTAGCCAGTAGCTATGGAGCGTGTGCTTTATAGCTCAGAGACTTGGTAGATTCCCTTCATTCGGTTTAATGGTCGGTTAACCAGGCGCGATCGCCCGACAACGATGCCCCTTGCCACGCTAGTTTAACGTAGCAAACGATACCGCTCAGCAATTCACAGTATCTTTACCAGAGCTTAACCTGGAGTGTTTTTATAGTCACTTGGTGCTCTTTAGGGAAACAATGCTTGTCCACAAGCTGTCTATACTTAGGGGCTGTCATCAATTACTACTACACATTGCTTGCAGCCAGGGTTCCAGCCCCTAGCCTGGTGTTTTGAGACGGGCGTGACACTGCTGATATTACAAGGTTTCGGAGCTAATTGATGACACGCCCTAGTGTTTACAAAACTGTTTTTGCTTCAAGGCTGTTACATAGTGCGATCGAGCCACTTGTAATAGACCCGATCGCACCGCTCTGTCTCTACACCTGTAGCAGGTTGATAGCCACTGCTTTCGTAGAGTTTGACGGCTTCGGCTAGCACGCTGGCGGTTTCAATCCAGATTTGCTCAAAATGACGGGTCGCGATCGCGGTTTCTAAGGTCTGAAGCAAAAAGCGTCCTACCCCCTGACCTCTGGCTTCTGGCAGTAGATACATCTTGCGAATTTCGACGGCATTCTGTCCACGCTGGATCGGGTAATAGGCTCCCGTGCCAACGAAATTGCCCTGCTGCTCAATCACCCAAAATTCGCCACCTGCTTTTTGATAGCAGGCTTCAACGTCTAGCACATCGCGATCGGCTCCTTCTGGTTCCCAACCCAACCCGTATTCTGCCAGTACAGAGCGAATGATGTCGGCAGCAGGGGCGCGATCGACCGTCATCCAGTCCCGAATCAAAAAGTCTTTGTAGAGTGCTTGCATACACGAGGGGCTGATAGGAAAGCCGTCAAGTCTGTTGGGTTTGCTCTCGAATAACTGCACTCCAGTCATCGTTTTCTATGGCTGCTTTTAGCGTTGAGGGGGAGCCAGCATGGTTCTGAGTCTCGTTTTCACGGCTCAGATCTGCGTCTGACATTGCTTTTCGCAACTTGAGCTTCTTTTCTTCATATGCCTGTCGTTCAGCGGCGGACATCACGGCGATCGCAGCTTCACCCACTGTACTTGCCCACAGCTCACTTGCTTCCGCATTACCCGATGGCAGGTAGTCTAGCTGAGCCAGCCATGCCTGTCGCTGGGCTTCCATCGTTTCTCGTCGAGCGACCTTGGAGGGTTCTACCTGCACCAACGCACAAACATCACTGCCAAGCTGAGCAAGATGCCCCTTAAGTGAGAGTGCCACATTGCGAGAATAGCCAATGTACTGAAGGCGGCGATCGCAACCCAGCACAGCATACACACCCGCAACTTTGGCATTACCCGCCAGAGCGCACCAGGCTTCTAAAGGCATGACTTGAGCGGCTGTATCCAAGTGAGAACTATCGGTTGCCGTAACCATGTGCTCATCGTCAGAACTGTAGAGAAAGCCGTGTAGCCCCTGATGTGCTTGAGGAACGTTTTGATGCTCGATTGCCGTGTTTTCTGGTTCCAATTGCTTTGCTCCTGAGTGAATAGTTCGTGATCAATGGTCAGTGTAGAAGTTTTGAGTGAGGAGGAAAGGATAAAGGATGAAGTATAAAAAATTTAGCCTTTCGCCTTTCGCACCACA
Source organism: Lyngbya sp. HA4199-MV5 (assembly GCA_019359375.1). Classification (GTDB taxonomy): domain Bacteria; phylum Cyanobacteriota; class Cyanobacteriia; order Leptolyngbyales; family Leptolyngbyaceae; genus Stenomitos. The sequence goes on from JAHHHL010000008.1 coordinate 117,232, forward strand.
ATGAGGGCAACTGATAACAGGAATATTCTCGCTTACTAAAGATTCTCACCCTTGCTGTAGCTTTTTGTGGCGTTGCGAATTTTGGCTCCGTGCCCACAACACCCCCTGCAAGAGAAGGTCTGCTTTTCACCGACGTTGAAGCGGCATCAAGAGGCAGGAGACATCTGAGTAGCCGCTGCGTTAGAGGGATTCAAATTGAGCCGTAAAGCCTTCTAACGTCATGCATTCATCTTGAAAAGCTTCAGCATCGCCGACATCATCTAGCTCGAACGTCATAATACGCCGCTCATCGTCTTTCATTTTTTTGGTAGAAAGCGGTTTAACCGCATATTTCGCGACGATCGCGTTAAACGCAGTTGCCGCCTTACGCCAGCTTTCGGCAGAGCAATACACGGTTACAAGCCACATGATGAGTCAGTCTCTTCGGTACATTCGTCATCGTAGGCGAATCAGGTTACCACTTGACAGCGGTTTTCCTTCTGCCTCCTGACTCCTGCCTTCTTCTAACAACTAAAAACCAAAAACCAAAAACTCCCTTTTCCTTCTGACTCCTGCCTTCTTCTAACAACTAAAAACCAAAAACCAAAAACTTCCTTTGCCCTCTGCCTCAGTAGTAGTCACGTTTATGGTAACGGGTGCAAATCAGGTTCAACCCAATCTGTGCGGGCTTCCCACGACATCAAGCGATCGCGGCTGTAATACCTGAACGGCAGTTGTGGATCACTACATTGCTGAAGGAATTGATTCACCCCATCCAGTGCAAAGGCAGACATGCGCCGTTCTGCGAGATACCACTGCCCGATCCACAGCCAGAAGAGGGTGATGGTTTCGTGATAGCCACTTTCATGATAGCCACCATGGTTGGTTTGCTGGATGCCCATCGCAGCGTTGTACCGTTGAATGCCTTCGCGCATACAGTCGATCGCCTGTGACGGCTTGTAATGCACCAGATACCACAAAGCAAGGGTAAGATGCGCGGCATGAGTCCAGCGCGATCGGGGCAACGTACAGCCCTCAAATGCTTTCACTAACGCTTCTATTTCATCCGTCGATTGGTAAGTCATCACGCCTGGTCTTTGCAACGTCAATCGAGAATCAACGCGTGGGCGATCGGCAGCAAGGACTGCTCAGATCGCCCACGGTCTAACGTCCGTCGCCAACAGCAAAGGATGACGCACGCACTTGAGTTCGTTGCCAGAGCTTGTAGACAAAAAACTCAGCGCGATCGGAGAAGGCTGTGAGAAACATCCCTTCATGCGCGTCGATGCCCTCTGCCAGCCAGCTTCCTTGCATGCTCACTTCTACAAAGTCGTCATCCACAGGAGTCACGGCAATGGTTTGGATGCGATCGCGCTTCAGCGTCAGCTCCAGGTGGCTTAGCCCAAAGGCATCCACAGGAAGCAAAAAGGCAGCACGGCTCGGCTCAACGTACAGTTTTTGTCCAGCGCGCAATGCCAGCAGTACGCGCTGTGCAATCAGCACTTCCAGGGGAGCCGTCATGCGCTCCAGGTGTAACCCGTCCTCGATATAGGTCAGCTTTAACATCCTGCTTGCCTCCTAAAAAAACAACCCCCGCTTCTGATCTCCAGGAGCGGGGGTTAACAGCGTCAGTCTTTGACTGTTGCTTTATGTTGGTGCAAGACTTCGCCTGCACCACCCGCTTTGAGTTGGTTTATCGTTCATCAGTGGCTCCACGAGGGAACGAATGATGCCTGTGACAAGAACTCCCGTAATCTCGTTTCTTCTAAAGCGTGCAGACACGCCTTTACCCCCAAACAGCACCACGGCTGCTGCGAACCCACTGGAGGGTCGCTGCCACTGCGCGCTATGTGAGGTAAGTAAAGGTGTGCTGATCATGGGACGGCTCTGAGGAATGGCTCTGGAGAAATAGCTCTAAGAAAAACTCGCTTTGTACATACTACACATGTAGTATGTCAATGTCTACTCTTTTGGATGAAAATCTTTCAGACAATATCGATCGAAAGCTGGATACATCGTGAAGGGATGCTATTTCGGAAAGATTGGAAAAATTTTTAGGGAGTGGGGAGTAGGGAGTGGGGAGTGGAGTTACAGCGTTTTTCAATTTGCTGAGGTACACCTTACTCCCTTGACTCCTTGACTCCCTGCATGGATCTGTACGTCACTTGCTTGAAAATTTTTTCAATTTGCTGAGATACACCTTACTCCCTTGACTCCTTGACTCCCTGCATGGATCTGTACGTCACTTGCTTGAAAATTGCTGTAAATTCAAAAATCAAAAACTCAAAACTTTCACTCCTCTCCCTTCACTACTCTCTTCCAATTGATCAAAACCTGTCAGTAGTGAGTTCACTGTATAGAACCCCAGCGGCTGCAATGACCTTGATGCTTGACTGCAAGCGATAAAACACAGTATCAACAACTAAGAGAGGTGGACGGGCAAAGCCCTCTCCCTGGTGATGAATTTCTTATTTTAGAAAGGATTTAAGTTTGTGGATTTCACCATTCAGAGTGCGTCAATTCCCGCTGAGCAAGGGTATAAGACGGTTGATGTGCAGATCGTGGAGGGGCGCATTGCGGCGATCGCACCCAACTTGAATGTCGTAGGCACTGCTGTAGATGGGCGCGATAAGCTGCTGCTGCCCGGTTTTGTGAATGCCCATACCCATTCGCCAGAGATGTGGCAGCGGGGCATCATTCCACCAGTGCCGCTAGAGCTGTGGATTGCCGAACTGTATGAGTTTGAACCACTCGATCCAGAGCAACTTTACCTGAGTGCGTTGGGCACGGCGGTTGAAACGTTGCTAACAGGTGGTACCAGCGTTGTCGATCATCTTGTCATGATTCCGGGTCGTGAACTGGAGTCGATCGCGGCGGCGGTGCATGCCTACCGCGAAGTGGGTATCCGTGCGTTTATCGGACCGTTGATGCAGGATGAACCGCTCACCGCTGGCATTCCATCGGGTGGAGTTGAGCGTGAGCATGTCCCGTATCAACGATCGACCAAAGAATCGATCGCGGTACTCCACGAAGCCATTCTCCAGTTTCACAAGCCCGATGAAGGAATCACCATTCTGCCAGCGCCAACAGGGTTGCAGTTAAGCTCTGATGCCCTGTTTGAAGGGTTTATTGAGTTGAGCGATCGCTACACATTGCCACTCCATACCCATTTACTAGAAACTAGAGCGCAGCAGATGTTGGCGCACGAAAAATACGGCTGTAGCGCCGTTGCCCATCTCAAGGAACTCGGCTTTTTGAGCGATCGCACCTCGCTGGCGCACTGCGTTTGGCTAGACGATGCAGACATTGCCATCCTCGCCGAAACGCAGGCAACGGTTGTGCATAATCCACTCAGCAATTTGCGTTTGGGTAGTGGCATTGCGCCAGTGCTCAAGTATCTACGGGCAGGTGTAAATGTGGCGTTTGGCTGTGACGGCTCTGCGAGTAATGATGGGCAAGATTTGCTGGAAGCGATTAAGATCGGCTCCATTTTGCATAACGTCACCGATTTGGATTATCGCCACTGGATGACACCCCGCGAAGCCGTGGAAGTCGCTGCGATCGGGGGTGCTACAGGGCTGGGCATGGCAGATGTATTTGGGTCGCTTTCAGTAGGTAAGCAAGCCGATCTGGTGCTGTACGACTTAAAAAATCTTTCGCTGTTGCCGCGCACCGATCCAATTGGTCTCCTGGTGCTGGGTCGCCCTACGCAAGCCGTGGATAGCGTTTGGGTAAGGGGCGATCGCATCATTGCAAATGGCAACGTTACCACCATCAATGTCGATGACCTGCGGCAAACCTTATTCGATCGCAGTCAGTGGATTACCAATCGCCAATCAACCAAAATTGCTGAAGTAGAAGCGCATTATCGATCGGTGATGAACTTGCCAGCGCAGATACAGGGATATTCGTGATGAGGGCAGAAGGCAGGAGGCAGAAGGCAGAAGCAGGGGGAGCAGAGGGGAAGGGGGAGCAGAGGGAGAAGGGAGAAGAGTTATGAGTTTTTGATTTTTGAGTGAATTGAGCGGTCAGCGATCAGCTTTTTAGCCTTTAGCCTTTTCTGACTCCTGACCGCTAGATTTTGAGTTTTGAACTGAGCTTCCTCTGCTTCCCCTACTCCCCCTGCCTCCCCTGCTTTCCCCACTCCCCACTCCCTACTCCCCACTCCCCACCCCATGCGAGCCAAGATACGCGATACCGAAATCTACTTTGATATTGAAGGTGCAGGGCTGGTACCAGATGGCAAGCGGATGCGGGAAAAGCCTGTGGCGTTTCTCATTCACGGAGGCCCGGGAGCCGATCACACCTCGTTTAAGCCCACGTTGTCGCCGCTGAGCCGGAAGATGCAGTTGGTTTACTTTGATCATCGCGGTCAGGGTAGATCGGCACGGGGTGCAAAAGAAACCTACACGCTGGACAATAACGTTGAGGATATGGAAGCCCTTCGTCAGCACCTTGGCTTGGATCAAATTGTGGTGATTGGGGCATCCTATGGCGGTATGGTGGCGTTGACGTATGCCAGTCGCTATCCTCAGAACGTGTCCCATCTTATTGCGATCGTCACTGTACCCGACTACCGCTTTCTCGATCGGGCAAAAGAAATTCTGGCAGAGCGGGGAACAGAGGAACAAAAGGCGATCGCTCAACGCTTGTGGGACGGCAACTTTGAGAACGAAGAGCAATTGCGCGAGTACTTCATGGTCACGCGATCGCTCTATTCCATCACCTACGATCCAGACTCGCCCCCCAAAGCCTGGGAGCGTGCCATTCTTTCACCCGATGCCATCAATATCGCCTTTGGCGGTTTTCTGCGCACATACGACGTTCGGGACGAGTTGCATAAAATTACCGCACCCACACTGGTGATCGGCGCACGGCACGATTGGATCTGTCCGCCCGAATTTTCAGAAGCAATCGCCAAAGCCATCCCCAACGCTGACTTGCGAATTTTTGAAAATAGCGGTCATGCCATTCGTGCCGATGAGCCAGAAGCCTTGCTGGACGCGATCTCAGGCTTCATCGTCTACAAACGGTAGCCAACCGCAAACCTACTGAAGGCGCTGCGTAATCCAGATTGGTTCGCCATCGTCATCGGTTGACAATCGTGCCAACCGCCAGGTTTTGCCCTCTTTTTGTCGCTGTAAATAGACATCAAACGGGTTTTGCTGTTCTGTCACCTGACGTGTTGGTAGCTTGATGGTGGCGTTGTAGGTGCCTTGTATCCGGTACGCGCCTAATCCCTCGATCGTCAATGGCGTTTGGGCTTGAATCAACACTCGCTTGATGGTGAGATCAGTCGGTTGCACGGTCAAACGGAGTTGCTGATTGAGTGCAGCCTGGGTTTCATGCAATTGTTGCACGATCGCTTGTTCCACCAAATGACGACTGGGTGCTCCGATCGACCCACATCCCGTCAGAAAAATCACCAACACGATCGCCCATAGCCCGTTCCAGACCCTGTGCATCCTAACGCCCTCTACAAACTGCTTCCCAGCGCTAGTATACGATCGGACGGTAGATGGGAGAAAGGCAGAGGGCAGAAGGTGGGGAAGTGGAGGAGGCAGGGGAAGCGGAAAAACGAAAAGCACATGCTGCATTTAACTCAAAACGCTTACTTCTCACCCCTCACTCCTCACCCCCTTACCCAGTTTCTCGACTCCATCGCTCAATTTATTCCCTGCGTAAGATGCCTTGCTGCATTCGCTCATCAGAAGATGCTGCCATATTATTTTTTGGCTTGGTGCCATCTTAAAGGGACATTATGGCAAGTGCTATTGAGTTTAGTTTGTTTGCACCTTATAACAAAGAAGTGGCTCTGACTGGCTCGTTTTCAGATTGGGAAGCGTTGCCTATGAAAAAGGGTAAGGATGGGTTTTTTCGAGTCAGCGTTGACTTAGAAGATGGCGTTTATCACTATAAGTTTCGGGTGCGATCGAAAAGCTGGTTTTTTGAACCGGATCAATGGGTTGATGTCACCGATCCCTATGCAACGGATGTCGATGGAAATAGCAGTGAAGAAAATGGCATCGTTCGCATTAAAGGGGGAAAACGGATTGTTGATACGTATGTCTGGCAGCATGATGATAAGCCCCTACCTGCCGATCATGAACTGGTGATCTATGAGCTGCATGTGGCTGATTTTTCGGGTGGAGAAGACGATAAAAAGGCGCGAGGACAGTACAAACACGTCGTTGAGAAATTAGATTATTTATGCGATTTGGGCATTAATGCGATCGAACTCATGCCCATCAAAGAATATCCAGGTAGCTATAGCTGGGGCTACAATCCTCGTCATTTCTTTGCCGCTGAAACAAGCTATGGCTCAAGTAGAGATTTAAAGAAACTCATTGATGCGTGTCATGCCAGAGGCATTCGCGTGCTCATGGATGGCATTTATAACCATTCTGAATCGTCCTGTCCACTCACCCAAATTGATCACGACTATTGGTACCACCACGAACCCCGTGATCCCGATAACAACTGGGGACCAGAATTTAACTACGAGCATTACGACGAGAACCTGGAAACTTATCCTGCTCGACGGTTCTCTGGTGATGCAGTGCGGTATTGGACTGAGGAATACCACATTGATGGCATTCGCTTTGATGCAGCACGACAAATCGCCAACTATGACTTCATGCATTGGGTGGTTGAGGAAGCGAAACAGGCAGCAGGTGCCAAACCGTTCTATACCGTCGCGGAACACATCCCTGAAACGCCCAGCATTACGAATGTGGATGGTCCGATGGACGGGTGCTGGCACGACAGCTTCTACCACTGCATTCTGGAACACATTTGCGGAGACACCTTTGATTTAGAACGGCTGAAAGACGTGCTCGATGCCAAACGACAAGGCTTTATGGGCGCAACGAATATCGTGAATTATCTGACCAACCACGACCACAACCATGTGATGGCAGAACTGGGCGATCGCGAGATCTTAGGTGAAGAAGCGTTCCGTCGTGTGAAACTCGGTGTCGCTTTACTGATGACCGCAATGGGTGTCCCGCTGCTCTGGATGGGAGAAGAGTTTGGTGAATATAAGTACAAGACGATCGACCAGGCAAAAATCGACTGGACACTGTTGGGCGGTGACTTAAACCAGGCACTATTGGGGTATTACAAGGGGTTGATTAACCTGCGGAAAGAAAATCACGCCCTCTACACCGAAAACATCGAGTTTTTCCACGAGAATCCCGACGCTAAAGTGATTGCCTACACCCGCTGGAATGACGAAGGCTCTCGTGTAGTGGTGGTCGCTAACTTCTCTGACCAGTTCCTCGGCGGCTATGAAGTGCCTGATTTTCCTGAAAATGGCACCTGGCATGAGTGGACAGGCAACTACGATGTTGAGTCTGGCGATCGCAGCTTGGCGATCGATGTCGGACCGTTTGAAGCGAAGGTGTTGGTGTGGCAAGGGTGAGGGATGAAGGCGGGAGGCAGACGGCAGAAGGATGAAGGCTAAAGGCTAAAAAGTTGTTAGTTGTTGGTTGTTGGTTTTTAGAATAAGTCTGGACAGTTGACGGCTGATGGCTGATGGCTGACTGCTAATAGCTGGTAGCTGCCTCTCTTGTCCCCCTGCTTCCTCCGCTTCCCCTGCTTCCCCTGCCGCCTGCTCCCGTTCAAGTGCCTCAACAAACTTGCCAGATCACCCGTTTCGCTGTGGTAAGATAATAGACTGCGACTCTATATCAACCAGGAAGACTTACGAGACATGCCTCTGCTGCAACAGCGCAAACAAGAACTCATTTCTGACTACCAGGTTCACGAAACGGATACTGGTTCTGCGGACGTTCAGGTCGCCATGCTGACCGAGCGTATCAACCGCTTGAGCGAACACCTCAAGACCAACAAAAAAGACCACGCCTCCCGTAAAGGGTTGCTGCGGATGATTGGCTTGAGAAAGCGGCTCTTGTCCTATATTCAAAAGCAAGACAACGCTCGCTATCGGGCACTCATCACGCGGTTGGGTATTCGTGGCTAAATACTGCGGCTAAACGAAGGATGGCTGTCTATGACTGCGAAAAAGAAAAAAGCTCAGGGTGATGCCGCTCCTACGTCAAAGGAAGCGGCTACATCTCACGCGTTACCCTTTGAGCCTGTCCGTCAAAAGCAACCAAAGCCGACGGCTGCTCCAACTAGCCCAACTCCGGTAAGGCAATCTACCGTAACTAAGGGCAAGCAGTCACTTCAGGGTATGCCAAGCGCTTCTAGTATTCCAGAGGTGATCAACCGCCGGATGGTCAGCCGAGCGGTCTTCTTTTGTGGCATTCCGACCGCGTGTGCCATCCTGACCTTTGTGGGTAGCTACTTTGCGATCGCCAACGACCTGTTCAAGCCACCAAATGCGGCTGTTCTACTGGTCAGTTTAGGCTTCTTTGGGCTGGGTGTGCTGGGATTAAGCTATGGTCCCCTCTCTGCCTGCTGGGATGAGGAGCGCGTGGGGAACGCTTTAGGCTTTGACGAATTTAAATTGAATTTTGGGCGGCTTCGAGACTCCTGGCGTGCTGCGCAAGCGACGAAGGACGCTTCATCCGATTGATCGCTCGTTGATCTACGCATAGTAGGGACGTATCACCATGATTGTGGTCATGAAAATTGGCTCTCCAGAAGCCGAAATTACTCGCCTCACCGACGAATTTTCTAGCTGGAATTTGAATCCAGAGAAGATCGTGGGCAAACACAAAGTCGTGATTGGCTTGGTTGGCGATACCGTGGACATGGATCCCCTCCAAATTCAGGAGACTAGCCCCTGGATTGAGCAGGTGCTGCGCGTTGAGAAACCATACAAGCGCACCAGTCGGGAGTATCGTCACGGCGAGTCAAGTGAAGTCCTTGTTTCTACGCCAAATGGCACGATCGCGTTTGGAGAACATCATCCCCTCGTGGTAGTAGCAGGACCGTGCTCCGTCGAGAACGAGGAGATGATTGTTGAAACGGCACGGCGGGTAAAAGCAGCAGGCGCACAGTTTCTACGTGGTGGCGCATTCAAGCCTCGAACATCGCCCTACGCGTTTCAGGGACATGGCGAAAGTGCGTTGGAACTGCTGGTAGCCGCACGCGAAGCTACAGGTCTGGGAATTATCACCGAATTGATGGATGCAGCAGACTTGAATGTGGTGGGAGAGGTTGCGGATGTTATTCAGATTGGCGCTCGCAACATGCACAACTTCTCACTGTTGAAAAAGGTTGGTGCTCAAGATAAGCCAGTGTTGCTCAAGCGGGGTATGTCTGCCACGATCGAAGAATGGCTGATGGCGGCTGAGTACATTCTCGCGGCTGGCAATCCAAACGTGATTTTCTGTGAACGCGGCATTCGCACGTTTGACAACAAGTATGCGCGAAATACGCTGGATCTCTCGGTCGTTCCAGTGCTGCGATCGCTCACGCACCTGCCGATTATGATTGATCCAAGCCACGGCACCGGGCGATCGGAATACGTCCCGTCGATGGCGATGGCGGCGATCGCAGCAGGTACAGATTCTTTGATGATTGAAGTCCACCCCAATCCCAAAAAAGCTCTCTCTGACGGACCGCAATCACTCACACCAGAACGGTTCGATCAGTTGATGCAAGAGCTTTCTGTCATTGGTAAAGCGGTAGGACGTTGGACTGTCGAGCCCGTAACGGCTAGCGTTTAGTGCAGCTTCAAGCTGCATTGTTGACTGTGGAGCGGCTTCAAAGGTTTCTCTTGGCTTGATCACACACCCGACACCAGATTAATACCTGCTAACTTGCTCTCGGTAGGCTCATTCATCTTCTTGCTGAGGTACAGTCTTACTAAGGTACAGTCATAGAGCACTCCTATCGTTCACTCTTTGCCTGTGGATTACCAAACCGCTCGGAGTCTGCTGGTTAACCAAGGAACAGCGGCAGACCACAATCCAGACGCGCTCCTAACCCGTCTGAAGCAAGGACAGCCCCCCATTCCTGGTCAAATCACCTCAATTTTGCTGGCGCTGAAAGTGGTGTTTGAGTCGCTTAGAGAGAGTTCTACGTTTGAGCGAGAATTAGCTTGCTCGTTGCACCTCCTGGCAAGCGATAGTCGGCAAGCGTTTGAACAGGGTCAACAAGCTGAGATCGACTGGCCCCCGTTACTAGATGAAGACCTCAGCCGGATTGCCGCAGCAGTGAAAAGTATTTTTATGGGTGAATGGCAGGGGTAGGGGCTAGTTGTTAGTTTTTGGTTGTTAGAAGGAGCTAAAAACGAAAGATAGAGCCAGGAGGTAGAAGGCAGCATAAACTCAAAATTTAGCCTTTATCCTTTATCCTTTCCTTCTTACCGATTGCGAAGTTCGGCTTCTAGCTTGGGCAGGTCATCTCTGAGAAAGACTGTGATTTTGCCAGTGTAGGCTAAGCCTGTTTTTTGTCGAGCAATCTCGAGCCAGTAGGCATACCGATCGCCCTCGCGGACTTCTCCTTGTAGGGCAGCGAGCAGCGGCGCGTCCCGATTAATGGATTGGTCGAGTGTTTTTGGCGTGGGATAAGTGTAAAGCGTTTTTGCCTGCGCGTAGTCCTGATAAACGGTGGGTCCGTAAATCGCACGGAGGGCTTCTTGCAGTCGATCGCGAGTCACGCCATTCTGAATATCGAAAAACGAAATTTCTTCAGTACGGATGATGCCACCCGTTGAGCCAGATGTGGCTCTGCCTACTTGCAGCGGGGATGCCGAGAACGTAAAACGTTGGGCAGGCGTATCGCTTTTACGCACCAGGAGCTTTTCGCCGCGAACAGGGCGCAGCGTTGGGTTTGCCTGAATCCAAACTACGGCTTCACTGGGTGTTTGCCCTGGCAATGCCTCAACTCGTCCCGCAAGTAAGCTAAGAGCAAGGCTTAATCCTACCGTGAAGCACCGCCGAGCCGATCGCATCGTTTGGGGCAAAAAGTCTTGAGCCGCAGGTTTAGACCGAACCAACTCTGGCCCCTGACCCCTGACCCTTGCCCCCTGACCCTTGCCTAGCATTTTATTGAGCCGCCCCGTATTCTTGTTCATTGTCCGTAGCCTACTGATTAGCGTGAAGCCATCTTGCCATCACTTTCAATGTTTGGCACCGCAACGTTTTAAGTATTCACCTTTTGCAGGATTGAACGTCTGTTACGCACCGAACTCTGTTTGAGCCGCGATCGCCTGAATCGTTGCCAGCGGCACCTGATAAAAGTATTGGCGACGGAACTGTTCTTCATTTACCGCGATCGCAAACTGCTCCACAGCAGCAGCCAGTGCTGTATCCAAACTTGTGTGTAACGATGGCTCTTGCCAGGTGATTTGAAACGCACTATCAGCATGGCGGAGCGTGAAACCCAAATATGTCAGCGTTTGAAAGCCTAGTTTCAAGGTGCGATCGCCAATCTCCAACTTGTCCAATAGTTGAGTTCGTGTGACGGTTTTGCCCGTGCGGCTAAGGTATTTGGCAATGCCGACTAATGTTTGCCAGAGTTCATGAGGATCAGGGCGAGATGGTGCCGAGTAGGCGATCGCCAGCGATCGTTGTTCTTTCACAGCGCGACGAAACCAGACCTGCAAGTCAGCCCAACTGGTAGGGCACTGGTGGAGGATGAGGGGAGAGGGGTAAAGGGTGTGGGGTGTGGGGTGTGGGGTGTAGGGTGCCTCTGCGTCTTCGTGGCTCTGCGGTTCTCCAAGCTCAGTTGCCGTATTGTTCATCCCTCGCCAGTCGAGAATCCATGCTTTATCAGTATGCTCAGCAGTCACTTCTGTTATTTCGCAGGGACGGACGGCAATGAGGCGGAGTTCGTAGCGTTTTTTGTAGGTGTTGAAGTCTAGTTCCGCGATCGCGTCACAGCGACCTTTCGGTACATCATCCTGGTAATGCTCCCACCACAAACCGGGAAACCCCTTCTGCGCCGAATCATCCCAAAGCTCAAACTCAGTTTTGATATAGCGAACCTTGCCCCCCTTCCAGTCCTTAATATTCTGATTGCTGACGTTCTTAAACCAGCAATTTTGCAGTAAGAGTTTCGGCGTTGGGTTTCCCATACCGCACGGTTCCAGCAGCTTCAACGCCTGAAACAGCTCTTTCCCTAAATCCACCACCGTCACTGTTAGATCCGCCTGTATCGCAGAACGCGTTAACTCAGACATCTGCCGCGCCTGCTGGTTCAACGCTTCCGTAAACAGCGGGATATTTTCTACAGGTAGGCTCAACCCTGCCGCATAGGGATGCCCACCAAACCGATGCAGCAAATGCGCCTGGTCTTTCACCAGCTTGTAGAGATCGATGTTGTTGACCGATCGGGCAGAACCACGGGCGAGAGGGGTGTGGGGTGTAGGGTGTAGGGTGTGGGGTAGATTTAAAGCTTGAAGTTCTCCTTGCTCCCCTAGCTTTCCTTGCTCCCCCTGCCTCTGCTTTCCTAGCTCCCCCTGCTTTCCTAGCTCCCCCATCTGCCTCCTGCCTTCTGCCTCCTGCCTTTCTCCCAACTCTGTATTCAACAAAATCGTCGGTCGTCCATACTCGTGAGCGATTTGCCCCGCGACCAAGCCCAGAACGCCGACCTGCCATTGCTCATCTGCTAGGACAATAACACTCGTGGTCGAGAGATCGAGGTGCGTCAGTCGTGCTCTCACTTGCTGCATCACGTCTTTTTGAAGGGCTTTGCGGCGGGTATTTGCCAGTTCTGTTGCTTCGGCGAGATGGTTGCAGAGCGTGACATCCTGGCTGGTGAGGAGTTCAACGCAGAAGTGGGCATCGCCTTGAATACGGCTAACGGCATTGATGCGCGGTCCTAGCCCAAAGGAAATATCGGTGGGTCGATCGCCGCTGCGTTTACACAACTCCAGCAATCTGGAAAGCCCTGGTCGGGTCGCTGTCAGTAGATTGGACTGCTTTTGTAGTTGCTCAATGCCAAGCTGTGCCAGATAGCGACAGTCGCCTTTGAGTTCGACGAGATCGGCAATGAGTCCGATCGCCACGAGATCCAACAGATGCTCCAGCGGCTTTTGGGGCACGGATGGCAACGTCTCGTAAAGGGCTTCCACCAGCTTATAGGCAACGGCGACACCTGATAAGGTCGCTAGCGGATGGTCGATCGCTAAAGAGCGGGGATTGATGATAGCCGTAACGGGTGGACGGGCGGACGGCAGCGTATGGTGATCGGTGACAATCACATCCATCCCAAGGCTGCGGGCGTACTCAATTTCTGTCAGGTTGGTGCTGCCCGTGTCACAGGTGATGATCAGGCGACAGTGCTTGGCGTGCAGAAGATCAATGCCTTGTTGCGATAGCCCGTGGGATTCGGTGAGCCGATTGGGAATGTAGTAGAACAGAGTTTTCTGTTGCGTAAAGAACTGTCCCAACCCGTCCCACAGCACAGCGGTTGCGGTCACACCATCAGCATCAAAGTCTCCCCAAATGGCGATCGTCTCTTTGTTGATGTATGCCTGCTGCACACGATCGACTGCCCACTGCATTTCCTGCCCAAAGTCAAACGGGCTGGCAGGTTGATACTGATCGACATCCAAAAACCCTGCTAACGTCTCGACATCGCGGATGCCCCGTTGCCACAGCAATTGCGCGGCGTAGTGTCCTGGTAGATTAGGCGCGTGCTGTTGGACTGCTTGTAAAAACCAGTCTGGTAACGGAGCGATCGGGTAAACGTGCCATGAAGCAGCATCAGACATGGGCATTGGGGACAGAATAAAAAGGCAGGAGGCGAAGGAAGTTGTAAAGCCCTCTGGGCATACCAGAAAGGTTGTTAGTTGTTGGTTGTTAGGAGAAGAGAGGAGGCAGAAAGGCAAGGGGCAAGGGGAGCAGAGGAAGCAGAATGAACTCCGAACTTTCATCCCTCATCCCTCATCCCTCTGCCTTCTGCCTCCTGCCCCCTTCCTTAGATTCAAACGTTTGTATCGCACTTAGATGAAAACCGCTCTACCATGCTACTCGATGAGCACCTTGACGTTAGCAAGATACACATTCAGCCATTTGAGCCTGGTTGCTGAGTAGGATCAAGCTGTACTTCATAATGGTTCGCAGTGGTTGGTTTTCTGACGGTTTTATTGGCTTCCTTCTTTTTCTGCTTTCAAAACGTCATTGTAAGGACGCTCTTTAATGAGCAAACGGTGTTGGGCGTGTTTCACACAGGCGGCTTTGTGGCACCGACGTTACCCAACTCCTTTCTGCTGATGTTTATGCGGATGGTGCTGGTGGTGCCGCTCATGGGAGTCCTGGCATCCCGGCTTTATCCATCCACCTGGAAGGACATCGGGCAGTTGCGTGAGCGGGCGAAACGTCCCCTTTTACAACGGGCGATCGCAGGTGGCACGCTCATGTTTCTCTACCTGGCGCTGCTGTATGTATCGATGGGGCTGATTCCCGTTGGTATTGCCATTACGCTGTTCTTTTCTTACCCCGTCTTTACGGCACTCTTTGCATGGCGGTTGTTTGGCGATCGTCCCACGCTGTTTCGCTGGAGCGTGATGGGGCTTGTGCTGTTGGGGAGTACCCTGACGCTGCCACACGTCAGTCCCGCAGCGAGCCATACCAGTGTGGTTGGCATCCTCATGGGGATTGCTTCAGGCGTTGCCTATGCCCTCTACACCGTCGTTGCCCAGAAAAGCTTCGAGACCTTGCATCCCGTGCCCTTCACCTGGATCAGCTTTTTGACTGCGATGGTGTTGTCGGGCGTGAGCCTTTTGCTTTGGCATGAACAGGTTTGGCACGAGCAAGGCACATCCTTACCCTGGTTGCCTCTATGGATTGGGGGGCTGTTTTCTGCGATCGTCACCTTTGCCGGACACCTGCTCAATAACCTTGGCATTCGCCTGATTGGTGCCACCACTGCCTCCATGATCGGTGCCAGCAATCCCGCGCTAACCGTTGTGCTGGCGTGGCTCACCATTCAAGAAACACTGAACGTGGTGCAAATTATAGGAGTCGTCATTGTGACGTTGAGCGTGGCGCTGTTGGGGAGGGAGTGGGAGGGAAGGTAAAAGTAAGAAGGTAAAAGGCAAAAATGAGTCATACACTGCCATGACTCCTCTTCCTCTTCTGCCCTTTACCTTTTACCTTTTACCCTTTACCTTTTACCTTCATCCTTCCCCCTTCCGCAGCGCAGAGATATCCCACGCTCGCTCGATGTCGCCGCGAGGCATTTCTTGATTGTCTGATTGCAGCACTCGTTCCAGATCTCGCTGGAGTTGTTGGGTTCGCGCGATTCTTCCCTTGTCGTCATCAATCATTGCGGCTTCCCACAGAGCTTGTTCATCGTGTTCTTTGAAAATGCTGGCGGCGCGGTGTGCTCTGTACGCACGAAAGCCTAGTAGCTTCAGGGCTTTCTCGCCAGTTTCCAGGGCAGAGTCAAAGGTTTCGCGCTGGACGACTTCGACTCCACGCTGAATGAATTCGTAGGCGTGGCGACGATCGATGGCGCGTGCCAGGATACGCAGGTGGGGAAAATGCTTCTTCACCAGATCGGTAATTTGCAGGGCACGATCGCGATCGTCGATCGCCACCACAAAGAGACGGGCATGCTGTGCGCCAGCAGCATGGAGGAGATCGAGCCGGGACGCATCGCCATAGAACACGGTGAAGCCAAAGCGTCGCAGCAGATCAATCTGGGTCGGGCTATGGTCAAGAACGGTGGCTTCAAACCCGTTTGCCAGCAGTAAGCGACCCACAACTTGCCCAAAACGCCCAAAGCCCGCGATAATCACAGGCGTTTCGCCATCATCAATCTCATCGGCTTCTCGTTCGATTTCTGCCGCAACAAAGTGGGGTTGAATCAGCCGATCGTTGAGGATCATAATCAACGGGGTGAGCGCCATTGAGAGGGCGACGACCACGACAAGCGGGCTGGTAATCGATGTTGCAATGATCTTATTTTGAGCCGCAAACGACAGCAGCACAAAGCAAAATTCGCCGCCTTGCGCCAGGGCACAGCCAAAGAGCAGGCTTTGACTCAGCTCCAGCCGAAAAAAGCGTCCCAGCCCTACCAGCACGGCAAATTTGACGATCGCCAGCGCCAGCACTAGCCCCAAAATCAAGAATGGTTGCTGGAGCAGCAGGCTAAAGTTAATGCTGGCACCCACCGAGATGAAGAACAGCCCCAGCAGCAGCCCTTTGAATGGTTCAATATCGCTTTCCAACTCGTGACGATACTCATTCTCTGCCAGCACCACGCCTGCCACAAAGGTTCCCAGCGCGGGGGACAGCCCCACCTGCTGCATGGCGATCGCAATCCCCACGACCAGCAGTAGTGCCGTCGCGGTAAAAATCTCCCGCTGCTGCGTGGTGGCAATAAAGCGAAACAGCGGACGGGTGAGAAAGCGTCCACCCAAAATAATGCCGCCGACGGTGCCTATGACCAGCAGCGCTTGCTGCCACGGTGGTAAGGCTGCTCCCTGTTCTGCCGTTTCTGCGGCTACAAGGATAACTCCGCTGGTGGACATTGCCGAGACGATCGGCAGCGCCAGCAGCGGCAACAGCGCCAGAATGGGAATGATCGCAATATCTTGAAACAGCAGCACCGAGAAGGCAGATTGCCCAGCCTGGGTTTTCGTCAGCCCCTTTTCATTCAACGTTTGCAGGACGATCGCTGTGGAAGACTGCGCCAGAATCAAGCCCACTGCCAGCGCTGTTTGCCAGGGGAGTTTCACCAGTGTAGCGATCGCCGCAATCACCCCAGCCGTTACCAGCACCTGCAAGCCACCCAGACCTAAAATCGGCACGCGCAATCGCCACAGCAGCGAGGGTTGTAGCTCTAACCCCACCAAAAAGAGCATCATCACCACGCCAAATTCGGCGAAGTGCATGACATCGCTACCCTCACCGCCGCCCACCAGCTTGAGCACAAAGGGACCAATGATCACACCCGCGACGAGATACCCCAGCACGGAACCCAGCCCCAACCGCTTGGCGATCGGCACCGAAGCTACAGCCGCGAGCAAATAAATAAACGCCTGAAAGAACAAATCCTCGTTATGCATGTTGCGGCACCTCCGGCTGGGGGAGTTCTGACTGTGTGGCGGCTGGTGCGGCAAGAATGCAATTCAAATCAAAGTGTTTTGACTCCTGCAACCGTTCCCAGTGAATGGTGTCGTCCCGTAGTGCGGTAATCGTCGCGCGATATTCCTCGGCGTGATGGTCAATCTGGTGGTGTTCTTGCAGACGATGCGTACCCTGCACGACAAAGGGAGGCAAATACTCCATCCCGCAGAGTCGCGCGGTTTGCTCAAAGGGTACCAGCAGTTCACGCACCGTAAAATGGTTATAGCCTTTATCGCAGTAGGCTTCCTTCGCACCTCCTGTCGTAATCGCTGTCAAACATTTTTTGCCGCGTAGGGCTGTGCCACCCTGCCCATACGCAAAGCCATACTCCAGCACCAGATCTTGCCATTCTTTAAGCAATGCCGGACTGCTATACCAGTAAAAGGGATGGTGAAACACCACAATGTCGTGCGCCAGCAGCAGATCTTGCTCCGCTTTCACGTTGATGTGAAAGTTGGGGTAGGTCTCATACAGATCATGCACCGTCACTGCTTCTAACCCTTGCACGGCTTGAATCAAGTGCCGATTCACCCGCGACTTTTCGAGGGCTGGGTGAGCAAACAAAATCAAAATCTGGTTTGGAGTGCCCATAAGTTTTGCCGTGTAAGGTGCAGGTGAGAACGCTGTGCAAAGGATAGCATTTCGACGGCTTGAGCATGGCAGTAGCAAAGCTTGACCTTCCACAGTACGGAATGATCGGCGATCACACCCAACTCATCGATCGCCTGAGCTGTGCAATTGGTGCGATCGCTTGAGCCAGTACAGACATAGCTCGACTTATCTCAGCGGTAGCCCAACTCAGCTAAAAGACTGCTCGACTCAGCGCAAAGATAGCTTGACCGACCTGAGGAACTGCTCGACTGAGTGCAAAGACAACTCGATCGAGTCCACCCTTAGCTTGAGCCATCCTTTTGCTCACTCGACTTAGCTCTGATATAGCTCATCCAGGTCATTTAATGGCTCAACCCATCTCAGCACTGGCTCGTCCGATCTCAGAGATAGCTCAACCAGATTGCAGGATGGCTCGGTTAGATGATGCAGTGGTCGCAGCACGATCGCTCACTAGACCTCGGAGGTTCTCAAAACCTCTGAGGTCTGAAGCAGGAAGCATGGCAGGATGGGCGATCGCTATATACCTAGCACTATACGCTCAACCTCAAAGCTCTTCTGGCAGCAACGGTTCTAATTGGGCTAACAGACGGTTCAGATCCACTGTCGCGATCGCCCAAATGCGATCTTGCTGCACTTGTTCATAGCGATGGGCAATCACATTTCGCAAACCAATCGTATTGCGCCAATCAATTTCTGGATGTGCTTGCTGAAATGGTTCAGAGACTCTGCGTGCCGCTTCACCCAGTATTTCTAGTCCACGTTCAACCGCCATTTGATCTCGCCGATTCTGGAGATACTCCTCATAGCTCAATGGCGCAACAAATGCTTGAATCAGTTTGATGGACTGTACCATATCCCAAAGAGAGGCATAGTCACGATCGCTAGCTGGCATAGATCACCTGATGCGTTTGGAGAATTTCCGCTCGTCGAAAGGGATTTTTGAGGTCTCGTTTTTCTAATACATCAACGGGTCTACCCACCAATGCTTCTAGTTCCCGTTGTAGATTCATCAAATCGAACAGTGACCACCCATCATTCGGTGCAAATGTTACCAGCACATCCACATCACTATTCGGGCAAAAGTCTTCTCGTAGAATGGAGCCGAAGAGGGCAAGTTCAGTAATTTTCCAGCGTTGACAGAGTGCCACAATTTGTTCGGGCGTTGCACCCAGGCGATCGATGAAATGATCTTGAGAACTTGGTTTCAACATTGTTAAGAGTCCTGCTCTATGCTTCACTCGCTATTCTCAGTTTAAGGAAATGTAAGTTAATTGAAGGGGGATTTAGCAAAGAGACGATCGTCGTTGTCTTAGACCTCGGAGGTTTTAGGTGGTGCTCAACCCAATCTATGGCGAGAGGGGCGATCGCACTTCTTTACGTTCAAAACAATTGCTCAGTGCTGTGCGTTAAGGTGGACAAAAGCAAAATCAATTTGGCACGGTGTGATTAACTCATGGAAGAAGTCCTCCACACGCTGCAATCGGCACAGTTCATTGTTGATGAACAGGGCAACCGTACAGGAGCACTCCTCGATATTGCTGACTGGGAGTTATTAGTTGTCTGGGCAAAGCAACAAGGGAGCCGACCCAATCCGACCTCTCTACGGGGTTACCTTAAAACCTGGACAGAGCGATCGTTGGCAGACGAATTAATTCAAGAACGACACGAGGCAGCAAACGTTGAGTAGGGTTGTGTTGGATGCTCCGGCACTACTGGCTTATTTGCAAGATGAGCCGGGTGCTAGCGTCGTTGAACAGTCGATGCATCAAGGTGTCTACATCAGTGCGGTGAATTGGGCTGAAGTGCTCTCTAAAGTCGCTGAGGTTGGCGACCCTAATACCTTGATTCAGTATTGGCGCAATCAGGGATGGTTGGACGATAAAATAAAGGTCGAGCCGCTTTGCATGGACGATGCCTTAGCCATTGCTGCACTGAGACCGATTACCCGATCGTGTGGCTTATCGCTGGGCGATCGCGCTTGTCTTGCTTTGGGTCAACGGTTAGGACTACCTGTATTAACGACCGATCGTGCCTGGGCAACCGTCAGTATCGCTGTAACGATTCAGGTGCTTCGGTAAGCAATTAAGGTTTTAGACCGCCGAGGTCTTTAGGTTTCGCACATTGAAGCCTCTCACGCCTCAACCTCGACCCCATTTGCCCGTAACACTTGAAGCGCGGCTTCGGCATAGCGTTGCACAATGGGAACCTGGGGAAACTGTTGGGTGATTTCAAGGGCTTCGGTTGCTAGGGCGATCGATCGCGGATCACGCGCGATCGATCGCAAGTAAAAAATACTGAGACTGATCAGGGTCGCTGCTATGTAGGGCAAGTAGATGCGCGGGTTCGCCTCGGCTGACGTGCGATAGAGCTGCAACGCCTCTTCAAAGTTGCCCTGCGCCGTGGCATAATCATCTTGATTCGCTTGCAAAGCCGCTAAATTGTTCAGAGTCATTGCGACATCAGGCAAATAGGTGCGTGGGTTCTCCTCGGCTAACGTGCGATAGACCTGCAAGGCTTCGGCATAGTTACCCGCCGCCGCACTCAAGTCACTTTGAGCCTCTTGCAAAAGCGCTAAATTGTTCAGGGTCGCTGCTATGTAGGGCAAGTAGGTGCGCGGGTTCTTCTGGGCTAACGTGCGATAGAGCTGCAAAGCCTCGGCGTAGTTGTCTGCGGCGGCACTCAGGTCATTTTGAGCCTTTTGCAAAAGCGCCAAGTTGTTCAGGGTCATTGCTACATCAGGCAAATAGGTGCGTGGGTTCTCCTCGGCTAACGTGCGGTAGAGTTGCAACGCTTCGGCATAGTTGATCGCCGCCGTACTCAACTCATTTTGAGCCTTTTGCAAATTCGCCAAGTTGTTTAGGCTCATCGCGACATCAGGCAAATAAGTCCGCGGGTTCGCCTCGGCTAACGTACGTCTGATCTGCAAAGCCTCGGCGTAGTTGTCTGCGGCGGCACTCAGGTCATTTTGAGCCGTTCGTAAATTCGCCAAATTGTTCAGGGTCGCTGCTATGTAGGGCAAATAGGTGCGCGGGTTCGCCTCGGCTAACGTGCGATAGAGCCGCAAGGCTATGGTGTAGTTGCCCTCTGCCGCATTGAAGTCGTTTTGAGCTTTCTGCAAAACCGCCAAATTGTTCAGGGTCATCGCGACACCAGGCAAATAGGTGCGCGGGTTCGCCTGGGCTAACGTGCGACAGATCTGCAACGCTTCAGCGTAGTTGCTCTCGGCGGCACTCAACTCATTTTGAGCCGATTGCAAAAGCGCCAAATTGTTCAGGATACTTGCCACATCAGGCAAGTAGGTGCGCGGGTTCTCCTCGGCTAACGTGCGATAGGTCTGCAATGCCTCTGCGTAAAGTGGTTTTGCCTGGTTGAAGCTGTTGTGTTCTTGTAGAAAGTCAGCGTACTCAAAGATAGTGTCAGGGGTTCTGGCTGCCCGCAACGCCTCCTCAAAATAGGCGCAGCTTTGCTCAAACCAATTCGGCTGGTCATAAAAGGTTGCCCACAGTTGCGCTTTAATCAAAAACTCGTTGGCAAGCTGGGTGCGGTGCTGGGCAAGCTCTGCTTTTTGCTGGTCAAGCTGCTGGTCTCGCTCTAGCAGTTGGTTCAGGTCTCGTGCCATGTCTGCCGCGTTCAAGATAGCATCCGCTTCTCGAAACTCGCCCTGGTCAAAGTGTGCTTTTGCCTGTGCCAACCGTTCCGTATTGATTTCGATTTTGGTAAACGTCTCGTACAGCCGCAAGACGTTTTCCTTCAGTTGCTCCTTCTGGTGTTCCAGGTCGTCTAGCTCTGCGGCTGCTTTTAACGCCCGATCGGTCTTGCCTGCCTGTTGCAGCAGTTGCACCATCTCCTGTTTCTCAGCAATCCGCTCCATCAACGCCTGATAGTCCAGCGATTGATAGAAAAACTGCGCGGTTTCAATATTGCCGATGTTATAGGTTTTGGTCTCTGCCATGAGGTTTCGCTTTAAGAGCAGTAGGGGCTTGACCAGGGCTATTTCATTCTAAAAGTCGAGTCCTGTTAGCAACGGATTGAAGCGCAGATGAAGCCGATGAGCTGTCTGTTTATGGTGAAAATTCATCTGTTTCACCCGTCAACATCCGCTGCAAATGATGGCACCTACTCGAACCGCGCGTGGTCAATCTTGTCGATGTTGTAGGTTTTGGAGCTATCTGTAATCGTGCTGTCTTTGATGTCTTGATACACTTTGTTCCCCTGCCCGGACACCGTTGCTGCATTCACTGAGGGAGTTGAGGGTACACCCTCCGCTTGATTCATCTCGTCAGGCTGCAATTCCAGGAAGTTAGCCGTCGCTAGCTTGTCGAGTTGGTTGCCAAAGTGCTCTCGCAAGCCTTCGATCGAGCCATACTCCGTTTTGTAGTGGTTTAATTCCTTCAGCCTGTCTTCAAACGCCCACAGGCTCTTGAGGTCATCCCGGTTCTGGGTCGTGGTTGGTGTCTTAAAGTAGGTAAAGACAAACGGTTTCTGCGTGGCGGCAAACTGCCCAAAGGCGTGGCTAAACTCTTCAGCGGTGTATTTGCCCACTTTGTTAAATGCCAGCAGCACAAAGATGTCGCAGGCTTGAAGAGTCTTGTTATACTCGCTCTGCAAGCCTTCCATCGACATGGCATCAAGAAAGTCTTCCCAGATATCCAGGTGCAGAAAGATACCCCGATCGAACCAGGCTTTGCACTTGCGGTAAATCAAAAGCTCGAACTGCTCGCGATCGTCTTTTAGCTCCGAAGACGATGCCAGAAAGAGCGTTACTTTTTTCATTAGCCTTTAGAGAAATTTAGCTCCGTTATAACCGAGAGCCACCACAAACGCCAGCTAAACAAAGTCTTTGTGGTCTACGGCAGCCCTGACATAGCACGATCGCAACTCCCTCCCGATCGAGCCTTTGCCTACAATTGAGTACATCATTATTGTCTGGAGTGCCCTATGGACAGCACCTCACCGCAACGACAGCAAATGATCGACACAATTCAGGTCTTGCCAAATGACACGCTGGCAGAGTTACAGGCATTTGTGCAGCAACTGCGCGATCGCACTGTAAAGCATGCCCCACAACCCCAGGCGTGAAATACAGAGCATTTTGATCAATTATTAGCACGCTGAGGCAGTGTTAATCGGCTGAAACACTGCAACTACGTCGGCGAGAGCTTGGCATAGGAAACCATGGCATAAGGGTTTCAGCTTATCCCGAACAGTGGTTAATGCACCCGTTCCAGGCAATCTTCAGCTTTTTGGCACGCTCGTCCCGGGGAGGATTAACCCTCTCTCCGGGAACGATACGAAGGCATTAACCGTTAAAAACACGGCTACGCCACTGGTTTAAGCGAGCTTCCCCGATCGCGGCATAGCGTCGGGCATCGGCGATCTGTTCTTGTAATGCCGCAATCTGAGCTGCCTGCGCGTCTCCCTGCCGTTGCAACGAAGTCGATGTCGCTTCAGGTGCAGAGACTTCAGAGGTCTGCCAATCGTTGGTGAGATACGACGCTCCGATCGCGGCAAAAGGGCGCAAATCTGCCAACTGTTGTTGCAAGCGGTCAATGACCTGAGCTTGTTCTCGAACTTTCTGCTGCAAGGCTGCTTCAGCCGCATAGTTAGGCGTAGCAGTCCAGGGTTTAGCGATCGCCGGATACTTGGGCTTGAAGACCTCTGCCAAAATCTCACTCACATCCCTGGGCTTGAGCGTGCCATAGAGCGAATTCTTAATTAAGGAGCGGGTCAGTTGAGGTTTGTTCCCGGTTGCCAGATTTTTGTCACTGCTGGAAGCACTCCGCAGCAATTGGAGCATATGGGTAAAGCCCAACATCGATCGCCCTGGTTGGGTGCGGTAGCCCCGGTAATAGGGAACCGTGGTTTCGCCAAAGGCAGTCTGATACTCATCACTATCCAGGTAGGTGTCAATGTCTGCCTCAAAACCACTTTGATCCAGAACGGCACTGTGATAGCGCATTTCCTCAAAGTCATCAGGTGCACGCCCCAGGAGATGCTTATAGTTCAGCTCGATCGTCCGATAACGATAGCAGTTGTCAAAGAAGCGGGAGCGATACAGCTCCGACTGTGCCAACTGCCGAACAAATTCGCGCACTGATAGACGACCCTGCTTCAGTTGCGATTCGGCAACGGTCAACCGCTCACTTTCCATCACATGGGCATTCCCTAATACCTGACGGTAAACGGCTCGAATCACCACATCTGCCTCTGCATCAGAGTGGTTCTCCCACAGTCGGACGGGTGCCGTGTCATCAAACGGACGCACTCCAAGGTTTGCGTCTGGGTTTACCACTGGATTAACAAAAGTACTAACCATGTTCATAGTCTCCTTGATTACACCAATGAATGTTGAGTTGTAAAAAAGATTTGATTGAAACGATTCATGACAAGGGCTACTGTCTCCTGCCATTACCTCGTCACGGGTTGACCTACTAGAGTGCGAGCAGTTGGCTCACCGTTTTATTCCACGACGGCATCTCCAGGTGCCTCTCGATATGGGCGATTCTCCACTGGAGACACTTCTGAACGCAACGCTTAATCCTCCGGATCGAAGCGGGAGCGAAAACCGCCGTATTTTAGCCAGTATTGCTTCAACGCATGACAGGGCGTATGCAAACTGGCTCTGGCACGATACAAAATCACCTGCCGATGATCGCCCATCCAGATCTTGTCCACCGGATCGACTGAAATAAAAGTTCCTCCCAGTGCCTCAACGCAATCACAAAAGCGGTCGATCGCGCTATAGTCTACCGTTTCAAAGACAAAGAAATTACCTGAACACACCAAATGACGGCTGCGAATCCAGCACTGCATTTTTTTCTGTGCTTCAGGGGGCAGCATCTTGGCTTCAAGGGATTCAGAACAGGGTAGGGAAAGATCAGGCAATAGTTGGGACTTCATGGGCAAAACTCTCCCGTTTTTCAAACCGCAACGGTCCAAAGGTAGACCCCCAAACTTGCTGGTGTGTGTTGACATCTAAGCCCTTATCCAGGCTTACCCAGGTTGTTTCGGTAATCTCCACATAGCTATCTAAATACGTCTGGCAGCCATGTTTTTCAATCAAGCAGAGATTGCCAGGTTCAACACCACCGAAGAAGCGATCGCCCTCTCGGCGAAACACCATTGAGCAGTGATAGCGACGCTGAAGGCAATCTGGGGTAATGGTTTTGAGGATATTCAAATCGCGTGCTGCTCCGGCGTAAAGCATGGGCGTTTTTAAGCTGTAGTTTTCGATATAAATGTGTCTCCCTTGAGAAACTAAGCGATGTACGCCCTGCCGATAAGGACTCCACAAGTCGTAGTCATAAACCTGTTCTGAATACAGTCCAATGCCAGCAAAGAATGCGTAGGGTAAGGGACGGAAAAAGACATGGATATGGGCGTAATCTTTAGAATTTTCAAGTGCCTGTTTGAGATTACTAAAATCGCCTGCCATCCAACGAGCCAGGGTGATGAGATCATTTGATGTGGCTTCAGAGGTAGACACAGGAGTCGATGACATAGAAAAGGCACAATCCATGAGAATCGATTAAACATGAACCACAAACTCGCTCAAATCGGTCAAAAATCAACCGATCAAAAATTAATTAATCTTTAGTCACCTGACGAATTTCTGACGCGAACGAAGCCGTTACAACTCCTGTTCCAGCACTGGTTTTGATCAGGGACACCCGACAGCGAACATTGGGATTGACAAACCATATTTTTTCTTCAGCGGCGGCGCGATCGTATGGTGTGACAAGTACAAAAGTACCATCTTCTGTGAGCGTGTAGTCCCCGATCGCCGCAATCTCTTCGGCATACCCCTGATCGCGCAGGAGCTTACCCCGATTGGATTGGTTTGGATCGGGAATGGGTACCAGGACACACGTTCCTTTCACCCGTTCACTGTCTTCCCAGTCCGATTGCCCCTCCCAACTCATGCGGAAAGGGGAAACCGCCGTTTGAGGATCGATGTTATAGGTTTTGCACAGGTCAAGCACGGCTGGGTCATCCGCTGAGAGAGAAACAATATCAATCTCAGACTGAACCGCTTCAAAATGGCCGAACGCCAGATGATGGGCACTACGTTGCGATCGCCAGTGCCCGATCGAATTCGCTACAAACTCCGTAATATTCATCAACGCGTTGGTTTCCGTTGAGATCATTGACCCTGCCTACTCCTGATGCTGTACCCAGCTCATCGATTTCAACTTTTCCAAGAGAGAGCCAACCAGCCCTGGCGGTTTAGAAGACTCTGGGGTTTCGGTTTCGTCGATTGGTGGTGACGCTGCCTCTCCCGTTGCTGCCCCTATAGTCGGCGGAGTTGAGTCAGCGTCAGGCTGAGTTGACTCAGTTACTTCTGGGATGCCTTCAGATGGCAAAGAGCCTTTGAAGTCAACCTTAGGAGTAGTTGACTCAGTTACTTTTGCGATGCCTTCAGATGGTAACCCTTCGAGATCAGCCTCAGGTGCAGGCGAGGGTTCCGTCTTGTTTGCTTCCAAGGGCATGGACGTTTGAGACGGTTGCTGAATCGGCAGCGACAGAGACAGAGGATGGATCCGAACAATCGTTCCACCGCTACGGCGAATGAATTGAAGGGTGCGAGCAAGTGAGCGATAGGGAACGCTGAAGGTGTAATAGCTGGTCGGCATCACATCCTGCTGACGTAAGCCGCTGACTTCAATCAACAGGATTCGATCGTCGTAGCCAGTAGTCGCCATAGTCGATACCTGAGATCACTAGAAAGCAGTCAGACAGAATTCAGTCGTTGATTCTGCCTGTACCTCTGTCGCAATGCGATCGCTCACTTGCGGTTGCTACGCAATTGTGCCTTGCGCTAAATGCCCTTGCCTACGCAACTTCTGTGATGCTGAGAATCTTGCCACCCGTCCTTTGAATGTTCTGGATTTTTTGAGAAAGCTGGTTATAGCCCACTTCAAACGTAGCCGCGCTTTGGGTGACACGCGGTCCGTAGCTGGCTTTGGAAACCGCGACACGAAACCGCTTCTCACGGCTGCTGGAAGCACCAGACCCACCGGAGGGAGCCACAATTTTGGTCGGCAGATTACCGCCAATATCGCTGATGAGCTTTGCCGCTTTACCCACATCGTTAGCAGCAAACCCCCGCATCAAAGCAAAGGTACGGTTGAACCCGACATTTTTGATGCCCGCTTGAGTGCGATTGCCTCGCGCAGACGGCACAACATTCTCACCAAAACTTATGACATATTCATCGCTGTCAACGTAGGAGTTGATCTCAGCTTCATAGCCCTGGTTGTTATAAATTTGCACATGCTCCGAAATTTCAGTTTGATCTTGCGGGGCACGACCGAGCAAATGCTTGAAGTTCAATTCCACAAAGCGGTAGGGAGAAGAGGTTTCAAAAAACAGAGAGCGGTAGAGATCAGACTGAGCGACGGCACGCACAAATTCTTTAACCGTAATATCGCCATTCCGTAGTTGGGACTCTGCGCTAATGAGTCGCTGGGTATCCATGACATGCGCATTGCCCAAGACTTGCCGATAGACTGCCCGAATGACAGCTTGCAAATCATCCTCGGTAGCGCCAGGGCGCAGTTCAACAGCCTCCGCTTCGATCCAAAGTGCCATAATAGATGTCTCCTAAATGAGTGTTGTACTCAGAAGTTGTACTCAGAATAAATGGGAAAATTGCAAGTAAAAATGCGTTATCGGGTGAGCAATACCCACCCGATCGAAAATCATCAAATCTCGGTAATGCTGACAATTTTGCCAGAGGTGCGGTTGATCCGCTGGATTTGAGGAGTCATTTTGGTGGCTGGAACAATATACTCTGTGGTGCTGATCCGACGGGGATTATCGAATTTAGAGCCTGTCACCACAATCTTGAACCGCTTCTCGGTGCCAGAACCGGTCACGGTTGCCGAAGACGCTTTAATGGCACTGGCGCTGTTGGTGGCAACATCATAAACAAGTTGTGATGCTTGTACCGCACTGTCGATTTGAGCCGGACCACGATCGAGCGCAAAGATGCGGTTGTAACCCACTTGCTTGATGTTTGCCTCACTGCTGTCGCCACGCGTGTAGGGCACAACGTTTTCGCCGAATGCTGCCTGATATTCTTCGCTGTCGATGTAAGAATCGATTTCCGCATCGTAGCCTTCGGCAACAGCGCGAACAATGTGCTCGGATACTTCCCGCTGGTCTTGAGGTGCCCGACCGAGCAAATGCAGAAAGTTGAGTTCCACAAAGCGGTAGGGAGCACAAGACTCGAAGTAGCGGGCGCGGTAGAAATCAGACTTGGCAACGGCACGGACGAATTCTCGTACTGTGATGGAGCGATCGCTCAACTGAGACTCTGCGGTCACCAATCGCTCACTGTCCATCACATGAGGGTTCCCCCACACTTGCTTATAAACTGCCCGGATGACTGTTTGAATTTCCTCTAAGTCACTGGTGGGCCATAGTTCCAGAATCAATGTCATTGAAGCTGATCTCCTAAAGATGAAGCGAATGTTCAGATTATAAAGTTGTCTGGCAAGGGCAGGTTCTCTAAACATTCTTGAGAGTGAATCTCAGAGATAGCGGTCAAACCTACCCTACAGTCGAGTTATACAACCGTAACGCTGGCGATTATGCCGCCCTGCTGGTGAATCCGCTGATACTGCTCGGAGAGTTGCTCATAGGGTACCAGGTACACCTGATTACTGCGACGGAATTTGGAGACCCGGTTGACCGCGTTAGAACGGTAGCCCGTAACCTCAATCCGATAAATTTTGCCGTCAGAACTGGCACCCACACCCAGCCGAGTGGGAGGATCGATCGCGGGAGAAGAGAAGGTTGCACCGCTGCTAGCAGGCGAAATGACAGGGGTTGGAGTTTGTCGAATCACCAACGCATTGAGCTTAGGAACCTTACCGGACAGGTCACCCTTGAGGCTGCTGCTGGAGGCTCCACGCACTAGCTGGAAGGTGTGAGTAAACTGCACCATGCTCTGGCAGGCATCGCTCTTATAGCCCCGGATGTAAGGGACAAAGTTTTCCCCAAAGGTGTTCTGATATTCATCGCTATCAATGTAGGAATCGATCTCTGCTTCAAACCCTTTGGTATCCAGGATGGTGCTGTGCATCCGCATCTCTTCCAGGTCAAGGGGAGGGCGACCCAGCAAATGCCGGAAGTTGAGTTCGATCGCTCGATAGCGGGCACAACTGGTAAAAAAGCGCGACTGATACAAGTCAGACTTTGCCACTGCTCGGACAAACTCACGGACGCTCAGCTCACCGCGCTTAAATTGAGACTCAGGCACGGTGAGCCGTTCACTTTCCATCACGTAAGCATTGCCCAACACCTGACGATAGACCGCCAGAATGATCGTTTCGGCTTCTTCCTGTGAGCGACCGGGCACCCACTCAACGGGAGGGGTTTCATCAAAGAGGCTGACCCCTAAGCGTGAAGCTGGTCCAAATGGCATTAATGGTATCTCCCAATTAACGACGAAGTTTAAGAAAATTGTTTCAAGACACGAAGAACTCTCAGATTGCTCAATCAGATAAACTCAGATGACAGAATTAACTGGCACAAAAGGCAAATCACCAGCCCTCTAGAGAAGACGATTTCCTAGGTGTGTACACTTTTTCGTGGCTTTATACGCTTTGTTATGATCGATTTTCGTATGAGTGCGTAACTGTGGATGTCAAGATTTGTAAATCTTGATGAATTTGCACTTATTTTGCACAAGCAGTTTTTGGGAAGCCTGGACTAACTTTGGCTACGCGCGCCGCGCACTCAGAATTCCACTTTTTGCTCCACCCCAAACCCAACCAGCACCAGATCTTGTAGGGGTTCATTGGCATCGGGGCGACGGTAGTTGAGAATTTTGCGAATCCGCAGTGCGGGATTGACCAGGGTGATCGAGTCCACAGAAACCACCTGCGTGTAGGCAGTCGTCATCGACAGTTCGCGGGTTTCGGGGTTGAACCAGAACTGAGAGACGATCGGGCGCGCTTCTTCATAGGCGCGATCGCGCAGGTAATCGCCCAGCAGCAAATTCCCTTCCTGTTGTTTGGGCACAAACAGTAGATTCAGCGATTGGTTAACCCGATTACCCTGATCGGAAACTGTGGCGAACTCCATGTGGTATCCCGGCAAACCATCCAGTTCGGGTGGAACGGGATAGTGATTATCTGTCAAAACCTGCGCTTTGCGCTCCGCCGTAATAGGCTGAACCACAAATTCGGTGTGCGATCGCTCGACCGCTTGTTGGGTCAGGTAGTGGTAAGTGCGCTCGGTCGTCCAATTGCCAACGCAAGCCTCAAAAAACTGGTAGAAGGAGGAAGAAGTCATAAGAAGAGAGAGGCTACTAGGGGCTGTCATCAATTACTCTACACATTTCTTGCAGTAAGGGTTCCAGCCCCTAGCTTGGTGTGTTGGGACGGGCGTGACACTGCTGATATTGCAAGGTTTCGGAGCTAGTTGATGACACGCCCTAGACCTCTACTAGAATACTGCTTCGGCATGACCTCACTAACCCTATTCCTTCGCTGATTATTCTCAATCGTAAACGTTTTGTATGGACGTTACATATAATGTTCCTACAAAAGAATTACACGCTATTAAATTCGCGTTCCTTACTCATAGATTTTGCCGACGTACAAAAACACCGCAAAGGCTTGCCATGTTGGTTCTTCAGAAAGCCCTTGAGCGATGCCCATATTCGTTGTTTTTGCCCATGCCAGGGCAGCATCCAAATAATGTTCAATCGTTGTATGCTCCCAAGCCCCGGTATCAGCGCTGTAAGGGCTACCTGGAGCCAATTTTTCTTGCTCAACCGCATCCCTGCGATCGTCAATGAGTGCCTGTACAAACTCGAAGAACGATGCGCGATCGTTAACCTGTTCAAGACGTGTATACAGTTCCATCTCGTTCCTTAAATTTCATCCCGGTTTACGAAAAAGTAAGGTTGGCGCTTGCGATGGGCACCTCGATCGCAATACCCTAACAGCCGTTGTCATTTGCATTCCCCACACCCGATACCCTACACCCGTCTTAACAAGACTGTGGCTTACTCAACTGAGAACGGCTGTAACTTTCATGGATTGTTACTGAACAGTGACGCTAGGGATAACCAAGCAAGCTCCTGTAATACAATGGATCGTTGACCTCTCCCAAGCTCTCTTTCCTGCGTCTACATTGGCAGGCATTTTTTATGACATCTTCCATTCGCTTCCTCATGTGTGCGCCTGACCACTACGACGTAGATTACGTGATTAATCCGTGGATGGAGGGTAATGTACATAAGTCTTCTCGCGATCGCGCTGTTGAGCAGTGGCAGCAGTTGTTCCACGTCCTCAAAGACCACGCGATCGTCGATCTGGTGAAGCCCGAAAAAGGCGTGCCCGATATGGTCTTCACTGCCAATGCGGGTCTGGTGCTAGGCGACACTGCCGTACTCAGTCGCTTTTTCCACAAAGAGCGGCAAGGGGAAGAACCCTTTTTCAAAGCATGGTTTGAAGACCACGGCTTTACCGTCCATGAACTGCCCAAGGATTTGCCGTTTGAAGGGGCAGGCGATGCGCTGTTCGATCGCGAAGGACGCTGGCTCTGGGCGGGGTACGGCTTCCGATCGGAATTGGATTCTCACCCCTATCTGGCACGCTGGCTCGATATCGAAGTCCTCTCGCTGCGGCTGATGGATGAGCGGTTTTATCACCTCGACACCTGCTTTTGTCCGTTAACCGATGGCTACTTGCTGTACTACGCGCCTGCCTTTGATGCCTACTCCAATCGCTTGATCGAAATGCGCGTGCCAGAGGAGAAACGCATTGCGATCGGCGAAGAAGATGCGGTCAACTTTTCCTGCAATGCGGTCAATATCGATCGCACGATCGTCTTGAATAAAGCCAGCAAGAAGCTCAAGCAGAGACTTGATGCGGCTGGATTCCAGGTGATTGAAACGCCCCTGACAGAATTTCTTAAAGCAGGCGGCGCAGCCAAATGCTTGACGCTAAGGGTGACGGAACCTGTGCAGGTAGACGTTCACGCCAGCGCGACGGTAGAAAGCCGGGTGATCCGCATGGATGGGCATTTGCTGGATGCAGGGCTGATTAACCAGGCATTAGATTTGATTGTGGATGGGGGCGGCAGTTTCCAGGTGCTGAACTTCAACCTGGGCGAACAGCGCCAAAGCACCTCCTCAGCCGAAGTTAAAGTCACGGCTCCCTCCCATGACGTAATGGAAACCTTGATGACCCAACTCATCGACTTGGGCGCACTGCCACCACCACAAGATGTCTGCGACAGCATTCTCGAAACGGTGACGCAGGCAGGTGTATCGCCCGATGATTTCTATGTCACCACGATTTATCCCACCGAAGTGCGAGTGCAGTGCGAATGGGTGAAGGTACGTGGGCAGCGCATGGATGCGGCGATCGTGGTGCGCGAAACGCCCAATGGGTTGGATGCCTATTGCAGTCTACTACGCGATTTGCAAGTGGGCGATCGCGTGGTCGTTGGCGTGGAAGGCATTCGCACCATCCGCAAACCCGAATCGCGGGAACAGCGCAACACGCAAGAGTTTAGCTTTATGGGTGCTGGCGTTTCCAGCGAACGGCGCGTAGAACTGGTGGTCGAGCAGATTGCCTGGGAACTCCGCCAGATCCGCGACCAGGGGGGCAAAGTGGTCGTCAGCGCGGGACCTGTGGTCATTCATACCGGAGGTGGCGAACATCTGGCGCATCTAGTGCGAGAAGGTTACGTACAGGCGCTCTTAGGTGGGAACGCGATCGCGGTTCATGACATTGAGCAATCCATGATGGGCACCTCTCTGGGTGTGGATATGCAGCGTGGCGTGTCGGTACGTGGTGGGCATCGGCATCATTTGAAGGTCATCAACACCATTCGTCGCTACGGCAGCATTGCCAAGGCTGTTGAACAGGGTGTGGTTCCTAGCGGCATCTTCTACGAATGTGTGTGCCATAACGTCCCCTTCTCGCTGGCTGGTTCCATTCGGGATGACGGTCCACTCCCCGATACGCAAATGGATTTGATCAAAGCACAGGAAGAGTACGCCCGGTTAATTCAGGGTGCCGATTTGATTCTGATGCTGTCGTCCATGCTGCACTCGATCGGCGTGGGCAACATGACTCCTGCTGGCGTGAAAATGGTTTGCGTGGATATCAACCCCGCTGTGGTGACGAAGTTGAGCGATCGTGGTTCGGTTGAATCCGTTGGAGTGGTGACTGACGTGGGGTTGTTCTTGAGCTTACTCGTACAACAGTTGAATAAGCTCACCAGCCCTTATCGCGTCGCTTAACCGACGGCTAAACAGCTTTGTATCTTGAACCTTGAGGAGATGTGCGCCATCGCAGGTCTCCTCTTAATTTTTGTGAACAAAGTTATTACCTAGTTTGTGTGATGCCCCTTTCTCTTGCATGATGAACAATGAAGGGGTAGATTACTTTCTCAATCGAAAAACTATCTGAAGAAACTGCCTGAATCGAAGAAACTGCTTAAATCGAAAAAGTTGTGCAGTGCTATTTGATTCGCAATCAGTCTACCCACGTCATGGTGCATCCTACTTTCTGCTCTACTAACCGATCGCCTCATCAATGATCGGTTTTGCGAATTGTTTTGTTCTACCAAGCCATTGCTCTACCAACAGACAGAGATTGAATTCAACGTGGAACTGACCAACGCGACCATTAGTCAGAAACCATTAGTTAGGACGTTTGTACAGCCGCGCATGAGCCTATTGATCAACTGGTACATGGGCGCTGTAATCAGGGTGGCTAGGTCTGTTGGACTCTACATCGGCAAGCAACGCCTCAGTTTGCACTCCCAACCTTGCACTATTCACTCCCCGGTGATTATGGAAAACCTTGCTTATCTCTACGTTTTGGCTGAAGAAGGTGTTTTAGCTGAAGAAGATGTTTTAGCTGAAGAAGCCGCTCTGCCAGAAACCAATTTACGACGCAGCGCAGAATCGATCGAAGACCATCCATCTTGTGTCTTTCATCGCGCTTCTCAACGCCGTCAAGCGCGTGAGGGCGGCAAAGCAGCGTTAGAAGGCGATCGCAGCCAGCCAGTCTACCCAACCTTTTATCTTTAGCCTCGCGCTAACGGGCTTACAAACCTCGGAGGTTTCAATCAGGAATCAGGCATGTGATCAGTCTATGAGCTTAAACCTCCGAGGTTTTGATCAAGAGGCATCAGTCCTGTTTGAACCATGCGCGCTGACAAATAGCTACGACCTTGAGGCGCTCCCCACTTAGATCGCATAAACAAAGTCAAGGAGTTGATGAGCCATCTGTAACTTACTGCACGGCTCAACGATCTGCTTCCGCCCTTTCGCATCAAGTAAGATTGCCTGGTTAAACTCGCTGCCAAAACCGCTATCTGGTTGATCGATGGGATTCGCCGCGATCGCATCCAACTTCTTTTGCTGTAGCTTCTCCAATGCAGGTGGCACAATGTCACCGCTCTGTGCAGCAAAGCCAATTAGTTTCTGATGGGGCTGCTTCAGAACAGCGAGAGCCGCCACAATATCCAGTACAGGGTCTAAATCGAGCGAGGAGGGAAGCGATCGCTTCGGCAACTTCTCTGGGTTATAGCTGGCAGGCTTAACATCCGCGACCGCAGCAGCCATGATCGTCCAGTCGGCTTCAGGAAAGCTGTTAAACAAGGCGTGCTGCATGTCTGCGGCGCTGGTGACAGGAATGGAACGCACACCCGCTAGGGGAGCGATCGAGGAGCCAAGGGTATGCACCAACGTCACGGTTGCACCTCGATGCCTTGCTGCCTGCGCCAGGGCAACGCCCATTTTGCCCGTAGACGGATTGCCCAGAAATCGAACGGGATCGAAAAACTCGCGGGTGCCGCCAGCGCTAATCAAGACGTGCTTACCGACCAGATCGCGCTGTCCGTTTGTATAGAGCAAGGATTCTACGTGGGTCAGAATCTCAATCGGTTCTGCCATGCGTCCAGTACCAACACGATCGCACGCCAAGATGCCCGCACCGGGCGCAAGCGAATGCATTCGAGGATTTGCCTGCACAGCCTGCCAGTTTTGCTGAACAGGATATTGCTCCCACATGTCGGTATTCATCGCAGGCGCAAGCAGTACCGGACAGATAGAAGCCAGCACGGTATTGGTCAGCAAATTATCTGCCATGCCGTAGACCAGCTTTGCCAGAGTGTTTGCCGTTAGCGGTGCCAGCACCAGTAGATCTGCCCATTCGCCGAGTTCGATGTGCAATGGGCGATCGTGGGTTGCCTGCCAAAACGCATCATCGGTATACGCCGCATGACGAGACAGTGTGGAGATGGTCAACGGCGTGATAAACGCTTCTGCCGCTTTTGTCAGAATGGCTCGAACCTCAACACCCTGCTTTGCCAGCGTTGAGATGACTTCACATACTTTATACGCTGCAATGCCACCGTTGATGCCGATGAGAACCCGTTTGCCCTTCATGCCGTCAGGCTTCGTCAAACGCTTCCATATCGAGCAAGTAGAGGTATGGCTCAACCAGTTCTGGGCGCTGGAAGGCGATCGTCCGCAACAGATGCCAATCATTCAACCCTTCAAAAGCGTTGATGTAATCATCTTTTTCCAAGCGCACCGCAAGTTCATCTACATCAGCCAGTGTGAGCCGGGTTACATCCAATTGTTCAACGGTTAGAGTCGCCATCATTACCACCTCATTCGTAAAATGCCTGAGTCAGCAGCTTAGTAGTTGTTAAGTTTTCAGCTGTTAGTTAGCCGCACCAAGCGAGCGCCTAGTCTAACAACTAACAACCAACAACTAATTCCTCTACAAGCTTTTAGACTCTCAGCATAAGCCCATACTAAATCTTACCCCACCCAATTCAGTCCAGGCACGTCTTAGCAGGTTACTTATTATCAGGCAACATCTCTTCAACAAAACTTTGTATTTTTTTCAACACAATCAGTGGAATCTCGTGTCCCATCTCAAATTCCTGGTATTCTACCGTTGCACCCAGGCTTTCTAAGCTGGCATGTGCCTGTTGCGCCGCTGCCAGGGGCACAACGAGATCTTGCGTGCCATGTACCATCAAAATGGGCGCGATCGGAGTTTGGGGAGGGACGATCGGCGCGTGAAGATACCCACTCAACACCATCAACCCCGCGAGGGGCAAGCCTAACCCCACATCGAGCGTCATCGCTCCACCCTGAGAGAAGCCGCCCAGAATGGTTTGAGAGAGCGACACTCCCGTTGTCGCAGGCAAAGACTTGAGAAAATCAAGCAATCGTTCGCGGCTGGTGGAAAGATCCTCACGAGTGCGAAACTCAGGCGTACTTTGAAAGCTGAACTGACTGGGAAAGTCGTACCACATCCTGCCGCCCGCTGCATAGGGATGGGGAAAGGGCGCGTCGGGAAACACCAACTGGTAATTGAGTAAATCAATGAACGACGCGAGAGACAAAACATCCTGCGCGCTAGCACCCCACCCGTGCAGGATGACGATCGTTCCCTGGGGTGGCTCACCATTTGCGGGTGGAACCGTAATTGCTTGCAAAGCCATGAGTCTACTTCTTCTTTGAAATGTTCTTTAAGATGCTGCAACGCCCATCGTAGCGCCTGATTGTGATGGGCATTGCGTAAAAGGGATCTGAAAAGCGTTGAACCAGTTGGCAACGGCTAAGAAGTCGCGATCGCAGAGGGTAGCCTTTGGCTTGAAACCGTGAGCCATCTGTTTCATCCGCTGCTCATCCTACATCTTAGCTATCCTCTAACACCTAAAAGCCGTCAGCGGTCAGCCGTTCAGCCCATCCTCCAGTACACTAACTAATCTAGGGTTTTACCGGAGTTGAGTACATGGCACGGCTGGCACTGCTGAGCGTATCGAATAAAACGGGACTGATCGAGTTAGCGCGCAGCCTGGTAGAAGAATTTGGGTTTGATATCATTAGCAGCGGTGGGACGGCTCAGGCGTTGAAAGAGGCAGGGCTACCAGTGACGAAAGTTTCTGACTACACGGGATCGCCCGAAATCTTGGGTGGTCGGGTGAAAACGTTGCATCCTCGCATTCATGGTGGCATTCTAGTCCGCAAAAACTTGGCTGAAGATGTGGCAGATCTGGAGGCGCAGCAGATTCGCCCGATCGATCTGGTGGTTGTAAACCTCTATCCCTTTGAGCAAACCATTGCCAAGCCAGATGTAACGTTTGCAGAGGCGATCGAGCAAATCGACATCGGCGGACCTGCGATGGTGCGAGCGTCTGCCAAGAATCATGCTCATGTGACAATTCTCACCAATCCAAGCCAATACGACAGCTATTTGCAGGAATTGCGAAAAAACAATGGCACTACGTCTCTAGAGTTTCGGCAAACGGCAGCACTGCAAGCGTTTCAGCATACGGGGGGGTACGATCGGGCGATCGCGGCATATTTAGAAAAAGAGGCAGAGGGCAGAGGGCAGAGGGCAGAAGGGACGTTGCCGGATACGTATGCGTTAGCAGGAACACAGCTTCAGGCGTTGCGGTATGGCGAGAATCCGCATCAGCCAGCGACATGGTATCAAACGGGGGCAACCGCAACGGGATGGACAGCGGCGACTCAACTTCAGGGTAAGGAGTTGAGCTATAACAATCTGGTGGATCTGGAGGGGGCACGGCAGATTATGGCGGAGTTTGCGGATGCTCAGAGCGATCCGGCAGCGGCGATCGTCAAACATACCAATCCCTGTGGTGCAGCGTTAGGGAACACATTAGTAGAAGCGTACCAAAAGGCGTTTGATGCTGATTCCACCTCAGCGTTTGGCGGCATTGTGGCGCTGAATCGCTCGATCGATACCGAAACGGCAACTGCGATGACCAAAACCTTTCTGGAGTGTGTGGTCGCTCCAGGCTGTGAACCAGAAGCCGCCGCCATCCTCAGCGCCAAGAAGAACCTTAGAGTTCTGGTACTCAAGGATTTGAGCCACGGTGCTACGGAGACGGTGAAGGCGATCGCGGGTGGGTTTCTCGCGCAAACAGCAGATGATCTTCCGGTTGATCCCAACCAGTGGAGAATTGCCACTGAGAAGCAACCCACCGACGCGCAGCTAGCAGAACTCCTGTTTGCCTGGAAGCTGTGTAAGCACGTCAAGTCGAATGCTATTGTCGTGACTCGCGATCGTGCCACGCTTGGAGTCGGTGCCGGACAAATGAATCGCGTTGGCTCCGTAAAAATTGCTCTGGAACAAGCAGGCGAAAAAGCACAGGGAGCCGTCCTTGCCAGCGATGGCTTTTTCCCTTTTGATGATTCAGTACGCACAGCAGCAGCGGCTGGGATTAGCGCGATCGTCCAACCCGGTGGCAGCCTCCGCGACCAGGATTCCATCAACGCCGCCAATGAACTGGGGCTTGTGATGGTGCTAACAGGTGTAAGGCACTTTTTGCATTAAGCTTATCTGCTGGTGTCGAATGTCGTATATTCTTGTGCTTCCAGTATGACCAAAGTATAACTAAGACGTAGAGCTTATACTCGAAGTCGCAATGAAAACGGCAATTTCGCTCCCAGATTCAGTTTTTGAAGAGGCAGAAGTGCTTGCCCAACAGCTAGGGTTGTCGCGCAGTGAGCTTTATACAAAAGCGTTACAGGCATATTTGCAAAGGTATAACCGCGAGCAAATCTTGCTCAAGTTGAACCAGGTTTACTCTACAGAATCCTCCGAACTTGATCCGGTGATGGCAAGGATGCAATTTACGTCTTTGCCTCGTGAGGATTGGTAATGCATCGGGGAGAAATTTGGTGGGCGAATTTACCCGATCCAGTCGGCTCGGAACCTGGTTATCGCCGTCCCGTTTTGGTGATTCAAGATGACACCTTCACTCAGAGCCGTATTCGCACGATCGTGGTCGTCATCATCACCTCAAACCTTCAGTTAGCAGAAGCACCAGGGAATGTTTTGTTACCTCGCGGGATATCGAGTTTATCGAGAGATTCTGTTGCAAACGTCTCCCAGATTTTTACGGTTGATAAAACATTCTTGATTGAACGGGTTGGTTCGTTACCAGACTACTTACAGGAAGAGGTAGATGAGGGTTTACGAACCGTTTTGTATCTCTAACAATGCCAGTTGACAGGTCACTGTACCGAAACGCCGTGAGTGTGTTGCCTGAGTGTCAATGATTATCTACATCTAGTGAGCTTGGTCGTTGGGCTGCTTCATATCTTGGTGAGGACTGTACATCCAGGTTATCTATTGGTGTTTAGATAGAGTGGGTGCGTTAGAATCCTGTCTAGTACGGCAGAATTCTAACGAGGGCTGAGGCAGAGCTTTGATGAAGATGAATGAGCACGCAAAGTTAGGCAGACAAGCTGAACTTTCAGAATCAGAGCTTGAAAGCCTAAAACATGGTTTGTGGGAGATTGATTGCCCGCAGGTAACTGTTAAAAGTCGATCGTCTCTAAATCCATGTACATTTAACGGTTCTGGTTTTCTCAAGCAAGTATTTAGCCATCAACTTATCTTTAAGTTCTATGTAAACGCTCAAGAATATAGTCGAATAAACAGAAATCTTCAGCTAGGAGAAACAATCCCAGACGAAGCCTATTACGATCTGGCTGCTCTAGATTACAAAGGAAGATTATGGCGTTGTGAACGAATACTCATTGATATTAATAGGTCTGCTTCAAGAGAATTTATTATTCAAGGAAGTATCCCAAAGATTATTTGTGAAGGAGAAATTCCAGAGTACGTAGGGTGCAAAGGAAGTACGCTGGAAATAAGAGTGTTTGATGACATAAATATTCCTTGCAACGAAAGAACACTAACTAAAAAGTCGATTGCAAGAGGGGTGCAATCCTCTAAATCCATATCTCGCAATATTTGGAAATTTAAGTGCTGTAAGCTTAATTTTCTCTTAGTCAAAGAAGACAAGAAACTTCTGATTATTAATGTGATCTCTAGTGAAGAGAAGATTTCAGAGTATCTTAGAGAGTGTATTCTTGAAACATTGCAGTTTATCTTAGGATATCCAATTAATTGGGCGGTTTCTTACAAGCGGATTGGTTATACAACAGAAGTAACTTTGTGCAGTCCTAGACAACGTTTAGCTAGTTCTCGTTTTCAGCCTCCCTTTATACTTGGTGGTTATTTCATTAATGAAGCTCAGGTTTTTCGTCGTCTTTTCGCAAAATATCTTCAACATATTATTAACTACGATCAACCTCTGCATCCACTCTGGGCGCAACTTAATGCGATATATGATGCTAGTAGTGGAATGTTTATTGATGCTCATGCATTAACTTTAACAGTTGCGATTGAGAGTATCGTCTCAGGCGAATTCTCTCATCTTGGCAAGTTAACCAAGAAAGAGGAAGAAGCCGTCCAAAAAGCTGTGGAATACGTAGAGGGCTGGAACGACAATACAGGAATTAAAGAGCGTGTCAAAGGCTCTATTAATGCAATGCTTCAGCCTCGCGTTGGGGACAAAATGAAAGCTTTAGAGAAAGCTGGCGCTATAACGAAAACACAAGCAAAGGCTTGGCAAAACCTTCGTAATAAAAGTGCTCATTCTTACCAAACGCACAACTCAAAAAACTCCAAATTTGTTGAACTCATTTTTCAGATGAATGTTCTTTTTTATCACCTTATTTTCTATGCTATTGGCTATAAGGGATCTTACATGGATGTTAGTGAACTTGGCTTTCCAATTAAGCAGTATCCGTCTTGTAAAAATACGGAATAGTTGCAGCAGCAGCCCAACATCCCCCTTGCAGCGGGATCTCGGTGGTAACGCAAAGTTTGCTAGCCACTGTTGAAGGGGAACGTTACCCTTTGGTCTCTCACGTCTCTATGCTAACTTTTATGAAGTCCTTTTAATCTTCTCATTCTATGAACCCTGCAACCCCTGATCCGATCGTTGTTTGGAGCCAGTTTTTTCACCCTGCCCTGATGTGGCTTTTGTTTGCGCTAACCATCTACGCCTTGTATCTCGGACTCAAAGTGCGCCGTGTGCGATCGGCTGAAGGGGAAGAGAAAAAAGAACTCATCAAAGGCAAATTTAACGATAAACACTTTCAGATTGGTTCGCTGGTGCTGGCGTTGATGGTCGTAGGGTCGATCGGCGGGATGGTCGTCACCTATCTCAACAACGGCAAACTGTTTGTGGGGTCTCATCTGCTGGCAGGCTTGGGCATGACGGGGATGATTGCAGTTTCGGCTTCGCTCTCGCCCTTGATGCAGAAAGGCGTAGACTGGGCGCGCTCTACTCATATTTTGCTGAATGTGGTGCTTTTGGGACTGTTTGGCTGGCAAGCATGGACAGGCATTGAGATCGTGCTGCGGATTATTAGCAAGCTCTAGGGCGTTGGGAGTTGCCCAATCACTTCAACGGTTTGTCCCTTTGCCCGCAGCACAACAGACTCTCCAGACGCGGGCACTGCATTGGTAAGCGCCGTAATATTGACTTGATGCGTGACTAGAATTGTGACACCTTGAGCGGTACGGCTTGCCACAATGAGGCGGCGTACCGCTTCGGTTTGTTGGGCTTTGGTGCTGGCATTGTTAAAGAAAGAATTGAGCGGCGGGAATGCCTCTACGGGCTTGAGGTTAAGTAGCTTTGCCGTTTCCATGCAGCGACACCACTGGCTCGATCGCACACTGGCAATGGGAATGTTGCGATCGCGAAACGCCTTCCCGATGCGAATAGCCTGCTGCCGTCCAGCGGCGGACAAATTGCGCTGAGTCGAGCAATCGTTGAGCCGAAACCCATCGGGATCGCCCACACCAGGGGCAAGCGCATGACGCATCACCACCACATAGCCATCGCCCTGCTGGAGCTGTGTCCACAGAGAAGGGGTTTGCGCTGGACGAGCGGGTGCTGCACTGGAGCGATCGCCCTGAGAACGAGTCACGCAAGCGGTACCCCACCACGCCACCGCACTGATCGCTAAAATAAGCAGGACTCGCTTTATGTCGGTAGGTTTTTTAGGCTGCATGAGTGAGGTTAACTGAACGTAAGCGTCAATCTGCCATGACTACAAGTTCTCAGCTAGAAGAGTCGATCGATTACGCCGTGGCGATCGCGGCTCTTTCACAAGCTGATCCTATTTTGGCAGCGCTGATAGCAAACGTTGGTGCCTGTACCTTAAGCTTGGGACGGCAAAAGGGCGATTTGCTGTATTGCCTGTGCGAATCCATTCTCTATCAACAGTTGTCAGGGAAAGCTGCCGCCGCGATCCATCGTCGCTTTTTGGCACTGTATCCCGATCGAGACTTTCCAACTGCCACCGATTTGCTCAGCACACTGGATGACGACTTGCGGGGCACAGGCATTTCACGTCCCAAGATTGTCTACTTGAAAGATCTGGCGCAGAAAATGCTGGACGGTTTGCCCACAATGGCTGAGCTAGAAGGGATGGACGATGAGACGATCGTGCAAACGCTCCTTCCCATCAAAGGAGTCGGTCGCTGGACGGTGCAAATGCTGCTCATCTTTCGGCTCCACCGCTGGGATGTGCTGCCTGTGGATGATCTCGGCATTCGCTCTGGCATTCGTCGTACCTATAGATTGGCCGAACTGCCGGATAAGAAAACCGTTGAACGCATCGGTCTACCGTGGAAACCTTACCGCACGATCGCGTCCTGGTATCTCTGGCGCAGTCTGGATATGAAGACTCCTGAAAGTACCGTGCCTGTAGTTTAAGCACGAACAGACAAGGCTCAAACCATAGCTACAGGCTTTTACGAGCAGTGGCTTTGCACGTTGACAAGATGCGTCGATCGCCCGCGCTCAATTGCTTAATGGGGTAATAGCCTTCTAGTCCGATCGGAGTCGCATCTGGTTGCGTAGACGCAGAAGCCCCACCCGTTTGCAGCGCCACTGCGTAGGGATAGCTGGCTTGCTCGTAGCTATTCACCACTGTTAACGCTAACTTCTGCGTTTGCACGGTGCCATGCACACAGTCAAAAGACGAGCGAGGCATGTAAAACGCTCCCGTGACATTGCCTTGCTTCACTGCAAACACTAGATACGTGGCACCCAGTTGCCCAGCTTTTGGAGCCTGTCCGTAAAGATAGTCGCCGTCGGGCAGTGAGGCGATCGCGCTTTGGTTTGCACCCTGGCTTTTGTCTACACTCTGGCTACTGGACGGTTGAGCAATAGGGGCTTCGCTGCCATGAGCAGGAACATGAGACAACCCTTGCATCGCCAAACTGAGTGCACAGGTGAGTGCAACACCCGTCAGCCATTTCTCAACGTGACGCGAGAAGAAGGAGGATGGAGCGGTGGTAGAAGCTGCTGAAGTGAATTGAGCTGACATAGTGTTTCGGGGGGCTTGCGATAGGAGTAATATCAGGCTTTTTCAGGCATCAGCAGGTGATAGGAAGCGCCCCTGAGTGGTGATTTTGACGGCGCGATCGCGTGACTGAAACCACATAACTCTGTGACACGAATTACATTAGGATCTGTCGAATGCCTTCAAACCGTTCCCAGACATCTGCTTGAAGACGTTAAGAGACACATGCGAACGGTTCAAAACACGGTTTCAAAGCACGAAAAAGCGGGACAAGTCAGTTGACCAATCCCGCCTCAAAAGGTTTAACTTAGCCAAATATGCTTAAAACATAAATTGGCTTGAAGCGATCGCGCTTAGTTATGGCTGCTGGCTTCGAGCGTTTGAGCAGGTTGCTCCGTTCCCGCCAGGTTGATTTTGACGGCTTTGTTCCGCACTTCTTCAACCTTTGGCAAGGTCAGGCTGAGAATGCCATCCTTGTAAGCGGCTTCAACGCGATCGTTTTGCACCGCGACTGGTAGCGGAATCACCCGCTGAAACTTTCCGTAACGGAACTCGGAGCGGAAGAACCCATCCTTTTCGGTCTTCTCTTGGTGACGATGCTCACCCGCTAGGGAAACCGCTTCTCTAGTAACTTGAATATCGAGATCTTTAGCCTCCAAGCCAGGAAGCTGTGCCCGTAGCACCAGGGTATCGCCGTTGTCTTTCAACTCAACAGCGGGAGTCCAGGATGCTTCGCTGTTGGAGGTTTGGGTCAGTTCATCAAACACATTGTCCATCTGACGACGCAGGGATTCGATTTCACGCCAGGGTTGCCAGTAACGAACTAACATATGCCTATCTCCTTTTGGATCAAGAACGATTGTTGGAACACTTTTATGGTGCCGCGATCGCGCCTGAAACGCAGTCAGGTAAACCGTACCAGTCAGGTTCAGCTTTCCCAATAAGGCGCAGGGTATGGGGTGTCGGGGAGGAGAGGAGTGAGGAGTGAGGAGTGAAGAGTTGATTGAGCAGTCAGCAGTCAGCTTTTTAGCCTTTAGCCTTTAGCCTTCATCCTTTATCTTTTTCCCCTCTGCCGTCTGCCCTCTGCCGTCTGCCCTCTGCCCTCCGCCCTCCGCTATTCCGCAACCGTATGGGGTTGAGCTTTAAGTTGCGATCGAATTAATGGACTCTTAGGAGCCAGAAAAAAGCCAATCAGGCTGGCGAACAGGATGGGCGTAAACGGACTGACTGCCGCTAATTTTGCTAATAGCAGGGTGGTACTGACGGGTGTACGGGTCACAGACGCATTCAACGCTGCCATCGTGCAGAGCATGGCTAAGGCTGGGTGCACGCCAGGGACGATGAGCGCGATCGCCTTGCCCACACAAGCCCCCGTGAAAAAGAGCGGAATAATAAAGCCACCGCGCCATCCTCCCGTCACTGTCAGACTGATCGTTGCCATTTTTGCAGCCGCTAATGCCAGCAATGCCCAGGCTGCGGTATCTGCATGAATCACCTGATTTAATTCTTCGTGCCCAAAGTAGCGCGTTAAGGGAAAGAGCCATGCCATCGTGCCTAGCCCTAATCCTGTCACCGTTGTTTGTACGTATACAGGTCCGGGAATCCGGCTCAAAAGGCGATCGCACCCTCGAAACAGAGCAATAAACAACCATCCCAAGGCTGCACCGATCGCGCCATAAAACACTGCCAGCGCAAAGTCATCGATATTGTTGATGTGATACTGGGGAAATTCCCAAGTTGGTGCAATGCCCAGATGCGTGATGAGGGCAAACACTAGATAGCTGGCGCAACTTGCAACGATCGCAGGCATCAGTGCTTCGTAATATTCGAGAACGTGCTGGTGATGCAGAATCTCTAGCGCAAAGATGGCTCCTCCCAACGGCGCGCCAAAGAGAGCGGTAAATCCTGCTGCCATCCCCGC
This sequence comes from Lyngbya sp. HA4199-MV5, assembly GCA_019359375.1. Classification (GTDB taxonomy): domain Bacteria; phylum Cyanobacteriota; class Cyanobacteriia; order Leptolyngbyales; family Leptolyngbyaceae; genus Stenomitos. The sequence goes on from JAHHHL010000008.1 coordinate 161,948, forward strand.
CAAACTGAGCGATCGCAGATCTTCGCCCTGAAGCTTGAGGCGATCGGCTGCCCAGGTGCCAAAGGAACCTGTCACCTGCACCAACGGCGCTTCAGGTCCAGCGCTGCCGCCTGCCGCAATGCTAAGCAGCGAACTCATCAGCATGGATAGATTTTTGCTGGCATCCAGCCGTCCACCCTGGAAGTGAATGTTATCGACAATCAGCGCTATTTCACCAGGGTTTCCCAGGAAATGCAGCACCAGACCGCTCAACAAGCCTGCTAACGGCATCACAACCATCAGGCTTGGTCCTTCAAACTGCCGCAAGCCATGCGTTAGCCACTCTAAAACGTTCCAATATATGCCAGCGAAGAGACCACATATGAGACCAACCACAAGCCAACGCAGCACCCAGCGAGAGAGTGTCAGGGGATTGCGTCCCATGAGGTTGCTAAGTCTATAAAGACTAAAGGAAAACCGTTGAGATCGAGGAAGAGAGGGCTTTTCAGGAGGCATCACGCATGTCGTCGTCACAAGTCTAGAGATTGTAAACTGAAGCGCTACCATCCGTCATGACACAGGCGACAGAAATGGCGTTGTCTCATCTCCACTCCCTATCAGTGCCCTACAATCAAAGCATCGCCAGCTTTTGCACCATCATGCTGCCAATTATTTACTCAGACGACTTTTTGCTGCACGAAACAGGCTCCTTTCATCCTGAAAAACCCGCACGGTTGACAGCCATCAAAACAGCACTGCAAGCCGCCGCCTGGGCAAATCAATTAGAGTGGCGATCACCCACCCCTGTAAACCAGCGCCCTGGGATGGAAGCCCTGACGCAGGTGCATTCCCAGCGCTACATTGAAGGCGTGCGGCGGTTGGCAGAGCGAGGCGGTGGCTACCTGGATGCCGATACGCCGATTTCACCGCGCACCTATGATGTGGCGCTGTTAGCCGTCAGTGCCTGGTTAGATGGGGTCGATCGCGTCCTGGAAACGGGCAATCCTGCGTTTGTGTTGGCGCGACCACCGGGACATCATGCCTTGAGCGACATTGGCATGGGGTTTTGCATTTTCTCCAACGCGGCGATCGCGGCTCATTATGCGCTTGAGCAACCGGGAATCGATCGCGTGGCGATTCTCGATTGGGACGTGCATCACGGCAACGGCACCCAGGCGATCGTCGAAACGCATCCCCAAATTGCGTACTGTTCACTGCACGAATCGCCGCAGTATCCGGGTACGGGTGCATCCACCGAGCGGGGGCAGTACAACAACGTGCTGAACGTACCCATGCCATCGGGCAGTACGATGAGAGAATACGCGCCCATCTTTGAGCAGCAGGTGATGCCGTTTTTAACGCATGTTCGACCGGATTTGCTGATCATCAGCGCTGGGTATGATGCAACCCATGCCGATCCCCTTGCTGATATTTCTCTTAACCCAGATGACTTTGGGGTGTTTACCCGCCAGTGCTTAACGCTCACTCGCCGCATTCTCTTTGGGCTGGAAGGGGGCTATGATCTGGACGCGATCGGGCGATCGGTTGTGGCAACGATCGAGCAGTGCTTGCCGTGGAGCGGTTCTGATTAGGTGAGCCACAGTTTGGTAGACACGGGTGCAGGGTATAGGGTGTAGGGTATGGCAGATGCAAATGAAAGCGGCTGTAATTCACGGCGAAGGTTGCACCGTTCGTGCTTCTCCTAAGGTGCTGACAGCTAATTTATGTTGTTAGGCATCGGAGTTTTTGATCAAGGAGTATTATGCCTTGTAAAACTCATCAAAGTGAGTTTAATGCTATATGAAAAACCTAATTTTTTACTTAGGCTTTGCAACGCTCATTACCCACGAGCTTGATGCAATGACGCAATCTGAATGGAGATTGTTACTTGGGTTGAGAAGTCTGCCTGAACAAATTGCATCATTTACTTTTGTTATTATTCACATACCTCTGATTGCAGCACTTCTGTGGTTAACAAGTAATGAATCTCCAAGTATTCGGCACTCTTCACGGATTGCATTCGCTACATTCCTTGTGATTCATGTTGGGCTTCACAAGTTATTGGAAAATCACCCAGACTACACGTTTAACTCATTGCTTTCTTCAGGGCTTATCTATGGCGGCGGTTTGCTTGGCTTTTTTTATTGGGTTTCGATTTTTATATCTTGGCGACGCAGCGTGCTTAATAATTCGGTTAGAGCAGACTAGCGAGAAATCTCGGTTTAGATTCAAAGAGTACTTGCCGCCGCCTAACCGGAACGTTAAAAGTAATTTCTAGAAGGGCTGTCAATGCCTGCATGGTCATGAACGAGCTGGACACGCGAGAATGGCTGCTGACAAATGGGCTGGGGAGTTTTGCCAGTGGAACGGTGTGTGATGCTCGCACTCGCACGTATCACGGTTGGCTGGTAGCCGCGATCGATCCACCCCGACAGCGAACCCTGTTGTTCTCCCACCTGGAGGCGAGCCTGGAGGTTGGTGGTTTGATCTTTGCACTGGGCACCAACTTCTGGACTTCTGATAAGGTTGACCCTCAAGGCTATCGCCTATTGCGCGAGTTTAGTGTTGACCCGGCACCGACGTGGGTTTGGGGCTTGGGTGAGCAGTGGGAGTTGCACCGTCAAATTGTGATGCCCTACGGATTCGAGCAGGAGGGGCTTGCACCAGGAGGCACTTTACCCAATCAACCTGTGCATCGAGTGTTGGTGCAATATCGTTATGTGGGCAGCCAGTTAGCGGTTTTGCGCTTGCGACCGATTATGGGCGATCGGGTCTTCCACCACCATCAGCAAGAATCACCCACGCTCTCGTTTTCCCAGCTAGTGGGTTCCAATCAGGTCTTTCTGCAAGCGCTACAGGCAGGTAAGACGGGCACACCCTGGGAGCTATCCTGGAGCCACGGGCACTATCAGCCAGAAGAAACCTGGTACTGGAACTACTACTATCCCGAAGAAGCAAGCCGTGGCTTGGACTACCTGGAGGATCTGTTTAGCCCTGGGTATTTAACGGTATCACTGCAACCGGGCGAAACCGTAACGCTAGAAGCCAGAGTCGGTTTGCCTGCATCCAGTCCTCATGCTCTCAGCGCAACGGCTGTAGAGGAAGCTATCCAGGCGGAGCAACAGCGATTAGACCGTGATTTTCTGCACTTGCCAGCCGTTGATCGCCACCGCACAACCTGGGAGTTATTACTCCGGGCAAGCGATCGCTTCATTGTGTATCAGTCGGCGCAAAAGTCACCCACCATCATTGCTGGCTATCACTGGTTTAGCGATCGTACCCGCGAGACGTTGCTGTGCCTACCCGGTTTTGCGCTCACCACCAAACGGTTTTTACTGGCGCGCAGAATGCTCGATCGACTGGGGCGATCAGCGTGTCAGGGGTTGATTCCCAATCGGTTGCCCGACAGTCGGGGCGATGCAGTTTATCGCAACCTTGATTGTGCGCTATGGTGGATCGAAATGTTGGGGCTATATCTCCAAGCCAGTCAGGATTGGGAGTTTTTGGTTGATCAGTACGAGGTGGTCAAGCAAATCTACAAAGCGTTTACAGCGGGCACCCTGCACAACATTCGCGTCGATGCCTCTGATGGGCTGATCACCTGGGATGATGCCAAGACTCCGCTCACCTGGATGGATACCCTCGTGGCGGGTGAAGCCGTAACGCCCCGACACGGTAAACCCGTTGAAGTCAATGCCCTCTGGTACTCGGCGCTGTGTTGGTCTAGCCAGTGGGCGACGTTGCTGGCAGAACGCCCCGATGGTGAAAACACCGATCGCCTGCTGAATCTGGCTCGGCGCTATGAGCAGCAGGCAGAGCAGGTGAAAGGGTCTTTGCAAAAGTTTTGGCATTCTCAGCACAACTATCTCTACGATCGCATTGAGCCAGACGATCGCCTGGATGGCACGATTCGCCCCAATGCAGTGCTAGCCCTATCGCTTCACCACACCGCTTTTACCGTCGAGCAATCGCGTCAAATTCTCTACACGGCGCGCGATCGCTTGCTCACCCCCTATGGACTCCGCAGCCTTGACCCTGCCGCACCTGACTATGCAGGCATCTGTAGCGGTACGCCCCGTCAACGCGATCGAGCCTATCACCAGGGCACCGTTTGGAGTTGGCTCCTTGGTCCCTATATCCATGCCTGGAGCCGTTTTTGCCCAGGAGATCCCCTACCGCTGGATTTACAGCCATTTCTAACCCACTTTCGAGAGCAAGGCTGCTTCAACGCGATCGCCGAAATTTTTGATGGCGATGCTCCCCACACCCCACGCGGTGCGATCGCCAGTGCCGTTCCGATCGCCGAGTTACTTCGCCACTGGAAGGAGTTGGAGTGGGAGGAGTAAAGGCAGAGGGCAGAGGGCAGAAGGGGTAGGAGGAAAAAGTTTTGAGTTGATTGAGCGGTCAGCTAAACCCTACGGGAAGCAAACTACAGTGGTCAGCTCTTTAGCTTTTAGCCGTCAGCGGTCAGGAGTCAGCTAGCTTTTTAGCCTACTGCTCCGCAGAAGCAAGCTATAGCTTTCATCCTTTATCCTTTAGCTCCACTCCCTTCTCCCCACTCCCCACTCCCTACTCCCTACCCCTCTGCCTCCTGCCTCCTGCCCTCTGCCTCCTCTATGGCAAAAAGAACTGCAACAGGGTTCCCAAAGCGCTGAGCAGGTTGATGCCGAAGCCATTCCCTGCTTTTGGCTGTTCTGGTGGGGTTTCTAAGGTTTTGATTGACTTTTGAATGTCCAGCGCCGTCTTGGTGTCGCCTTGCGCGGTGAAGAGTTTGTCTGCTTGCTTTAAGTCGGCGATCGCCCCCGCGCGATCGCTCACTTGTAGTCGCGCTAACCCTCGTCCTAAGTACGCTGGAGCAAAATCAGCTTTCCGCGCCAGTGTTTGGGTAAAGTTCTCGACAGCAGAGGCATAGTTTTTCTGTTCCGCATCTGCCATTGCCCATTTGTAAAACTCCTCTGGCGTACCGACTGTGTTAGACAGCCCGATCGCCCCTTGTAATTGGGCACGCTCGAGGTTTGTGCCTTGCAGCGTTGCATTCGTCAAGTAAGCATAGCGCAGGTCAGCAGCAGCCAGGTTTGCGCCATCCAGGTTGGCTCCGGTCAAATTAGCACCCGACAAACTCGCTCCCATTAGCACGGCACCCCGCAAATCGGCTCCTTCCAAATTGGCGCGGCTGAGGTTTGCCTGACGCAGATTCGCCTGACGCAAATCGGCACCCCGGAGATCGGCATACACAAGCCCCGCGTTGCTGAGATCACAGCCCGCGCACTGCCTGGTTGCCAGTAGCGTTTGGGTTTGTGCGGGATTGTCTGCCCGTGCAGGTAATGTCAGGCTTAAAGCCAGTAGTGCTGTGCATTCTACCAGGACTGCTATGCAAATCTGCGAACGTTGGAGGCTCATGGCGATCGATCAAAAAGAACGAGAAGCCCCATCATTTAACTCTAAGTTCTCGCTCTAGGCACAACGAATTAAAAACTTCAAGTGCATTCTGTACTGTCCCGATCAACTCCATCCTGCAAAACAGTCTCAGCAGGATACTGCTTTTTCACCACCTTAGTCGTAAACTAGCTCAACACAGGTATTGTGCCAGTCTTGGCAGCGCTGTACGAAAGCGACGCTAGACTTCGAGCCACATCGAAGGTTAAGGAGTATTCATGGGCAAATCCCCGCTTCGCGGCATGTTAGACGTTGAAACGCTGAAACAGATGGTTGCTGATGAGCAAATCGAAACCGTCATCACCGTCATGCCAGATATCTATGGACGCTTGATGGGCAAGCGGATCACAGGCGATTATTTCGTCCACGATGTGCTGAAGGAAAATGTTCATGCCTGTGACTATCTGCTTGCCTGCGATATGGAAATGGATCCCGTACCGGGCTATCAGTTTACAAGCTGGACAAGCGGCTACGGTGATTTTCGCCTGGTGCCCGATCTCAGTACCATACGGATCGCGTCTTGGCTGGAGAAAACCGCGATCGTCCTCTGTGATGTGCTGAACGAAGAGGAAGATATTCCCGTCAACATCGCGCCTCGTAACATGCTGCGCCACCAGCTAGAAACGGCGAAGGCGATGGGCTATACCCTCATGGGCGCATCGGAACTAGAGCTATATTTGTTCTCCGATTCCTACGAAGCCGCCCGCAAAAAGCACTATCACGACTTAGAGCCGATCGGCGCTTACATTGAGGATTACCACATCTTTCAGGGCACTAAAGAAGAGTTTGTGATTGGTGCCATCCGCAAACATCTCGATCGCTCTGGCATTCCCGTAGAAACCTCCAAAGGCGAGTGGGGTCCAGGGCAACAAGAAATCGGTCTGCGCTATACCGACTTTCTCGAAATGTGCGATCGGCACGTCCTTTACAAACATGCCGCCAGAGAAATCGCGTGGCAAAACGATGTCGCTGTCACCTTCATGGCAAAGTGGGACGAACGCTACGCAGGCTCCAGTATGCACATTCATGCCAGCCTGTGGGATGAGGCAGGAAAACCACTCTTTCCCGGCGACGAACCGTTTGGACCTGTTCACAGTTCTCCCTTATTCCGCTGGTTTCTCGGCGGTTGGATGACCCACATTCGAGAAATTTTTGCCTTCTACGCTCCCTACCCTGCCTCCTACAAACGCTATGTCGCTGGTTCCTTTGCCCCCACGGGGATTGCCTGGTCGTATGACAACCGCACCGCAGGCTTCCGGGTGCTGGGGCATGGAGCATCACTACGGTTAGAATGCCGCGCTCCTGGTGCCGATGCCAATCCCTACCTGGCGTTTGCGGTCACACTGGCGGCTGGACTGGACGGCATTAAAAACAAAATCGAGCCGCCCGCTATGTTTGAAGGCGATGTCTACGCAGCGCGAGACCTGCCACAGGTGCCTTTTAGCCTGAATGAATCGATTCACGAGCTTGAAAAGAGTACCTGGGCGCGGAGTGTACTGGGTGCTGATGTCGTTGCCCACTACTTACACTTCTTTCGTACAGAGCAGCGCAAGTTTGATGAAGTCGTCACCAGTTGGGAGCGATCGCGATACTTTGAGCGTGCCTAGGGCGCGTCATCAATTAGCTCCAAAACCTTGCGGTATCAGCCTGATCGCGCCCGCCCCAACACACCAGGCTAGGGGCTGGAACCCTTGCTGAAAGTCAGGTGTAGTTGTAATTGATTACAGCCCCTAGAAACGGCTCAGCCTGACAGCAATCTCGTGTGTTGAACGAAGATGGTTGTAAAGAAATAACTGTGCCCATACAACTGCATCATTGGTAGCCTGTTTTGTGAGATTGGGTGTCATACAAAGACAAGTAGCGCCCTGGCAACGGACATGTTGCTTGCTGCCTTTGTTCTACCTTCTGCCCCTTGCCTTCTGCCTTCTCCAAAATTTCTGGAATGCTGGCGCTTCAAGCGGTTATTAAGCGTGACCAGGCGTTCATGTTGAAGTGTGACGGCATCCGTTCAAATCTTTGTCTGTGGAAAATGCGGTAGCCAGAACGCCCTCAGATGAACAAAGGTTAAAATATGTATAGTAGACATGACTAGCCCATCTATTTTCTGAGGCACTTATGGCTGTCGAACTGGCTCCAGCGTCGAATCCGCTTACCCCCGCCGCTCAGGACGCTGTAGCCTTGAAGCGGGTCTTTGCACAGATTCACGCAGACAGTTGCCCAACATCGTTTAATTTCCACATGCATACGGTCAACTCTGACGGGCAGTTGCAGCCTGAGCTTGTGTTGCAGCAAGCGATCGCCATTGGGCTGCAGGGCTTTGCGATTACGGATCATCACTCAGTCAATGGGTATCGTATCGCCCAGCGTTGGCTAGAGGAGCATCAGTTTGAATACCCTGATCGCCCGCTTCCGCACCTTTGGACTGGCGTTGAGGTGACCTCTCAACTGCTGGATGCCGAAGTGCATATTCTTGGCTATGCGTTTAACCCCGAAAGCCCTGCCATGCAGCGTTACCTTCAACGTCATGCACCGAAAGGAGAGGACGCAAAGGCTGACCGCGTCATTAGCGCCATTCATGAAGCGGGTGGCTTGGCGGTACTGGCTCATCCTGTGCGCTACAGGCGATCGCCCGAAGACTTGATTCCCTCGGCAGCTCGGCTCGGTATTGATGGTGTCGAAGCGTTTTATGCCTACAACAATCCCAACCCCTGGCAGACTAGCCCTGAACAAACGCGCCGAGTGCAACGGCTAAGTACGACCTTCAATCTTCTAAATACGTGTGGGACGGATACTCACGGGCTGAGCTTACTTCAACGACTTTAGGGAAGGTGTGTTCACGGCATCCTTGGTCAGAGCTGATCTAGCGCACCCGTGGTGTCTCGCTATCGATATACTCTCGCCAGCGTTTGATGCGATCGCCTGTAAAGTCAATCACGATCGCATCATCGGCTTGAGTTTTTTTCCCGGTGCTCGTTTCAGTATCTTCCCAGTGCCACTCAACTGCAGCCTGTTGGCAATCGAGTTGTTGGCGATCGAGGATGATGCGATGAATTGTGATGCTGACCTGAGTATGACTTTTGGCGAAGTCTGACGCGATCGCCTCGATCGCCTCTACCCCAACCACACGCTGTCCGGGCACCACAAATTCACCATCCGACACAAATAAAGCTGCAAAGGCTCTGGCATCGCCCTTAATCCAGCTAGCGGCGGCTCGTTCAACGAGCGATCGCACAACATCAGGCACCATTTCCGTCATCTCACCTTCAGTCGCTAAAGCAATTGCAGCAATCTTTGGTTCAGCTAAAGCCTTTGGTTCAGCTAAAGCGATTACAGGATGAAGCGTAAAGATCAGGGAGATCGCGCCCATCAGCATAAACGACACGCATAAAAAGGCAACCGCGTACGATCGCTCCCAGAGCGCTTCACAAAACCACCGCGAAATCACTATCAACCCAAAGTTCTTAGAGGCTGTCATCAATTACTACTACACATTGCTTGCAGTCAGGGTTCCAGCCTCTAGCCTGGTGTGTTGGAACGGGCGTGACACTGCTGATATTGCAAAGTTTCGGAGCTAATTGATGACACGCCCTAGCCCTCGTGCAAAGCCTTGGAACCATTTCTATAGCATGGGTAGAAATTAAGCCTCGAGACTACGTAAATCCCAAGGCTCAATTTAAACCTTGACCCGTAACACAAACGTCTCCTACCTCTGACCGCTCTGATGGAGGGTTTCGCCTCCCGTTGGTAGAAGCAAAGTGGAGGAAGCGACAAAAACTCCACAACCGTTAGCCTCGTCTGACCATCACACTGTCCTTGCCCTTGCGGTCGCTCTCCTTGGGGGCAAAGTTCTGGGTCACAGCGGTACAACACCCATACAGCCGACTGTCTTTACGATGTATGCCTTCAATGTAGCGACTGGCGCTTGGGGTAAACTCACCCCTAAAGGTGAGAGCCACCTACGCCGATCGACGTAAGCTGTGAAGCAAAATGCCGCTTCTTAGCAAAGAGATCAAACACAAGGCAAAAGGACGCACCCGTGCTGAATCTGGCGCTCTACTCAGCGAGTCTACGCTGGTATTGTTCGCGGTTGAACTGCTGCTGTTCCACAGTTAAGAGTGCGGTTGCAGAAGGTGGACGCATATCCCACTGCACCTCGGCTAAGAACAACAGCGTGCCAGCAATCACAATGCCCGTTGTCGCAAAACACCAGGAAGCGCTGTAAGGTAGCACCGCAATGCCCAGCAAGTGCAGGATACCTGCCAGCATGAAGGTGCGCGATCGCACCCCCCAGCCTGTACAAAAATAGCCGATCGCGCTCAGCCCCAGCCACATTGGACAGAGCTGCATCAACACTTGCCCCCAGCCAAGAAAGATGCCGCAATCGGTTATCCCTACTCCAACCAGCATGAGCGCTGCCCATACGTAGACTAACCAGCAAAGCTGCTCAACCCGCACCCAAAACCAGGCTAAGACCGACATCACGAGCGTACCAACGAGCGTCAAGACAGACCACAACACAGCCTGTAGCTGCCAGCTCAATGGCAAAAATTGAGCCGTAATGAAAATGAATCCCGTAATCCAGCCCCAAACAACAAAAACCTGGTCGATCCGCGTGTAGAGCAAAGACAAGAGATTGACCTGCCCAATTCGCCAACGCAGCCGCCACAACCCTTGCAAGTCCTGAACATCAAGTGCTTCTTGTTTTTTACGAATCAGCGGTTCACTGGCGTTAAAAAAATTCATGAGTTGAATAAAGAAAATGTCCTCTACCTTTGGGCAAGTTTCTTCACTCTAACTAAAATCATTGTGTAGGAGTAAACAGCTCGCGGCAATTTAGTCGTTAGGATCGCGGATTAAATAAGATCGAACATTTAAGGCTTCTGGAGGGGCGAACGGCCGTTCGCCCGTACAAGAGAGTAGCGAAGTGATTTAATTCTCATTCCTTAGGTTTGCACCTGCTTCGGCTGTCCCCACGTCGCAGGCTAGAGTAGATTCAGATTTCATTGTTGGGGTATGGCACTCTCATGGCATCGATTTCTCAACCCAAGCCACTGCTATCTCTGTGCATGATCGTCAAGAATGAGAGTGCGCACCTGGCTCGTTGCTTATCGAGTGCCCAGCCTTACGTAGACGAGATTGTGGTGGTCGATACGGGGTCGCAAGATGATACGGTGGCGATCGCCCATCGCTATGGCGCAAAACTCTTCCACTTTGACTGGTGTGACGACTTTGCCGCCGCCCGCAATTTTTCGCTTGAACAAGTCACTGGCGCGTGGATACTCATTCTGGATGCCGATGAAACGCTGGTGGTGGAAACAGATACCTTGCAGCAAGATATCGTGCAGCAAAGGTTGGCAGCATCACCACCAGAAGTTATGGGGTACGCACTCACCCGTACAGAAATTGCGCTGCTAGAAGGGGATCTCAGCGGTGGGGTTCACATGCGGCTGTTTCGCCACGATCCCCACTTGCGGTATGTCGGGCGCTATCATGAGCAACTGCATCACCAGGACGGCAAACCGCTGACGATCGATCTGTTCCGTGAGCTTAAAATTTTGCATTATGGGAACAGTGACGAGCAGGCGGTGCTCAAGAAAACGATCGAGCGCGACATTCCCTTGCTGGAAAAAATGCAGCAGGAGCAAGGCTTAAATCTCTGGCTGTTGGATTGTCTGGCACGAAACTACATCCGCACGAAGCAAGCAGACCGTGCCCAAGAGTGCTATGCCGAAGCGTTCGATCGCCTCTTGCCAAACCTCCTCAGCGGTGAACAACCCAGGGAGTTTTTCTGGGTGCCCACGCTGGTCTGCGAACTGGGATGGCGATCGCTCGATGCCGAAGACCTGGAAACCACGCGCCTTCTGGTGCAACGCGGGCTGGAATGGTGTTCTCATCACGCCCCGCTCAATAATCTTGCGGGCGAAGTCTTGCTGATGCTGGGCTTTCCACTCGGCGCGATCACCTATTTTGAAACGTCCCTTCGCCTCGGACAGGAGGGCAGCTACGATCAAACCGATCCTTGCCCCAAAAGCGCGATTACCACTGATCCTGCCTGCGGTCTTGGTCGCGCCTACCAACAACTCGGTCAACTAGAACAGGCGATCGCTTGTTTTGAACTGGCACTGTCGTTCGATGCGGATTGTGCGATCGCGCAACAGCATTTGGAAAGGGTGAGGAGTGAGGAGTGAGGAGTGAGGAGTGAGGGGTAAGAAAGCTTTGGGTTTTAGGGCGCGTCATCAATTGGCTCCAAAACCTTGCGGTATCAGCCTGATCGCGCCCGCCCCAACACATGAGGCTAGGGGCTGGAACCCTTGCTACAAGCAATGTGTAGTTGTAATTGATGACAGCCCCTAGTGAGAAGACGATTGATTCAACTAAATTACGCAATACTCTATCTTCTAAAGGTATTAACGTTCAGTTGTTGAGCGCTTTACGCTTGACCAAACGTACTATTTGAGCCATCCAGGAGAGAAGCGTCGGTCTAAATGTCAATCACTCGATAGAGATAAAAACTGGCTTTCTTAACTAAAACCTCTTGGTGATTTAGTGACGGTAAAAACAAAGCTATGGTGTGGGGAATATTTTTGCAAACTTGCAGCACAACCAGGCTGAAGCGAAAAACAAGCTTAAGTAACGCAAAAGCTGAGTGCGATCGAAGCATACTGGTACGACTGCCAACTAAAGGAGAAATAGCATGGCACAAGCAAAAGCTGGTGATACGGTCAAAGTTCACTACATCGGTAAACTCGACGATGGCACTGTGTTCGACTCATCCGAAAACCGGGAACCGCTAGAGTTTACGCTTGGTTCGGGCGGCATCATTCCTGGCTTTGAGCGAGCCGTGTTGGGGATGAGTCTTGGCGAATCAAAAACAGAAGTCATTCCCACAGACGATGCCTATGGTCCGCATCTTGATGAGATGGTTGTGGTGGTTGATCGCCAGCAAATGCCCCCCGAAATTGAGCCTCAAGTTGGACAACAGCTTCAACTTCAGCAACAGGATGGGCAAATTTTACCTGTTGTGATTACGGATGTTTCAGGTGCCTCTGTCACGCTAGATGCGAATCATCCCCTTGCAGGCGAAGAGTTAACGTTTGATATTGAGCTAGTCGAGATCGTTTAGGGGTTGAGACGTAAAACATGTGTCAGCTTGCGTCGGGAGGTTAATCTAGGGGCTGTCATCAATTAATACTACACATTGCTTGCAGCAAGGGTTCCAGCCCCTAGCCCGGTGTGTTGGGACGGGCGTGACACTGCTGATATTGCAAGGTTTCGGAGCTAATTGATGACATGCCCTAGCCTTCCGACACCCAGTCTATGCTTCAAGTTGGGGCGATGTCTGGTGAAGAGGCTTTGATGCAAGCCATTGCTCGATCGCCTGCACCAGTCCCTCTAGGGTGTATTCCTCGGCTTCGGCATCTACTCTGCCCAGCAAGTTAGCGCACGCTTTAGTTGTCTGTGGACCGATCGATGCAATACAAACCCCTTCCAGCCAAGCTTGCCAGGTTGCATCAGGCTGAGACTGTTCTAAAAGTTGACAAAAATGTTTGACGGTTTTGGCACTCGCAAACGTAATCACGTTCACTGTGCGGGCTTGTAGTGCTGCCAGGGCAACTGGGTCGATCGTCGTTGGGCAAAGCGACTGATAGGCAGGCACTTCGGTTACATCTGCGCCACGACTGGTAAAATCCTTGACCAGCACATCTCGACCGCCGCTTTCAACCCTGGGGAAGAGAATGCTGGCTCCACTCAAGGACGCTGGGAAATGGGCGGCTAGCGAATCCGCCACAAATTCTGGCGGTACAAAATCGGGTTTCAAGCCGCGCTGCTCCAGTTTTTGCGCCGTTTTATCGCCAACGACAGCAATTTTGATGCCTGCCAGGGCGCGAAGATCGCGGATTTGCGTTGCCAGACGCTCAAAAAAGTAATCAACACTGTTGGCAGAGGTCAACAGCAACCAATCGAACTCTGACAGACGCGTGAGAGCATCATCCAGCGCCTGCCAGCTTGAGGGTGGCACGATTTCGAGGGCAGGCATTTCTATCACCGTGGCACCATCGCGCTTGAGGCGATCGCTCAATTGGCTCGATTGGGTTGCCGATCGCGTGACAAGGATGGTTTGACCAGCAAACGGCAGCGTGGTCTCTGTGGTTAAGTCTGAGGCGGTTGAGTCTGAGGCTGGGTCTAAAGTTGAGTCTGGAGTTGAGGTGGTAAGCACAGTCGAAAACAGTGAGGAACAGGGTTGAAAATAAGCACGTAGCCCGACAACTTCGCCAATGATCATCACGCAAGGAGAGAGCGCTTCGGTCGCCGTTTCTGCCAAAATTGTGGACAGCGTGCCTTCCCAGATTTGCTGTTGGGGTCGGCTTGCCCAGCGAACGATCGCGATCGGCGTTTGCGGCGATCGACCATGCTCTTGCAGACGACGCAAAATTTTGGCGAGGTGTTGTCCACCCATTAAAATCACCAGGGTGTCCATTTGCGCCAGTGTTTGCCAGTTTAACCCATCTGGATCATGACCGCTGATGACGGTAAAACATCGACTCAAAACTGGATCGGTGAGGGGAATGCCAGCCAGTAACGGAGCTACTAGCGCGGAAGAGAGTCCAGGCACCACTTCAAAGGCACAGTTGGCGGCGGTTAAGGCTTCAATTTCAGACTGACACCGACCAAAGATAAATGGATCGCCACTTTTAAGTCTGACCACCTGCTGCCCTTGCAAACAGTGCTGCACCAATAGCGTATTAATTTCTGCCTGGGGCATACTAGGTGCACCGCCTCGTTTACCCACATTGAGCTTTAAGCAGGTTTCTGGCACGAGTTGTAGCAGGTCACTGTCTACCAGTGCGTCATGCACCAGGACTTTGGCTTCTGCCAGCAGTTGGTGTGCCCGCAGTGTGAGGTACGCGGCATGACCGGGACCTGATCCAACAAGATAAACCGTTCCAATTAAGTTAGCCATGCGTCATGACGATAGCAGCCAGCGATCGATAAACGTTTGTCTTCCAAAAAAGCGAAAAACTACTTAAGCAATTTGGCGGGTGGTCAGCTAGTGTGGATTACATTCTGCACAATCCTGCGTGACGTTGCCCGATCGGTAGCCTCCTTTAAAATTGACGAATCTTAAAATGACTACAGCCCGTAAGCCCGTCCTTAATCCTGGTCTTGGTGCCGCAATTTTTATAACGGCAGCGGCTATCAGCGCTGTGACGTTACATTTTAAGCCATCATTGGTCAGCGGTTTGCAGGCATTACGCACAGCAAAACCGTCTCATACCGTTTGCAATACCATCGCCACCGATCCATCGCCACCGCTCAATGTTCGCTCTAGCCCAGTTGTTGCACCGGATAACGTCGTGGGCACTGTGCGGAATGGGACTCGATTATCGGTGGTCGATCGCAACGAAGGCTGGTTACGGATCAACCAACCGCTAGAGGGCTGGGTCTACCAAGACCTGACGGTGACAAGCTGTATTCCAACCACTGCACAGGCTGATGCTAACACGCCTGTTATGCAGGATAACGGCATGAGTATTTTGGCAGAAGCAACGGAACGGTATCAGGCAGGCGATCTCAATGCCGCGATCGCCTTGGCACAAACGATTCCCACCAACAGCGCCGCCTCTCAAGCCGCTAAAGGTGCCATCAACCAATGGCAGCGCGACTGGAAAACCGCTGAGGCAACGTTTGCAGAGATGCAGACCGCGATCGCGCAGAAGCGATGGCAAGATGTGCTGCTCAAAGTACAAACTTTTCCAGACAATCGGTTTTGGCGAACAAAGCTAGCGCCGATCGTGACAGTGGCGATTCAGCAGCAAAATGGGCGGTGAGAGAAGGCAGAAGAAGTTGTTGGTTTTTAGTTTTTAGTTGTTGGTTGTAAAGACCTTTGAGCGTACAAGAAAGGCAGAAGGCAGAAGGCAGAAGGCAGAAGGCAGAAGAAGTTGTTAGTTTTTGGTTTTATAGCCTTTTGGGCATTCAAGAAAAGTTTTTAGAAGGAGTCAAGAACGGCTCATACACTAACAACCTTTCTGGTATGCCCAAAGGGCTTTACAACCAACAACCAACAACTGGTTTAGCTCAAAACTCCCCGTCTGACTGCTACTCATTCACCGATCGCAGCACACGGCAGGGATTGCCTACGGCAACAACATTTGCGGGGATATCTTTGGTGACGACGCTGCCAGCGCCAATGGTTGTGTTATCGCCGATCGTCACGCCGGGGCAAATGATGACTCCGCCGCCAATCCAGACGTTGTTGCCAATGCGAATCGGTGCGGCTAACTCGCGTCCCGTCAAGCGCACGGTGGGGTTGGTGGGATGATACGCGGCGTAGATTTGGACATAGGGAGCGCAAAGGACATCATTGCCAATGTGTACCTTGTTGCAGTCGAGAATCACGCCCCCGTAGTTCATATAGAAGCGATCGCCGATCGTAATATGGCTACCGTAGTCGCAATGAAAGGGTGGCACGATCTGGGGTTTCTTGCCGATCGCACCAAACAGCGCTTGTAGGGTCTGGAGTCGCTTATCCCCTTCGGTTTCGGTTGTCTGGTTGTAGAGCCGCAAAAGCCGCAATGCCCGCTGACTTTCCGCCTGTAACTCAGCATCACTGGCAAGATAAAGTTCGCCAGCTAGCATCTTTTGCTTTTCGGTTTTTGATGGGTCGCTCATGGTGATTTGGCAGTGATGGTGATCGCTCAATTGCTCAGGACGTTGGCGATCGCTGTTTTACTGAGAGACTTCCTGAATCAGTACATACGGTTGCACGATAAGCGCGTTGAAGCGCATTGACTGGTTCTGGTTCCAGTCCGACAGTTGAGCTGGAAAGGGCTTATGGATCAGGTTTTCCTCAATCCAGGGTTGAACTCGCGCTGTATCGTCGTTGGCGATCGCCAACGCCACATCCACCACATCCAGCCCCGACTCCACCACAATGAGCGAATCCCGACGGGCATGAGGAGCAAGCCAGTCCCATTCTGCCTCCGCCAACGCTTCTGCCAATGCTGTTCTTAAATCGCTCATGTAGCAATCCTTTTTGCTGTGTGGTTTAGTAGCTATCAGCCATCAGCGGTCAGCCTGAGAGTTGAAAGTTTTGAGTAGCGCTTTGCGCCGACAAGCTAGAGAGTTTTGAGTTCAGCTTTTTACCCTTTACCCCTTCCCCTTTACCCTTTACCCCTTCCCCTCTCCTGCCTCTCTAGCGTCCCAAATCATGCATCGCATTAATCGCATTGGCACATTGCCGCGTCACGGCTTCTAGCGTTTCGCGATCGCTCGTTTTTGGCGGCGCAATCACCTCACCAATACGGATCGTTAAAGGCACTGAACGAGGAGTCGCAGAACCTTTACGGCTAATGGCATGAGTGCCCCACAGACTGACGGGCAGTAACGGCGCTTGCGTTTTAGCGGCGAGCCATGCTGCACCCAGCTTGGGATCGGTCACTCTGCCGTCTGGGGTGCGGGTGCCTGTGAGGAAGACTCCTGCTGCCCAGTTTCGCTCCAGAAAGCTCATTGCGGCACGAAGAGCACTGCGATCGGGCGACCCTCGCTTGACCGGGTAGGCACCGTAGAGGGCGATCGCCTGCTTCAGCACAGGCACCTGAAACAGCTCCTCTTTTGCCATATATGCCACCGGGCGACCCACACAGCTAGATAGCAGCGGCGGATCAAAATCGCTGGCATGATTGCTCACCACCACCAGCGGCCCTTCCTGCGGCACCTGCTCCGCTCCATAAATGCGTCCTCGAAAATAAAGATGCAGCCCCGGACTCACCACTGACCATTTGAACAGGTGGTAGAGCAATAAACTGGCAAATGGTTCACGACTTCTCGGCATAATAATTTGTTAGACCGCCTTGGTTCAGGATTATGCCATAGTATTTGATCACTATTAGGAAAGTAGCCTATGGTAAGTTCAGATGAGATAAATTCTTTTGTGAAAGCAGCCTATGACTGCAATTTTCATTTGATGCAGCAGTTTATTGATGTAGGTATAGATATCGATGCAGTCGGATCTTTTGGTACTGCCTTGTATGTTGCTATAAACAACGGAGATTCTGCTGATGTTGTTAATTATCTCCTTTCCCAAGGTGCTAATCCTAATGTTCCTTTTAACGGTATCTATCCTATTCATCTCTCCATAGATATTGAACGAGATATCGTTAACAATACAGGTAGATATCCTGAACCAATTGCTTTTATCACCTATGTCTTATTACTAGCTGGTGCTGATGTCAACGCTGTGGATGACAATGGCAGGACTCCTCTTTCGTGGGCGCGTATGGCAGGGCATAAACAAGCAGCAGCTTTACTGGAAGCAAGAGGTGCGGTCGCTGAGAATCTGTGATCGTTGAGAGCTAAAATAAAGGGACTTAGTTGAAACGAGGTCAAGCTAATGGCAGTTTCTCCAGAGGAAAGATTTCACCAACGACAACCCCGCTACAGCAAAGAGGAGTTTGCTCGACGTGGCGATGAGATTTATGAGTCTCAGGTACGATCGCAGGCTGAGGAAGGCAATTACGACAAGATTGTGGCGATCGACATCGAAACGGGAGCCTTTGAGATCGGTAAAAACAGCATAATCTCATCCGACCTTTTGTTGACTCATCATCCCGATGCTCAAATTTGGTTTGTTCGTATTGGACATCGCGCCGTGCATCGGATCGGCTATTCCGAAATTGGTTGATCGAGATGATGTCAGGGTACGTGAACGCAAATCGTGAAGCAATCATTCAGGTTGCGATCGTCGGTGCCAGTAAACAGTTGAAGAGTGTCAGAGCAATCATCGATACAGGCTTTACAGGAGATTTAACCTTACCTAGAGATGTTATTGATAAACTGGGATTCACGTTAAGAGGATTTCAAAGAGTCATTCTAGGAGATGGTAGCGTTCAATATTTCGAGATGTTTGTCGGTGTTGTGGTTTGGGATGGACAGATGAGGGAGGCTGAAATCAATGCAGCAGAAACAGGTTCACTGGTTGGAGTGGGGTTGCTGGAAGATTATAAGCTAGAAGTAGAGGGACGACCAAACGGTGAAGTCAGAATTACCCCCCTGCCAGCATCTCTGTCAAACACAGTCTAACAATCCCTTTGTACACCGATCGTATAGAGACTTTTCGTGGAGTCCGAAAGATTACCAGCGGTGGGTGAACGGGGTCGCTATGACTGTTATCTGTAAAGCGTTTGTTTCTCACCACTAACAACCTTTCTTGAATGCCCTTTTCTGGATGACTGAACGGCTTTACGGGCTATACAACTAACAACTTTTACGGCTCCGGTAATTCTGCCACACTGCTGATGTTCTCCAACACCAAACCGGGGCAGGTGCGCTTAATTACACCCGTCAGCACTTTACCAGGTCCAATCTCCACGACGCGGCTCACATCTTCTTCCGGTAAGCGCAACGAAATTTCGCGCCACCGCACTCTGCCCGTCATCTGCTGACTTAGACGGGATTTGAGCACATCTGCGTCAACAGTCGGAGCCGGATCGACGTTCGATAGCACGGGCATCTGAGCGGTATTGAAGGGAACCTCAGCCAGCGTAGTTTGAAAATCGGCGGCGGCAGGTGCCATCAACGGCGAATGAAAGGCACCACTCACATTGAGCTTCATCGCCCGTTTTGCCTTGACCTGACTCAACACTGCTTCCACAGCAGCAGGAGTCCCCGAAATCACGACCTGTCCGGCGTTATTATCGTTTGCCAGCACGACACCTGGCGTTTGCTGAAGCTGTTGGTCGAGCTGTTCTTGGTTGAAGCCAAGCAGCGCTGCCATCATGCCATCAGAGGCTTGATCCATCAGTTCGGCACGTTTTTTCACCAGTTGTAGTCCTGCCTCAAAGTCGAAAACGCCCGCGACGCAGAGCGCTACATATTCTCCCAGGCTGTGACCTGCCACAAAATCAGGCTGTTGCCCCCGCGATCGCGCCAAATCTGCCAAAATACTCTCAACCACGTACAGGCAAGGCTGCGTGTAAAGCGTGCGCGACACCTTATCTTCTGGATGCTGGCAGATATCAGGCACCGACCAGCCCAAAATTTGCTCTGCCTGCTCAAATTTGGCACTGGCTTCTGGCAGATCAAACAAATCGCTGCCCATCCCGATCGCCTGTGAGCCTTGTCCCGGAAACACCCATGCAGTCTTCATTTCAGTTGTTGGTTGTTAGTTGTTGGTTGTTGGTTGTTGGTGAGGAAAGAGGAGTGAAGGGGTAAGAGTTAAGAGTTTTGAGTTGATTAAGCGGTCAGCTATCAGCCTGGAAGTTTTGAGTTAAATCAGTTGTTGGTTGTTGGTTGTAAAGCCCCTTGGGCATACCAGAAAGGTTGTTAGTGCATGAGCCGTTCTTGACTCCTTCTAAAAACTTTTCTTGAATGCCCAAAGGGCTATAAAACCAAAAACTAACAACTTCTTCTGCCTCCTGCCTTTCTTCTCTAAAAACTAAAAACCAAAAACTAACAACTCCCCTCACCGTCCCCATTGAAAAATGGCAGCACCCCAGGTGAGTCCAGCGCCAAAGCCAGAGGTGACGATCGTGTCTCCTGCCTTAATGTTGCCCTGACGGATTTCTTCATCCAGGGCTAAAGGAATAGAGGCAGCGGACGTATTGCCGTATTTAGCGAGGTTGCTGATGATCTTTTCGGGGGGAATGTTAAGACGATCACCCACCGCATCAAGAATCCGCTGGTTTGCCTGGTGGAGCAGCAGCCAGTCTACGTCTTCAACAGTCAGATTGGCACGGAAGAGGGCTTTTTCAATGACCTCGGGCACTCGACGGACGGCAAAGCGGTAAACTTCCTGCCCGTTCATGGTGATGGGCTGAAAGCCTCCTTGCCCGATCGTGATGCCATCCAGCAACTCTTGCGGCTGAGGTTGGTAGGACAGGTTCAGGCATTGATTTTGTGTGCCGTCGCTGCGAAGTTCAAAGCCGAGTAGCCGATCGTGCTCATTTGCCTGAAGGACAACGGCTCCCGCTCCATCTCCAAACAAAATACACGTCCGGCGATCGCTCCAATCTACCCAGCGCGACAACACATCTGCCCCAATCAGCAAGATGTTTTGGTAAACGCCTGTACGAATAAATTGGGCGGCCGTTACTAACCCAAACACAAAGCCAGAGCAGGCTGCCGTGAGATCAAAGGCAACCGCTTTTTGTGCGCCCAAATCGCGCTGGATCTGATTGGCACTCCCAAAGAGGTCATCAGCGGTTGAAGTCGCCAGAATGATGAGATCTAAATCCATTGGCGATATCCCTGCCATTGCGATCGCCCCCTGTGCGGCTTGCGTGGCGATCGTTGTCACCGTCTCGGTGGGTGTGGCAAGTCGGCGCTGCCGGATACCTGTGCGAGAGGCAATCCACTCATCAGAGGTTTCCACAAGCTGGCTGAGCTTTTCGTTATCAAGGGCTGCTAACGGGGTTGCGGAGCCGCTCCCTGTCAGCGCAATGCCTAAACCTGGTTGCTGTACGTTCATTTTTACCCATCGCTTGCAGGATTAATCAGTCTGCCAATTGACCAGTATGGTTACTGGTCTAGCTATCCTGCTGACCACTGACTGCTGATGTTTGGTTGTCCTCTTGATAGCGTGACTGAATCCGGTCTAGCACCCGGTTGTCGATCGCTTCTCGTGCCAGCCGCACCGCATTAAAAATGGTGGGAGCCTGAGAACTGCCGTGACTGATAATGCACACACCGTCTACGCCCAGCAGCAAGCCGCCGCCATGCTCCGCGTGATCCATCCGTTGCTTGATGCGTCTTAAATTTGGCTTGAGCACGGATGTGCCCAGCTTGCCACGAATCCCTTGAGGCAATTCTTCGCGCAAGATCTGTAGCGCCACCTCGCCCACAGCTTCCGCAAACTTCAGCAGCACGTTGCCCACAAACCCATCGCACACAATGACATCAAAATTACCTGAAAGCACATCACGCCCCTCGGCGTTGCCCAGAAAGGGAATCTGCGGGTTCTCTTG
Source organism: Lyngbya sp. HA4199-MV5 (assembly GCA_019359375.1). GTDB lineage: Bacteria > Cyanobacteriota > Cyanobacteriia > Leptolyngbyales > Leptolyngbyaceae > Stenomitos. The sequence continues at coordinate 183,325 of JAHHHL010000008.1, forward strand.
CAGCAATTGATGGGTACGGAGCGCCAATTCATTGCCTTTGCTCGGTTCTTCGCCAATGTTGAGTAGCCCCACTTTGGGGTCAGCATTGCCCAACACGTATTGAGAGTAAACCGTGCCCATAAAGGCGAACTGCTCTAAATATTTGGGGCGACAGTCCACGTTTGCGCCCACATCCAGAATGATCACAGGCTTACCCGCGATCATCGTAGGCAACACGGCTCCGATCGCGGGACGATCAATGCCCGGTAAGCGACCCAGACGCAGTAGCGCTGATGCCATCGCCGCTCCAGAGTGTCCCGCCGAAACTACAGCATCTGCCTGCTTGCGCTTGACCAAATCCATTGCCACGTTAATGGAGGCTTTCGGCTTTCGTCTCAGAGCGCTTAGAGGCTCTTCACACATTTCGATCGTGCCCTCAGCCGGGATGATTTCAAGTAAGGATGCGCCTGAGTGCTGCTTTACAGCCGTGCTCACCTCCTCTAAATCACCGACTAGCAGAACCTTTACACCCAGTTCCTCTTGTGCTCGGAGTGCCCCCGCAACAATCTCAGCCGGAGCATGATCTCCACCCATTGCATCAATCGCAATCCGTGCCTGCGTCGATCCCATTGGTCAAACTTATATAAACCTTAGCAATTCTACCAGATGGGCACGCCTCTACGGAAACCTCTGCGGAACCGCAAATTGCTGGTTAAGAAATTGCTGGCTCAGAACAAACGATCGCTCAACTAAGCGGCTTGATTGCTACACGCTGAAGCAGAGTCAGCGGCTACTCGAAAGCGATACAGTGTCGAGCAAGAAACCAGCATGATCTGGTGCGGCGGGTGATTGAGCCAGTGCCAGCAAAATCAGCGTTAGCGCAAAAGCACCAGCCTCGATCGTTTTGATGAGTTCCGAACGTCCTAATTGCATACAGTAAAAGTTGGTTGCTAGAGGTGAGGCGAAAACAACGTTAAGACAAATTTAAAGCGTTTAGACTTGAACCAAATCAATCTTCGGTTAGAGACCGGAGCAAAAAGAGGGAATATGACGTATCTCTTTGGCTAGTGGCAAAGATATACCGATTTTCATTCCAACGGAGTACACCCGATACCCCACACCCCGTACCCTAACCCTGACTTAAGCAGCTATACCGTCACTGACAGCGATCTCCAGTCCCATAGAAGGGCAACAGGACAGCCGTGTTAAAAGACAGCGTGAGTCTAGGGGTACTACTACACATTACTTGCAGGAAGGGTTCCAGCCCCTAGCCTGATGTATTGGGACGGGCGTGACACTGCTGACACTGCAAGGCTTCGCAGCTAATTGATGACACGCCCTAAGCTCGACTTTAGCCAATCACGCAGCATAGCAGAGTAGGTCAGACCAAAGGTCTAGCAATTCTGAAGGAATTTTTTGAGCTGTAGGGGTTTCAACCGACCATTCA
>JAHHHL010000009.1 GCA_019359375.1 Lyngbya sp. HA4199-MV5
CCATCAAGACCCCGAACCAGCCTACATACAGGCGGTTGTCGGTGCTGGTCACCCAGTTGCAAAACTGTTCCCACACGTTGACGCTCTCGCGTCGCTGTAAAGTGGTCGTCATGGTAGTTATAAGTGCTTGGTTTAACGTGTTTGGGCGGTTTTATCCACTTGTGTATGAGTATAAACCGAACGTTTATTTTTGTAAAGCAATCGCAACAAACGCTACGATCGCCCGCTGCTCTGAGGAAGCAAGAATGCTGTAGCGTAAGAGCTTGAGGGCTGTAAACATAACTTAAGGATTTGTTTATTTTTATGAGAATATGCTGGCATGACGATCGAAGGGGGAGATTACCACCTTCGTCAATCGCCCACTGTCGTTAAGTTTTAGCTGCTTCATCTTTGTGAGCCTTGAGGGCGTTCTCACTTGATCAGGCTCTGTTTCATTCTGCTGAGTGCCTGTTTGATGTCGAGTTCTAAAAAGCGATCGAGGGCAAGGTAAACCCAGTGATAAGACCGCTGGGTGTCTTGAAACGTCTTTTGAAAACCCAACGCCAGCCGCAAATCTTCATATAGAGGATGCAGAATGAGCGAGTAGATGTCGCACAAGTTAGGAAAGTCTTGCTGCATCTGGATGAGCGCTGCGCGGCTGTCTTCTAATAAAAGGCAAATGTTCTCAGCTTGAAGATAGGGCGTATCAATGACCCACGATCGAATATAGACAGAGGTGCAGGTCTCGTCCCCAGCGATCGCCATTTGGAAGGGATCAATGTCGGTGTCAGAAGATAGGTAAAAGCTCTTACTCGGCGGCTGAAAGAAGTGCATTTCAGATTCACTCGTCACCGGGAAAAGCACGCTGATGCCCACTGGGTTGAGATTATCCGCACGACGCAGGACTCGTAACCCTTTGGGATATTGCTGCGCCCAACTGCGTAACGCTTTGGCAATCTTGTGAGACGCTTTGGCAACATCCTTCATCAATTCTGCATAGGTGCGCGCGATGAGATTAGCGATCGGAATCGTATCCGTCCGAGGGTTGAACGCATCTGGAAACAGCGTTACTGCCACTTCTGGCTGAATCGGAGTTTCTAATTCTGGAAGGGAACGAATCTGAAGACAAAGGGTTTGCCCATCAAACTGTTTTTCGAGCAAGCCCAGTGCCACAAACCGATCGATCATCATGCCAGCCGCACGATCGCTCCCCCGCTCTTGATCCCCATAAAACAGCTCCGCCGCTTCTCGGTGGGTGCAGGCAATGAGTCCATCGGTTGAGTGCAGTTGGGTCAAAGGCTGTGTAAGTTTCACCCCCAACATTTGCCGTTGTTTCAGCAGAAGGTAAGCCCAAAGACGCACAAAGTACTCTGCTCGACGACGAGTGAGTCCACCCCGCCCCATCAGCATCGACATGTAGACACGCTGCTGGGTAGGGGGAAAGAAACGATCGAGCAGTTCTGGGGCTAAGCGCTCATTGAATTGGGACACGGGCTTCAGAGAACTCACGAAGGTGCTGGACATGAAGGAAGCGGTGGAGGAACAGTAGAAATTTTCTGGCGAGAGCAACAGACTTTACGGAGCAACAGACTTTACGGCGGAAGCGTGGCGAAAAGTACCCAAATGGGTGAGCACGTTTACAAATGTTAGACCGACAATAAGGGACATCAGCAATGCCATTTTGCGGAATCTGGAACCATTCGATGAAGCTAGAGAGTTTGAGTCATGAGAACGGGTTACAACGTTTGAGTTCACCCGACCATTGAATTCACCCGACCGTTAAGTTCACCCGATCATGTTCAAGCGAGGCTGCCAATAAACGCTCATGTATCTGGATAATGGGCGCTATTTGCTGATTAAGCTGTGCCAAGGCGCTTCTGTGTCGCAAGGATTGCGGCTTTGGCTGCGATCGCTAAGCGCTTCAAATTGAGTCCATTATTAAACAACTGGATGCGTCTTACAATCCGGATCCGGAAAAAACTTCACCTCACTTCAGGTTGGTTCACCCTTGTTCAATCAACGCGACCGCTCTTCAACAATCTGGTGCTGATTACAGACTGCTCATTGTGTCTTCACAAAGACAGCCATCACAATGACTGCATCGTTTGTGGAGTCCTGATTTATGACAGCCCCCCTCCTGGTTTCTTCACTAGAACCAACTGCGCTCGGTTCTTTGTTTAGCTCCTGTGCTGCTGAAAGAACGAATAAACCTTCTGCACGTCGCGCCAAACAACCCTCTCATCATCAACCGAAACCTACCAGCACCTCACTAAGCGAAGCATCCACGCTAAATCTCATTCGGAGTAGTTTACTGGAATCCCTTAGTCAGGGTGTGATTGTGACTTCTCGCGGTCTTAACCCGCTTTACTGGAACGCGAAGGCGCGGACGCTTTGCCAACACTTATCGGGTAATGATTTTCCCCCGCTCGAGCTACCCGCAGAGGTTTCGGAAGTGTGTCATCGCCTGATGCGGGAGAATCGCCTGAGCGATCGCCCGTTTGTGATGGAGTGTCAGGCACCGACTGGGCAGACGATTCGCATTAGCGCTCGATGGCTCGAACTAGCTGGTGCTCAAGCGAGCGATCGCGGGCAGCAGCAGGCGTTCATTTTGGTACTGCTGGAAAACTGCAACGATCTCCTGTACGAAGAAATCCAGATTGAGCGCAAGAAGTATGATTTGACAGAGCGCGAGGCAGAAGTCTGGATGCTGCTGCGGCAAGAGTACTCGTATCAGGAAATTGCCAAAATGTTGCAGATTAGCTTGAACACCGTCAAAACTCACATCAAGAATGTTTACGCAAAAAAACGCAGTTGCCAGGGGCGTGAAAAGTTCTGGTGCTGTGATTGAGGCGGCAGGAAGAACGATGAGGGATGAGGGATAAGGGATGGGTATTTTCCTCGTTGCTTGAGCAGGATGGGGCGTGACAGGTTTGATTACCGTTAACTTAAATAGAGATGGTAAACTCATCAGAGTGCTTCGTTGAATGGCTGATTGCTTTCTAATGAGGTTTACATCCAGAGTGCTTCGTCTCAAGCCTGACGCATGGTGTTTATGAAACTGGCGACGTATAGCCCTGCCTATACGCTGGTGCCAACCTATGAGTGCTTTAACCGCTGTACCTACTGTAATTTTCGGACGGATCCGGGTAAAAGTCCCTGGATGACGCTGGCTGATGCCGAGGCGTGTCTGCGATCGCTACAAGACCAGGGCATCATTGAAATTTTGATTTTGAGCGGCGAAGTGCATCCCCAGAGCGATCGGCGATCGTCCTGGCTACAGCACATCTACGACCTGTGTGAGTTGGCGTTGTCGCTAGGTTTTTTGCCCCACACAAATGCGGGTCCCCTGAGCTTCGACGAAGTGGCGCGTCTGAAGACCGTGAACGTTTCGATGGGTCTAATGGTGGAACAAGTCACCCCAGACCTGTTACAAACCGTTCATCGTCATGCGCCCAGTAAGCAACCAGCCTTACGCCTACAGCAGCTTGAGCAGGCGGGTGAACTGCACATTCCCTTCACCACTGGGTTGCTGCTGGGTCTTGGTGAAACTGAGGACGATCGACGAGACACGTTGGACGCGATCGCGCAAGTACACCAGCGCTGGGGGCACATCCAGGAAGTGATTCTGCAGCCCTACAGCCCTGGTCAGACGGAAGCATGGTCAGGTGAGGCGTTCTCATCCCAGCAGTTGCTCGAAACGATTGCGATCGCGCGACGTATTCTGCCCACCGACATCGCGCTCCAGATTCCGCCTAACCTGGTGCCGCGATCGCACTTAGCTGCATGTCTGGAAGCGGGCGTAAGCGATCTCGGTGGCATTGGTCCGCGAGATGAAGTGAATCCTGATTATCCCCATCCGATCGATGCTGAGTTAGTCAAAGACCTTGCTTCAGCAGATTGGGCACTAGCGCCTCGCCTGCCGATCTATCCCCAATACGATCACTGGCTGTCCACAGGCTTAAGAAACGCGGTCGAGCGTTGGCGAGGGACGATTCGAGGGGGAGTGGGGAGTGTGGAAAGGCAGAGGGATGAGGGCTAAAGGCTAAAAGCTGACTCCTGACTCCTGACTTCTCACTCCTTCTAAACCAACAACCAACAACTCCCTTGACTCCTCACTCCTCACCCCTCGCCCCTTTCTGATTGGCACGATCGCCTACCGCTAGCGGCAACACCAAACGGCTGAGAATGCGGTTGTCATCGAGTTTATAGAGATTAAATTCGCCGCCAATTTGCTTCATGAGTGATTGGCAGATGTAGAGATGTTGTCCTGGAGGGTGATTCAGGGTTGAGGGTGCCAGTAGATCGGTGGTTCGCCCGACTTCTAGCTCGGTAAGTAGACGTGGCTCAACTTTGCCGCTGTCTGTAATCGAAAGTTCAAACCAGTGGCTATCGATCTGGCGGCACCAGAGGTCGATGCGTCCACCAATATTGGAACGTTGGCAGGCAGTCAGCAACAGTTCGTGCAGCACCAATTCAATCTTGAGAATATCCCCGCTGATGGTGAGATTGGTTTCATCATGAACCTGCGACCAGAGCTGCTGTTGCTTCATTAAGCCTTCGACTCGCCCCAGCGATCGCTTGAGCAAACTGACCAGCGACAGGGTACGGGCGTTTGTTCGCAGTTGCCATTGCTCGGTTTGGATGAGTGGGGCAAGGGGGCTGATAGCATCGTTTAGCTGCCGCACAAGCTGCTGATAGCGGGTGCTAAAGAGCGGATCTTTCGGGTTGCCCAAGTCTTGCAGGCGCTTCAGGTTTGGGAGGAGCGATCGCTGCAATTCTTCAAGCGATCGATGCTTGTACCAATTCAACCGCTCTACCGCTTCGTACTGCGATGACAGCCGTTGCGTTAAGGTCAGGTAGCGGTGAGACCAGGCTAATTGGCTAACCAGGGCACCCAGCGCGCTCAGGTGTTGTTCTGACCACTGGCGATCGCTCCCATCAGCCACCAGCACAATCCCTAACGGCTCGTGCGCTGGGGCGGTACGTAGCACCATTGCCAGGATTTGATCGATCGCGCTACCGCTAAGCCATTGTCGGGTTTCAGGAGGAATGTCTGCAATGGCTAAAGGCAGTAAACCATCACTGTCCAGCACCCATTGAATCAAGGCATCCGAGCGAACTGGAATCACCGCGTTGGCATTGATGGCGAAGCGATCGCTGCTGAAAATGGGACTAACCACTCGCCCCTTTGCGTCACCGGGCGACCAGGTAATGAGCGTCGCCAAAGGCACCTGAAGCACCTGGGCAATTTGTTGCAGCGCGGCTTGCTCCAGTGCTGCCAACTGATGCGTCTGCTGCATCATGGTCAAGCCCCACTGGATAGTTTGGTTGATCTTCTGCTGTTGTTCGTTTTGTTTTTGCAGTTGCCACTGGTGCAGAATCAACCCAAGCTGCTGGCTGACGACTCGCACCAGATCATGCTCAGTCCGGCTCCAGGTGCGTGGGCTTTCGTGGCAAATGACGACAAGACCTTCAAGCGGACGACCCAGCGACACATTGCAAAGAATGAGCGATCGCACGCCCAGTTCCAGCAGGCGATCGCGCCATGCCAGTAAGCGTAAATCGCCATCCAAATTTTCAATGCTGATGGTATCGGTGCTTTTTGCCAGCAGTTGCCAGTCGGCTTGGCTAAGGGTGCTGAGGGGTGTCGTGAGCGGACGACGGTTTGCAGGTTGGCTCTGGTAGGAAAGGTCAAACGTGCCTTGTTCTGAGTCATACAGCAAGACCAAAAAGCGATCGGCTCGTAGCCGCTTACAGACTTGTTCGGCGGCTAGTTTGAGTGTGGCTTTCCAGTCGTCTTCACCGTAGATAGAATGGGCAATTTCAGCCGTGAGCACCCGATCGCGCTGAATCTGGTCGATCGTATTTTCCATGTCGTCGAGCGGGGCGATCAGGGCAATAATCTGCGCGGCTCCACGCAGGTAGCTTTTCTCTTCGTCTTCCCAAATGCGGGGATCGTTCCCTTCAACGGCTAAAAAGCCGAGTAGCTCGTTCTGAAACAGAATGGGTGCTGCCAGCAGCGATCGCGCTCGAATTTGCTGCATGAGCCGACTGGTGGTATCGGCTTTGAGTGAACTGTGTGCCTCGCCGATCGCCACCAGTTGATCGGTCAGAAGCGCCTGGTAAAAGCTGCTAACTTCCTGAGCGGTAATGCCTGAAGCAGGCTGGTTTGCCTCACTAAAGCCCGTTGCCTTTTGCCGATTGCTGATGCGTCGCCAAAAATAGCGGCGTTCGCGCTCAAACCAGTACACGCTAGTGCGGGTCGGCTGCACAAATTTATGCGTTTCTTCCACAATGGCTTCTAGTCGCGCGCCCAAGCCCGTGAGCGATCGCAGCTTGGTCAAGAGAGCCAGGAGCGGCTGATCGGGGCGCTTTGTTTGTTGCCGCAGCCATTCTGCTTCAATTTGGTAGAGTGCCGTTGCCAAACCGCCCAGCACCATGGACAGTCGAGCTTTTTCGTCCGATCGAGGCGATGCGCCCCACAACGGCGAGCCTAACAGCGTCACCCCAAAACATCGATCTTTATAACGAAGTGGAAAAATGACCGTGCCCTGAACATCGAACATTTGCGCGGTCTTCCGCCATTCACCCGCCCGCAACTCCTGCCGCAAATCTGGTACAGCAAGTGGACGCTGCTGAATGACCACCTGCTCAAACAGATCGCCAGGAGTCAGCAAAAGCCGCTGCTTGAGGAGCGAGATTTTGCCAGATGGCGTGGTGCCCCCCTTGCCATGTAGACGATGATCGAGGTGATCGTATAGCCCAATCCAGACGAGACTGTACTCAAATTCAGTTTCTAAGTAATGCAGCGCCGTATCAATAAGAACGTCAGCATTCTCTTCTTCCCGCAAAATTTGCAGGACTCGCCCCAGGGCAACCAACTGTTTATCGTTGGCGTTTGGCTCTTTTGGTTGAACCATTTAGTGCAGAATGAATACGCCAATACAACGACTGTAAGCGGAGCGGTGTGCGATGTGCAAATGGATATTGAACACCGAAGTTCAGGTAAAAAATTATACCGAATCCAGGTGCGCCATCCGTTAAAAGGAGTCTGCCACACCTGTGGGCATGTTGTACTCATCCTAGTTGTTTTCGAGGGTTCCGTCCAAACGCACAGGCTCAAATCGCCAGCGACGCTTGAGGTATGTTAATGCCTGCGATCGCGCAGCACAACGGGCTGACATACCGCTATGGGGGCAGGAGCGATCGCAACGCTTAAACCTGTACCATGAAGCCCGGTTAGCAACCGCCAAGGAGCAAAGGTTGAAAAGCAATGTTCTCTGACTATGCCGTTTTTCCCAAATAAGCCAGGTATGCTGGATAGGGTTTACGTCATCTTCTCCAGACTGCTGTGGCGATGTATCGGTCTCTTATCCGTCCCGTGCTCTTTTCCGGGCTGAAGGCAGATCCAGAATGGCTGCATCAGCAAACGCTCAGTGCGCTGGGTTGGCTGGATCAACAGCATCGTTATTCACCTGGGCGCTGGTTGCAAGAACGACTCGCCGCTGCCTATTGTGTGACGGACGATCGCCTCTCCCAAGCACTGTGGGGGCTGCATTTTAGTAACCCGATTGGGCTGGCAGCAGGCTTTGATAAAGATGGGGTCGCCTCTGGTGTCTGGTCAAGTTTTGGCTTTGGCTTTGCTGAGCTTGGGACTGTAACCTTTAACGCCCAACCGGGCAATCCACCACCACGTTTGTTTCGCCTTCCTCTGGATCAGGCGGCGCTTAACCGCATGGGGTTTAACAATGAGGGGGCAGCAAGAATGGCAGCAGTGTTGCGAGAGCGATGGGGGGATGAAGGCAGGAGGCAGGAGGTAACGTTGTTGACTCCACAAGCGAAGCAGGAGTCAATGACGTTAGAGGGAGGCAGAAGGCAGGAGGCAGAGGGCAGAAGGCAGGAGTTGGATGCTGGAAGAACTCAATATCCCCCTGTTGCCTTTCCCATTGGCATCAATCTGGGTAAGTCGAAAAGCACGCCGTTGGAGGAAGCTGCGGCTGATTACCTGGGTAGTTTTCGGTTGCTGAAGGAGTGGGGCGATTATTTTGTGGTGAATGTTAGTTCGCCCAATACGCCGGGGTTGCGATCGCTCCAGGCTGCTGACCAGCTTGACCCCATTCTGTTAGCGCTTCAGCACGAAAATCAGGGACAAAAGCCATTGCTGATCAAGATTGCACCCGATTTAGAATGGGACGCGATCGCGGCTGTTTTAGACGCAGCTCAAAAACACCAGTTAGCGGGCATTATTGCAACGAACACGACCATTCGACGGGATGGTTTGGCGACACAGGTGATCACAGAGACAGGCAACGCGGTGCAGGAAGAAGCGGGCGGTATCAGCGGTGTTCCGTTACGACAGCGATCGACGGAGGTAATCCGGTTCATCTATCAGGAAACGCAGGGCACGCTACCCATTATTGGCGTGGGTGGTGTGTTTACGCCAGAGGATGCGTGGGAAAAAATTACGGCAGGAGCCAGTTTAGTGCAGGTTTACACCGGGTGGATTTATGAAGGACCCGGTATGGTGCGCCGTATTCTGGAAGGCTTGCTGCAACGACTGGACGATCGCGGACTCACGTCACTCTCTCAGGCGATCGGGCTAAAAGAGTAGCATCCTTGCTTTGCGTCCGTAGTCCATTGGCTGCTCCTCATATCGATTTGTTGGAGTGTGGGGCAGATTTGAAACGGTGAAAGGGGAAGGGGGAAGGGCGAAAGGTTGATCGATCAGCGCTTTCGCCTTTGCCCTTTCACCGTTTGCCCCTGATTGAGCGGCAACTTCTTCCAATTGAATTGGTATCAGTTACGAGTTACGGCACTGAACCAAACCGATCACGCTTTCATAAAAGTCGATCCAATAGAAGTCGATCCAACAGGAGGAAGGCACGCGAAGGCAACGTTCGTTAATGTGAAAGAGCTTACAGGCTTCAAGTGGTGAACGCAAATGAACCGTAAGATTTATACCGTCTTAATCACGTTGGGAACAGCACCGTTGCTGACTTTTGCGGTTACAACTACGGTGTTGGCGCAATCTGTACCGCAGGTCAATCGCCTCACGCCCCTGCAACGTCAGCAATTTGCGCGCGATCTGGTGCCTTCTGGCTCACAAGATTTCTTCGACGCGGGTAATGCCAACCTGGAGCAAGAAATTCGGCGCTTGGCACAGCAGCGATCGCGCCTCAACGAGAATCTGCTGAAGGTGCAGGATGAGCCGCCCCAGCCAAACGACCATGTGAAGCCGTCCGATCCTTTGCGGCGCGATCGTGGGAAGTAGAGGACAATAAGCCTGTTGAATGACCAGGCGAGGCAAGTGTGCCATTCCATGACATTTTACGCAGGCATTGACTTTGGCACCTCAGGCGCACGGATTGCAGTGATTGATGCCCACGCCACCCTTTGCTATCAATCAAGCCGCACGTTTGGCACCGTTGCAGACACCGCGCTAGCCGATGGTTGGCGGGAAACGTTGTTCTCTTTGCTTGGGGATATCGATCGTCCACTGCGGCAAGGGTTAAGCGCAATCGCCGTCAACGGCACATCTGCCACAGTTTTGTTGTGTGACAGTGCAGGCAACCCGGTTCTGCCACCGCTACTTTACAATGATGCCCGTGCTGCCTCCGCTCTGGAGACCTTGCGGCAGTGGTTGGCACAAGAGCGTTACCTTAATGCTCCCAGTTCGCAAACGGTGCTGAGCGCCACTTCTAGCCTGGTGAAACTGCTGTGGTGGAGTCAGCAGCCAGCCTTTGAGCAAGCACGTTATTTCATGCATCAAGCCGATTGGTTAAGCTTTCTGCTGCACGGTCAACCTGGTATCAGCGACTATCACAACAGTTTGAAGTTGGGCTACGACGTGGTGCAACTACGCTACCCGGAATGGCTGACGGAACTGTCGATCGCCCCCGTACTGCCCGATGTCGTCGCCCCTGGAACGCCGATCGGATACGTGCAGCCAGCAGTCGCAACGCACCTCGGCATCCCTGCTCATTGCCAGGTGTGTGCAGGCACGACCGATAGCATTGCGGCATTGCTGGCGAGTGGGGCAATGGTGCCAGGAGATGCTGTCACGTCGTTAGGGTCAACCTTGGTGCTGAAGCTACTGAGTCAAACGCGGGTTGAAAACAATACCTACGGCATTTACAGCCATCGGTTGGGCGATCGCTGGCTAGTAGGTGGTGCTTCGAATACGGGTGGGGCTGTCTTACAGCAGTTCTTTAGTCCGGCAGAGTTGGCGGCGTTGAGCGATCGTATCCCTACGGAGCAACCCAGCACGTTGGATTACTACCCGCTGCTACAGCCTGGAGAACGCTTTCCCACAAACGATCCACAGTTATTGCCACGGTTAGAGCCACGACCAGCCGATCGCGTCGCTTTTCTGCATGGCTTGCTAGAAAGCATGTCGCGGATTGAGGCGGAAGGTTACCGACTGTTGCAAACGCTGGGTGCCACACCTTTAACGCGAGTGTTTACAGCGGGTGGTGGTGCCCAAAATGCTGCCTGGACGACCCTGCGATCGCGCCATCTGGGGGTGCCCGTCGAGCGATCGCAGCAGCCAGAAGCCGCCTATGGGACAGCATTGCTGACGTTAGGAACATTGCCCCTCAACTGTTCTTCAAATTTGTGAAACCTGTAGGACACATCTAGGGCGCGTCATCAATTCAGCTCCGAGACCTTGCGCGATCATGCTGATAGCGCCCGTCTTAACACACCAAGCTAGGGGCTGAAACTCTTGCTGCAAGCGATGTGTAGTCGTAATTGATGACAGCCCCTAGGGCAGGCATCTTGCCCGGGGTCTGAGCGTCTCGCTCACACTACGGTGTTGCAAAACCTTTGTTTCGGTCTACTAGAGAAATCATCCTATTTTTTACGTTCACCAGAGCTGAATAAAGCTTCGGTAAGTCCAGCGTAAGAGTACCTATAATTTGCCGTTGTCTAGGGTACACTGCTAAAAATATCAGCAATTATGCCGAGAAACCTACGCACTTTTCTGGTTGAAGTTGAGTAGATTTACGCATGGTTTCCAAGCAGGACATCTCATAACCTGAACACATGTATGACGGTCGCGCGTCAGGGGGGATGTTGGCTGATGGTGTTTCCTGAAGGTTCGTCTTGGTGGCTGAAGCAGTCTTCTCAGTGCATCATGAACAAGCGCCTGAACTTAGGTGATTTCTAGATCAGAATTTACCTGTAGTGCGAGCGTTTCGCTCGTGTCGCGGGCAAGATGCCCGCACCATAAAGATCATTTAAATGCTGGAATCTTCTTAGAACCTGTTAACCAAGTAAACTTTCCCCACAGACTGCTGATGACTAGCAAATCAATGACGTTCCGTTTTCCAGCCCCGTTGGCACAGGCGATCGAAGCTCAGGCAAGGGCAACAGGGAGAGATCGGACCACGGTCGTTGCTGAGGCATTGGCACAATCGTTTGGGCTAGCCTTACCCGCAAAAGCGTCGATTACCATTGAAATGCTACAACAGCAGCTACAGCAGGTTGAAGGCACCGTCACAATCCTTGCAGAACGGCTGAAAAATCTACAGCAATCGACGCTGACAGATAGCAACACCCTCTATCGGCTCGAATTACTGGAACAGTTTGGTCATTCACTCAAAGCGTTGCTCTCTACAACACTCAGTGAAATTAGCAGTGATTTGGTTTCTCAGAAGACGATCGACCTCATACGCTCCACTCACTATGGCAGCGCTCTACTGCAAGATACGGTAGCTGAACGGTTGCAGTTAACGGCAGAGCTAGAATCCGCTCCTGGTTTGCCAGCGCGCATTTTAGCGATGATGCCAGATCCCGTTTTTGTCTGCGATCGCGCTCATCGGTTGCTTTACATCAACCCTTTGGGCGAGCGCTCACTAGGTTTAGAGCCACGTCACGCGCTTCAGCAGACCATTCAGGCATTTGATTTGCCCGTGGATCTAAAAGCACAGCTTACGATGCAGTTTGAAATGGTGTTTATGACCGGGCGATCGATTACCAGTGACATTAGTTTTACAACGCCGCTGTATGGGCTACGCGATTACGAATACACCCTTAGCCCGATTCAAGGCTCCATAGAACATATTGACGCAGTTCTTTTTAGTACCAAAGATGTGACTGAGCGTAAGCGGCTAGAAGCGACTCTGAGGGTGACAGAAGCTAACTACTAGCCAGGATGCAACGCTGTAAAGGAAGTAGTTCTACCTCACGACGGTCAGCTTTCAGCGTTAAGGGATAAGCGGCACGCCTTTAGCCAGGTTGAACTGATCGTTGTGTTTGAGCATGTGCCCGGTACGATGCCTTTACCTCCTTAATCTGGCATTTCAATCTTGAAAGTACTTACCGATCGCTGCAATGCTTGAGAAATGTCCACCGTGGCGTGCAGCGAATTTGTCACCTGCTGAGAGGTCTGAGCTGACTGCTGCGATCGTTGGGCAAGTTGTTGCATGAGCTGTGTGACAATTTGAGAAATCTGCGTTTGAGCAATGGTTGCCTCCGAAATGGATTGCACTAGCTGATCGGTTTCCTGAGAGAGGTGGCGCAATTGCCCCAGATTTTGCTTGGCATCTTCAACCAGTCGCGTGCCTTCTACCATTTGCACGGTGCTTTGCTCCATTGCCTCAAGCACCTGACGAGTTTCGCGCTGGATGTCGTCTACCAGTTGCTCAATTTCTTGCGTCGCGGCTGACGATTGCGTTGCCAGTTCCCCCACCTCTTCAGCAACCACGGCAAACCCTAAGCCGCCTTCGCCCGCGCGTGCGGCTTCAATGCTGGCATTCAGTGCCAACATATTGGTCTTCAGCGCGATTTGATTGATGAGCGAAATCACTTTTGAGATCGATTGCGATGATTCGCCCAGTCGCTTCATCTTGTGAGCCGTTTCAGACATGGTTTCGCGCAAGGCAAAGATGCTTTGCACAGTGATGTTAATCGCCTCCTGGCTTGCCTCTGCTGTCACTGAAGCAGTATTGGTTACCATTGCTGCCTGATGCGCGCTTTCTGCCACTGCCTGAATGGAAGTCGTCATGCGATCGACCGAGTTCAGCGTTTGGGTAATGTCTTTCGACTGCTGAAGCGCTTCGGTCACGAGTTTTTGAATGGTGGTTTCGCTTTCGCCCAACGCCGTGTTGACCTGGGTTGCCGATTGCTTCACCCGCACCACAATTTGGCGCAGACTTTCGACAATGGCGTTAAAGAAATCCGCGACAGTCCCGATTTCACCAACGGTTACGTCTGCTCGCACGGTCAGGTTGCCCGACGCTGCCCCTTCTACCTGAGAGAGTAAGTCAACTAATTGCCGTTGCAATACTTCTCGCTGCTGGCGTTGCTCTTCTGCCAAATGCTCGGCTTGCTGGCTCGATCGCTCAAGCTGCTGCAACACTTCACTCCGATCGATCGCTAAGCCAACTTGAGCCGCCACTTCTTGAAAGAACGTTACCTCTGGAGCTTCCCAGGCGCGCGTCCGTGAGCACTGATGCACAACCAACAGCCCATGCAGGGTGCCCCTTGCCAGAATCGGCGCGACCAGATTGGCTCTGACTTTAAAGGGTTCTAGCTGTGCCAGGTGGCATTCTGTCAGCCCAGCTTTATAAATATCTTCCAACGCCTGTACGCGACCCTGCTTATACTTTTCGACATAGTTCTCGGCAAAACAAGGGTCAGCGATGGCAGTGCCCAACGCCGTAGGAAACTGATGTTCCACAGCCTCGGCAACAATCGTACCCTGCCATTTTTCGTCAAACAGGTAGACGATCGCTCGATCGGTTTTGAGGGTTTCCCTCACGCCACGCACCGTCACGTTATAAATCTCTTGAAGGCTAAGCGCATCTCGAACGCGGGAGCTAATTTGATGAAGCTGTCGCGCACGCTCCGTTTCAGCCTCTTTCTGCTCTAGAAAGGTGACGCGATCGAGCGATAGCCCAACCTGAATCGCTAGCTCTTTCAGGAAGTCAATTTCACCCGCGTCCCAGGGATGAGGAGCCGTGCAATGATGGGCAATGAGTAAGCCATAGAGCTGATCATCTTTCAGAATCGGTGTAACCAGGTTCGCCTTAATGTTCAGTTTCATCATTAGCTTCAAGTGTTCTGGATGAAACCCGGCGTTAAAGACATCATTGGTGGCAACCACTCGTCCCTGCCGATAGGCTTCAATCAAGGTTTCACTAATGCAGGCATCTTCAATCGTATCTGCCAGCGCGATCGGTAAGCCCGGTACCACCGCTTCGGTCGAAATATAGCCGCTCCAATCAGCATAAAAGCGATAGATCACCACGCGATCGACCATTAAAGCAGCCTTAGCTCCCTGCACTGCCTGCTCAAAGATAGTCTCTAAGTCTTGCTCTGTGCGCGCACGCGAACTCGCAATTTGACCAATGAAGTGAGTTCTTTTTACGCGACCTTCTCGTTGGCGAGTTTGGTCAGTGAGCAGGGAATCAGACGTAACGGCACTGTCGGCTAACTGATTAAACACCTGAGCAATTTTGCCGATTTCGTCGGTTGTTGTGCTAGCCGCGCGGATCTCACGAGCGCCCAGTGCAAACATCTGGGTATCTTGCTGGAGTTGCTTGATGGGCTTAGCGATCGCCCGATACAGCAAAATCATCACACCAGTTTGCGTTGCCAACATAAAGGCGAGCGTCAAAAGCTGTTGCTGCAAAGCAAGTTGCTTCAAGGTTTCTTGTTGCTGCTTGGTGAGCGCTTTTGTGCCAGTCTGAGCAGCCTGCATTTGGTTGACAGATGCCGTAAACCAGAGGGTAGCACCTGCAATTGCCGTCACCGAAAAGACTCCCGATGTGATCCAGCCCAGAAGATACTTGCGTCGTACCGATTGGGCGCTAAACCATCGTGGCACCCGCGATTGCTGCTGAGGCGTTGGCTCACTGGCGGTCAAGCTTAATCCAGACCGCGATCGCTCAGACACCTCAGCATGACTAGGTTCATCGATTGCAGGCAGTGGTTGAACTTGGTTTGCCAATTGATTCGTCATAGAAGCGAGACCTTAAAATCATTGAATAATTAAGCGACGTGCGTTCTGGCACGTTTACAGACAAAAGCCATGCCAGACCTGGTGAATACCCATGATTCTCCTAATCCTTGGCAGCAACCATTAAACGTGAAGCGCTTTTGCAAAGTACCTCAGCAGATGCCAAACCTTTTTGCCAGATCTGTCTTTGCCAGATCCAGTGGTCAGATCGGCACAGTCAAACCTGATGGTTAACCCTCATGGCAAGCCACCCTAGTTGCGATCGCTAAGCACCCGCTTACACACAGCGCGAGCCGCCGCAGAACCGCCGCCAGTCAAAATTTCTAGCCCTACAGGACCACCCACAGCCCTGGCTGCGATCGCCAACTCGGTGGTGACGGCTAAGATGCATTGGTTCACGTCATCCTCCAAATCGGCGCTGGCATGGGGATGATCGTCTTTCCAGGCTTGTGCCAGGAACAGTGCCAACGTCTCAAGGTGAGGGCTGAAATCAAACGATGGTATCGCTTTGCAAGACAACTGCTCAGCGTTGCTTGAGTTAAATTCGCTGAGCGATCGGTTCTCAAAGTTTGTGTTCAAATCAAAAAAGCTCATGCGACCAGCATCCGAAACAACACCACGGGATATGCCAAAAAATGATGCGAAAGGTAGATAACCCTGGTGATGCCAACTTAATCAAACCTAAAAAGCGCTTGCTTTCTTGGAGCATGGCTAAACCCAAGGAAGCCACGTTGAAAGACGCGTATTACAGACCCATACCTTAGAATTTACAACGACACAGAAATAATTAGCAATTCTGTAAGACAATCTTTATAAGATCTTCATAGAGGTAACTCTATTGAAACTAAAGGTTAAACCCAATCAAATGCTATTTCGCGTACAAATCAAGGTGAAAATAGTTAAATCAGGGCAAAAACGAAGGGTCTAGTCAATGCAGACACGCCATAAAAGCCAGGTATCAAGGATGGAAATTATTCAAATAAAACATCAACCTTGCCTGAGCTAGAAAAATACTCCCATATAGTCAATGCTAAATCTCCTTCAAACTCTAATTTTTCGATACTTCCATAAACTCCATTTCTCGGCTCTACTTGACCATCAATCGAGCCTTCAGGCAGCATCAGGCAAATGTTTACGATGGGAATATCCGCCTCTTTATCGTTGGCGGTATAAGTGCTAAATTTGACTGTTGCAATACAATTCACATTAACAATCAAGTCCGAAAAGCGAATTAAAGGTACTGACATACCGTTATCAAGCATCTAAAGACAGCCCATGAGTAGCAGGTGGAAAAAGCAAAACGCATAAACACAAACAACTGTGCGAAAGCTTTTCAACACACGGCTAACTTGGCGAGTATAGCACTTGAAGATCACAGAACGTTACCGTAATACGCGTATTACCTCATTCATTGTTTGCGGAGAGCAATTTTCTGTGGAAAGTGGCATCGGTGCTGAGTGTAGAGCGGCGATCGCATGGCGCAATCCAGTTGTTTGTTGTTTGAATCTACAGCTAGGGCTTAAAACGTGTTCAACCGTGTTAATGCTGGCTTCGTAAGCTTTATGCCTTAACGTTCAAGCTCAATGCACCCACTTAGCTTGAGCAATAACGATTCGATTGACCAAGCCCTAAAAAGCTCACTCGAAGAAGCCTGCCCACGGTAAGACTTACTTGTTGTGAACCGCATCGCACAGTACTGCAAACAGCGTCCCAAGCATAACGTTGCCTCAAGGTGAGTTCCTCTGGCACAAAGCTGAAGTTTCTCAGGCATTATGCTGAGTCTTTTTAAGTGTGTTTGGTGCCAGCACAGAGAATCACGATCGCCAGTTATCGAGCCTTAACTCATAGCCGCGTGACTGAACGCGTTGATAGTGAGCTTGATTGCCAGTAACTAAGGTTAGATCGTTTTGTAGGGCAGTGGCAGCAATGATGGAATCTGCAATACCAATCATCTGACCTGAGCGCTGGAGATCAGCGTAAATTCGTCCTGCTAACACGGCTACAGGTGTATCAACGGTTAAAACCTCTGCGGTAGACAACGAGGCTAGAAAACGTTGAATGTGATCGTTCCGCTGGAGTCGATGCCATCCTCGAACAATTTCCATGACGGTGATCACGGAGAGCGTGTAGCGATCGTATGCTTCAAGGTAAACGTTAGCGCGTACAAGGACTTGTGGATTAATCCCTTTCAGCACCTCTGACAGGCTATCGGTGTCTAAAAGTGCTTTATCCAAGATTTTGCTGGCGATCGTACTCGCGATCGTGCCCAATCGACTGCATGACCTGCTCCATCAGTTCCGGCTCGTCAGCAAAGAGTCCTGTGAGTTGGCTGCTGGCGATGATCGGCTGATGCTCCGCTTCCTGACTCATGACGCTAATCTTGTCCAGAATCAAAGTGGCGATCGTATCCTGCTCCGATTCTGATAGTTGAGAAACGGCGGCGATCGCGGCTTCCAGGCGGTTTGTCATGGCGAAGCTCGAAATGTTGCTATTCAGAAATTCTAGCTAAACCAGTGACCTTAGGATGCAATTTGGTAGATGGCGGGGCGATATTTGGGCAACGGGATAGGTTTTCCCTCTGCCTTTGCCGTTTCCAACCAAGACGCTTTTGCTTGCAGGACTTCGTGAACAGCCTCTTCAACCGTTTCACCAAAGGCAGAGCAGTATTTCAAATCGGGAATATCGGCGATGTAGCCTTCATCTTCTTCGCTGTAAAAGATGTTGATGTGATAGTCTTTCATAACTATTTGCCAGCTTTAATCAGCAGTACCGTTTGCACACTGTTCATCCAATCTTCCCAGGCGGCAGGATCAGCAGTTTCGTTTGTGTCAGCAATGAGTAGATCGGAAAGCAATGCCCCAATGTCATCAGATTGGGTGCGATCGTACACACCTTCTAGAAAGCGCACCATTGCCTCAAATGCTTGCCGTTCGGTTAGTTTTGCCATTGGTCTACCTCTGTAAACGATTCCAGTTTCTCAATCCGGTTAAAGAGAACCTGCAAGTCCCGTTTCTGCTGTCCGACGTTTGGGAAGCTGGTTTTTGCCTGCGTTTCTGATTTCACCCTTCCTGACTTGCACCCAAAGTTGCTCACCGCTTGGTAAGGTTTTGGCATACCAATCAGTGCCGTATTTGTCAGCGCCAAGATAATAAGCAGATGACATTACGACATCAACGAAAAGCTGCCTATTTTCTGGCGTGTCCTCGGCTAAATGCCCTTCAGCATCACGAAAGATATGTCTGGAATGCTTGGCAATCCCCTGTTCTAATCTCGCTCTCGTTTCTGCCTCTGACATTCCTCTAGTCTAGTTGTAGTTCCCTCACCTTTCATCCCTCATCCCTCATCCCTCATCCCTTCCCCGCTTCCTCCGCTCCCCCAGCCTTCTGCCTTCTGCCTCCTGCCCTCTGCCTTCCCCTCACTCCATCCCCAACTGCCGCTTCAGCGCCTCCGGCACATTCACCGCTGTCTCTAACCCTTGCACACCCTCCCAGTTTGTCTTCTCATCCCAGGAGATATCTCTAAGATCGGTATCACTTAAATCAGCTCCTCTAAAATTAGCTCCTTTAAAATCAGCGCGGAAGAGATTGGCGCGGAAAAGATTGGCGTTGACGAGGATGGCATTTTCGAGATTAGCGTTGACGAGGATGGCATTATCGATATCGGCACGGGAAAGGTTTGTGTTGACGAGGTTGACGCGAAAGAGGCTAGCGTTGACGAGGCTAGCGCTGTCAAGGTTAGCGTTGGCAAGATTAGCCTTGTCGAGGTCAGCGCTGGTGAGGTCAGCGCTAGTGAGGTCAGCGCTAGCAAGGTTTGCGCTGGCAAGGTAGGCATTGGCGAGGTAGGCACTGGCGAGGTAGGCGCGGCAGAGAAAAGAGCCAGCAATGTTGGTAAAGGTTGCATGACACAGGCAATCGCTGTAGTGAATGACTGTCGATAATTGATGGGTGTAAGGTTTTCCCTCAGCAGCCTGTCCACTAGGGTAAAAGATGATTTGATCCTTCAAGTCGTCACGGTCTTGAGCATACCGATTCAATTCCAGCAGCAGAATCATCACGTTGAGTCCAGTGTAGACATCAACCTGGCGCTGTCCGAGTGGTTTTTCCTGGTCTGATAATTGCTCCTTCAACAACCGCATTTTCTTTTGAGGCAGGTTCTCCGGTGGTGCATCAATAAATTCGCCATCGCACCAGCGGAGATAGAAATCTTCCAGTCGTTGAAATAGACGCACCGGATTAAATTCATCGCTCTTATCTAGCAATGCCATCAGGTACTCAACAATCTCAGGGGTGAGTCCGCCGTAGCCCAGTAGATCATAAATTTGCCTATCCATTTTGTCGGTTGAAACCTGATCTTTCTCGCTTCGACGTTCCTGAATGCGATTTGTCCAGTCAAGCATTGCTTCTTTGAGACGTTCGGCGCAGAGAAATTCACCAAAACTCTTGTGGGCAAACTCCACCGAGCCGCTGCCTGCGCGTCCGGGCTGGAGATAAAACGCGGCTAAGGCATTGCGGAGCGGATCACCGGAATCACCTTTAAGACGATCGCGTGCGTCCTTGAGCAGGTTTTTTGCCTCCTCATCCCCCTCCAGACGGTCTTCAATCATTTTGATGGGAGCGCACTCACCGCCAGACTGCACGACGCACAATCCCGCTTCTGCCAGAATGCGGCGCAGGCTCTCCGGTTGGAATTCAGTGATTTTCTGATTTAGCCCATCGGCGCGCTGAGTGTTTAACACCCAATCCAGAGTGCGCTCATAGATGAGGACTTTTGCCTGTCCACCGCTGACACCCTCAAACATCTCCAGCCTGAATTCCCCATCGCGGTGCATGGCGGCAAGCAGGTAGAGCAGCAACGGTTCCCGCGCCAGTTCCCGCACCCGATCGGGCAACCGCTCATCCTGCAAAATCGCCTTGAGATGCACCGGATCGACGTTGTTCAGTTTGCCCCATTGGGTAAACCACCGTTCCTGAAGCTCGTCATCCATCGGCAGCAGTTCGACCCGCTCCAGATTGGCAGGCATGAGGCGTTCGATGCTCTGGAGGGAGAGCGATCGCCCCGTGATCAGCACCCGATGTCCCTTCTCGGCATTGTCCTTGCAGCTTTCCTGAAAGCGTCTCACCTGTTTGAGAAACTCTTCTAACCCACCGCTGGTTCTGCCTTCCATCAGCAGTTCATCAAAGCCGTCCAGCAGAAACAGAAAGCGAATGTTGCGATCGGTCAACCAGCCGGGATCGGTGCGGGCAAAGTCGCGATCGACGGCTTTCCGCAAGGTTTCCTCAAAGTCTTTTTCCAGTGTGCGGAGGTCGCGCAGGCGAATGAGAATAGGAGTCCAGCGGGGATGCTCGTGTTGCCGTACCCAATCGGCGAACATGCGGCAAAACACACTTTTCCCCCGTCCGGGACCACCCTGAATGAACATGACGCGATCGCGCCTCTGGTCATCATTCAGCAGATCCTTTGCCCACTGCTCCAGCTCAATGGATTCCTTGTCCTCATCCACCTCGCCATCGGTTTGCATGAACTGCGCCTTCAGCGGCACGTAGATATCCCGAAAGGTGAAGTTCTCTGCAAAGACCTTTTCGAGCGGACGAGTCTGAATCTGCTGCGCCAAATAATCATCAACGCTGGTGTATTTCTCCAGCACTTCCCGCCCACCGACGCGATACCATTCCACCAGTCGCTTGACCCCATCGCCCACCTGAGCCAGCGCGGGCGGCATATATTCGTCGGTCTTGCGAGCCACGCGATCGACCAGCGTTTGCGCGTCGGTGGTTTCCAGCCCTGCCTGCACCAGTCGGGCGTGCAGCACCTCGTTAAACGCCGCCGCCAGCTTCGATTCATGGAAGTAAAGAATGGCTTTGCGGGCATCGCGATCGTCAATTTCCAGATCGCCCAATTTCTTGATTTGCTGAGCGATCGCATCTGAAACAGGCACGTTATCCAGGCGATTCAGCACATCCGGGGTTTCTTTTAAGATGACCTGTAAACTTTCCAGGTAGGCAACCTGACTCACCAGGGCAACGCATTGTTCTAGACTCGGTTCCTTGTGGGTGTAGTCGCACACCAATTTCAGAATGGTGATGGCAAGCGGCGCAAAGGGAATGGTGTCTTTGACAATCTGAGCAAAGGGTGCATTCAGCACATCCAGCAACGACGAAATCTGCCCGATGTAGGGTTTCAGCGTTTCCACCTTTGGCTGCTGCTCTTTGACTGTTTTTGCCAGATCAAACACGGCTTTGGCGGCATCCGTCCCGGTTTTTGTCACCTCAGCCGTTTGTTTCCAGTTTAAATCCTGAATGTCGGTGTTGAGAAATGCCCAGAGCTTCGTCAGCATGGTCTGTTTTCCTGCGATCGCTGCCTCGAAACTAGCTCAAAAATTTATTGGTGCAAAGGTAAAGCAGCGAAGGCAGATGAGCCAGAAGGCTGCGGCAGGTGTTGGTGTTAATTGAATTAGGTGCGCGATCGCCCTCTGCCCTCTACCGTTACACCTTCTGCCCTCTGCCCTCTGCCCTTTGCCACCAATTCGACGGTCTGTCTTTTGACAGTCAATGCAGCATTCGCAAGAATAATCAGGCTGTTGTGATGTAGTTTTATGGTTTGCGTCGGAGCGTTTCGTCGGGCGATCGGCTGGGTGGTGCTACCTGTGCTGATGGCAGTGCCAGTGCTGGCACATACGGTCAAGGTTGCGGGAGATGTGGCAGCGACGTTTCATATTGAACCAAACCACAACCCAAAGGCGGGTGTGCCGTCTCAAGCGTGGTTTGGACTCACGCGTAAGGGGGGCAGCACGATTCCCCTGTCGCAGTGCAATTGTCGGCTGGGTGTGTATACAGTGCCCCATGCGAGTAAGGCATCCCCCGTGCTGCAGCCCACCCTCAAGGCTGTGAATGCTGCCTCGTTCAAAGGAATTCCGGGTGCCGATATTGTGTTCCCCAAAGCGGGAGAGTATGAATTGCGGCTCAGCGGTACGGCAAAAGCGCCTGCAACGTTTCGACCCTTCCAACTGACGTATAGCGTGGTCGTTGGGCGGTAGACGTAGAACAAGGGCTTGTCGTCGATCGGGGGTCTCAGTGGCGATGTAGGCAAAGCATGGGGAGCAGGCAGGAGGACGGCTACCGCGTCATTTTTCAAAGCGCTGGAGCGGTTGAATCCGCCAACTGCTACGATCGCTTATGGTCATACATCCGTGCATCCGCTGCTTGTAAAAGGTCGTTTAATGACAGTGGTTGCTGCGGGTCGGTCATTACAAGCCCCACGCTGTAGGCAAGGGTATAGCCACGAGCCGCGATCGCGTTTGACTCTGCCAGCGCTTGTTCAAATCGTCTTAAGCTCTGGGTACTGGTAATCGCGTTGGTCTGGCTGAGTAGTACCACAAACTCGTCACCTCCCAGTCTGCCAATCACATCCGACTCTCGAAAGGTGTCTCGCAGTAGTTGACTAAACGTGACGAGTGCCCGATCGCCTTCCGCATGACCATAGGAATCATTAATTGCCTTAAAGTCGTTGAGATCGAACAATAGGAGAGTAGCTGGTTGCTGCCATCGCTGGCACAGTTTCAGGGTATGGCACCCCAAGGCGAGAAAGCCACGTCGATTGGAGAGCAGCGTCAAGTCGTCGAGTGTTGCTAACTGCACGGCGGCGAGTTCTTGCTCTGCCAGGTGCCCCAGGTCTACCAGTAGCGCCTGATCTTCTGCACTCATCACCCGTGGGTCGCGGTCAATCAAACACAGGGTTCCTAGCTTATTGCCATGCACCCGCAAGGGTACGCCAGCATAGAAGCGGATGTGTGGCTCGGAGATGACCAGTGGGTTGTCGTGAAAGCGATCGTCCAGCAAGGTGTCAGGCACGATAAAAAGAGAGTCCCCTAAAATCGCATGACCACAGAAAGACACGTCTCGCGGCGTTTCACTGGCTGCTAACCCCTGGCAAGACTTAAACCATTGGCGGTTCCCATCTACCAGACTGACGAGGGCGATCGGCACCCCAAAGAGGCGCTTGGCAAGACGGGTAAGGCGGTCAAAGCGTTCTTCTGGCGGCGTATCAAGGAGGTGCAGTGCTCTAAGGGTCTGAAGGCGTGCGGCTTCATTTTCTGGATTGTTTGGTACTTGCATAACAACGGCGCAGTCAATGCCAAGGCGCGGAGAGACAACTCTATAGACCCTTTTAGAGTGCCCTAATTTTTGCCTCACTCAGCACCTTAAACGCACCAGCACCTGACCACAGACCCTTTTAACAGAGAAAAAAGAAGGGTACAGAACGGTGTCATCTTGCCAGAGACGATCGCTAGTCATCTCGGCGAGAACAGTGGCAACAGTATATGAATAGACCTCAACCATTTGTGCGACGTAATGTTGAAAGTAACAATCAAATCTGCCAACACAGATGCAAAACTGGAATTTTCAGAAGTTGGAAATGAATACTTTACAGTCACGTTTTCAAGCGTCTCTCTGAGTGCATCACATCGAGTTTGGGGTTACACCGGGGACTGTGAACGGTTAGTCAGTTTATTTGTGGAGATGGCGGAAAACTGGACAGGTTGGGAAGGTATCAAAAACTGGGATGCTATTGAGGATGACTTTAGTCTCTCTTGCACTTCAGACAAACTAGGGCATATTACGCTTGAAGTCGAGTTAGTAGGGCGTGATACTCCTGAGTTATGGTCTGCAAAGTTCAATGTAGAGGTCGAAGCTGGACAACTTGAAAAAATAGCAAACGAAATGAAGGCATTGTTTAGCAGGTGCTAGATTTGCCCCATGCGGCAGCATACCAGTCGGTTGCAGCGGACATTCAAAAGCCCTGATTCTGAGTTCAAGTCCCCTTGCTGCCACTGAACCGAATCGTTGTGTGCCTTACGGCTTCCTACACGGTGGTGGGGTGTAAAACGGCTTCAAAAAAGGGAGCAACCATAGCCACGGTAGGCGTACCGCGAGGACGACCAGCGTGGCAGCAATGACGCTACCCGAAAGCACTTTGTTGGCAGTTGTCCATTCGGTTGCGCCGAGATAGTGTGAGCCAACCAGCACGGTATGAACCACCCCCAGGATGAGAGCAGGCACGCCCAGCAGGTGAATGGTGCGCCATCGATCGCCCAGTGTTTTGACCATCCAATCAAAACTGGTCAGGGCGGCGGGAGTCATCAGCCCAATCGCCACCACGCCTGCCCAGATGCCGACTTGCTGTTCGATCGGCAAAAAGGGCAGACCTTGGAGATCCCATTCAAAGGTGTGATCCAGCATGTGTCCCGTATGTGCCAGCGAGAGAATGTAGGCTCCCACACCGAAAGCACGACGATAGCGTAACGGAAACGACCAGAAACCGCTGATCGGACGAGCCAGCAGCGCCAGCATCAAGCACAGAATTGCGGCGTGCCCGGTATAATCCACCATTTCGTCGGTGCGAAGGAGGGTGAGAATGCCGATCGTCAGCGTCACCCAGCCGCCCATGCGAAACAACTGACTGCGGCGATCGCGGCTCAGCAGCGAGGTTGAAACTCCAATGCCCAGCATCGATGGCACCGTGCCCAACCCAAACGCCAGCATCGTCGCCGTGCCGTGCCACAGATCGCCTGTTTCCGCCGCTTTCACCTGTGCCGTGTACAAAAAGCCACAGGGGATCAGTCCCCACAGCATGCCCAGTAAAGCAGGTGTCCACCAACGCGCACCGTTGGCAAGCTTCATCATGCCTGCACTCAGACGATCGTGAAAGTGCCCTTGCAGGATGGGATGCAGCAGTGGGATACCGGGCAGCAGTTTGGGGTTAATTTGCGTGAGTCCCATCCAGATCAGCAGCAGTCCAGTGGCGATCGACAGCCCTTGTCGCAACCCACTCCCAATGCCTGCTAACTGTCCTCCCGCAACCAGCACCGAACTCAACGCTCCAATGCCAGCACCCACTAGCGCATAGCTCGTAATGCGCCCCAGGTTCAGCAATCCATGAAACGCAAGACGCTGTTGCCAGGTTGGAAGCTGCGAAGATCGCTGAGACCCTGGTTGCGAAAGGGCAAACGCAGCGGTGAGCGGTCCGCACATTCCCACACAATGCCCAAAGCTGCCCAGCAGTCCCAGCAACATGACCAGCAACCAATCCGTCATGGCATCACTTCTTCCAATCCTTTGCTGACTGGTCTAACACATAAGCGGCAACGGCTTTAATCTCCTCGTCCTTCAGGCGACCTTTAAAGGCGGGCATGGCACCTTTACCATTCGTGACTTGGGTAATAATTGCGTCGGTAGAATCCATCCCATACTGCTTCAGAGCCGCCGCTTTCAGGTTTTTGTTGGCAGAGACAACGTTATTTCCCCCTTGATGGCAGGCAGCACAGTTGGCGCTAAAGATCTTCGCCCCCTGAGCCGTGAGATCGGTTGAGGCATCTGCCAGCGCTGGGCGGACAGAGAGTAAGGCATAGATGACGATCGCAAACACCGCATAAATTAATTTTTTCACAGTCGTTCCCCTTCTATAGAAGTATCGGCAAGCCCCATTGTTCATCTGATGGTTCCCGTCGTCAAAAGACAGGGTGTCGAAGTGCGGTGTAGGGGGAAGGGGGAAGGGAGAAGGGGTAGACCTGGGAAGATTGAAGATATCCTGCAAGGCGAACGAAAGAGCCACAGCCGTCAAGCCTATGTGAGTGTTAGCCTAGAGGGGCAATCTTTTGCAAGCATCTTGGGTTTGCTGTCCATGAAAAATGTTGTGGTAGGACTCTCCGGCGGAGTCGATAGTTCAACTGCCGCTGCGATGCTGCACGACCAGGGCTACTCGGTTGTGGGGCTAACCCTTTGGTTGATGAAGGGCAAAGGGCAGTGTTGCTCAGAAGGCATGGTGGATGCGGCTCAGCTCTGTGAGCAATTGGGCATTCCGCACCACATCGTAGATACCCGCGAGGCATTTCAAGAAAACATTGTGGACTACCTGGTGGCGGGGTACGGCACTGGCATTACGCCCCTGCCTTGTTCGCAGTGCAACAAAGCGGTCAAGTTTAGCCCGATGCTGCGCTATGCCCAGGAAACGCTGGGGATCGATCGCATTGCCACAGGTCACTATGCGCGCACTCGCTACGATGAGGCAACCGGGTGCTACCAGCTTCTACGGGCGATTGATCGGACGAAAGACCAGTCCTATTTTCTCTATGATCTCTCGCAAGACGTGTTGGCGCGGGTGCTGTTTCCGCTAGGTGAACAGCCCAAAACCGAAACTCGTCGTGTGGCGGCTGCCTTTGGCTTGCAGACCGCTGAGAAGCCCGAAAGTCAGGATCTTTGTCTAGTAGAAGCGAACGGCTCCATGCGGGCATTCCTGGACAAATACATCACGCCACAGCAAGGGGAAATTGTCGATCAAGCCGGTCGCGTACTGGGTCTGCATGAAGGCGTGCATCACTATACGATCGGTCAGCGCAAAGGGCTGGGGGTTGCCCATAGCGAACCGCTGTATGTCGTAGCGCTGGATGCGGCAAAGAATCGGGTGATTGTGGGCGATCGGGATGCCACCCTCGCGTCAGATTGCACGGTGCAACGTCTCAACTGGGTTTCCATTGCGGCACCAACAGCACCTATTCGAGCAGAAGCGCAAATTCGCTATCGATCGCCTGCCGTACCCGCTACCATCATGCCGCTAGAGGGCGATCGAGTGCGTGTGGTTTTTGACGAACCGCAATCGAGCGTCACGCCAGGACAAGCCGCCGTGTGGTACAACGGCGATGTGTTGTTGGGTGGCGGTATCATCGATCGTTAGCTTACTTCGTTTAGAGGTAGTGGTGGTAGTTTGAAGGCTATCATTTGGGTCCAAAAGCAAGCGAAAAAAGACAGATAGTGGGCAAGCTTAGAATGAGGTTTGTGGTTTAGAGACAGTGAGGTAATGAAGGGAAACTTAAGCGTCTCAGGCAACGCTCCCTTTAAGCTACCCCTATCTCATTCGAGATTCTTTCTATAGCAAGCCTTTCACGGCTTTTCTGCACCACTGAGCAAACACCCTCTTATCGCGCGCAGCACAGTTATCACAATTGAGGCATATGATCTTTTAACACCACCGCTTGGTAGGTGCCGCTGTTTATAATCTGCCCCTGATCCATCTCGTAGATACGATCGCAATATTCAACTGTTGTCAGCCTGTGAGCAATAATGATCATGGTTTTTGTGCCGCTCAACGACCGAATCGACTCACTAATCAGTTGCTCTGTTTCGTTATCTAACGCAGAAGTTGCTTCATCCAGCACTAAAATTTCTCGCTCATGGTAGAGAGCTCGAGCAATCCCAATTCTCTGACGCTGACCTCCAGATAGCAGGGTGCCGCGTTCTCCAACCATCGTTTGAACACCTTCTGGTAGTTGCGACACCAGTTCTGAAAGTTGAGCGAGACGAATTGCGCTATCCAGCTTTTGCTGATCAATTTGATCGTATGGAACCCCAAAGGCAATATTTCCTGCAATCGTATCGTCAGTCAGAAAAATAGATTGCGGAATATAGCCAATTAAATTTTGCCAAGATCGCAGTTCGCTATACACCGAGCAACCATCGACCTGAATATCGCCTGATTGCGGAATCAATAGCCCTAAGAAAACATCCACTAAACTGGTTTTTCCAGCACCCGATTTACCAATCAGGGCGATCGACTCGCCTTTGTGAATCGTTAATGAAACATCATTTAGAGCATTTGAGGCTGCTGCGGGGTAGCGATAGCTGACTTTATCAAAGGTTATTGTATTTCTAAAGGTTAGAGTTGTTTTAGGGCTTTTCAACCGACCAGAAGGGTTCTGAACAGAATTCTCCGAAAACGCTCTACGAGACTTTTTCACCAGCCCTTCAGTTTCCGACTGCTCCAGCTCTTTAAGATCCAGACAGAGTCTATCAAGAGTAGGTTCATTGTTTCGGAGCAAGCTCATGGAATTTATGAGCTGACTAGCAGATGGCATTAAGCGAATTGAGGCGATCGCGAAAATACCTAGTACAGAAACCAGGCTCTCTGCACGTTGCTCGAAAAGCAAAGATAAAGATACAAAACCTACAACGAATGTAATTAAAAGGGTTTCAACCACGATACGTGGTAATAGCTGAAAAACATGGAAACGGCTTGCGGCTCTCGCGTACTTGCTGGTCTGGTTACTGAGTTGAGCTTTAAAGAACTCCTCACATCCAATAACTTTTGTTTCCTTTAATCCTCCAATGGCGTGGTTAGTAATTCGCAACGTTTCTGTATTCGCTTCAAGCCCTTCTTTCCCCCAACGAGCCACACGGTGCCTGAAGTAATGAAATGGAATAATAGCAATCAGAAGAAGCCCTAAAATACTCACAGTCGCCAGCAAGTCTGTCTTCGCTAACAGCAATAGGAGAACCAGAAGAACAAAAGCATTCGCCACTGAGTTTAGGAGTGGGATTGCGATTGAATATATAAAATTTGCAGACTCATTGCCAATATTCTGAAGAATATGAGCAGAATTGGTTCTCAAATGAAATGTATAAGGAGCGGCAAGATAAGCATTCAGCAATCTGAGGCGCAACTTAACTTGCCGAGCATAACAAAATTTGTAAACATAATTCTGAATTTGGTAGTAAAAAAAAGATTTAAGATAAAAAGTTATGATAATGATCAAGCCTAGTAGTGCAATGAATTTACCTGTATCCTGAAGCCCTACATAGCTGTAAAAGCCCGACAGTACATCATTTTGCTGAATCAGCCCTGGGTTTACCGCTAACCCAATAAATGGACCCACCAATCCAATCCCTATAGCGTCTAATAAAGAGATCGCGAGGAAAAGAAATACAATTAGAATTAGTTCAGTTTTCTTAATAGAAATAACGTACAGAAACTTTGCTAAATAGTTCATGAATTAGTAATCTCTGTCTACACGCTTTAAAGAATACTAGGCTCAAATAAGCCTTCTTCAGATCAATCTGAAGTTCCGCCTGCAAATCATCATAATATAATTTGCTGAGTATACCTTACTCCCTTGACTCCTTGACTCCCTGCATAGATCTGTACTTCACTTGATTAAAAATTGCTGCAAATCGAGTAATTCACTTAAATTCTTCTAAAATGCTTCTGTAGAGTGATAGATAGCGACTGGCTTGCACTTGAGAGGAAAATTCTTGTAAGCTCTTCTTCCGAGCGTGAATCTTAAGTTCATGATGCCGATCTTTGTCTTCCAATACCCAAATAATTCCTTTCTCTAAGTCTTCAATGTCAAATGGGGTTGCCAGGTAGCCATTTTTTTGATGATCAACAATATCTTTTAATCCTGTAGCATTGAAAGCCACCACTGGCGTACCGCAAGACAAGGCTTCTGAAGCAGTTTGACCAAATGCCTCTTGAATCGATGGCACTACCATAACATCAGAAGCTGAGTAAATTAGCGCAAGTACTAGATCGTCACGCACATGTCCCAAGTAATGGGTCTTGAACCCTAAATCAGTCGGGTTTTTAGGTTTAGAGGAGCCAAAAACAATTAGATCAACCTGCTCTCCCCAGCCACGACTGCTGATTTTCTGGAGCGCGGGCAGCAAAAGTTGAAACCCCTTTCTGTGATCAGATGTTGCGTTGACGGCACCAAAAAGGATCAGTTGCTTATTCTGAGGCAGATTTAACAAGTCACGAGCAACTTGTTGATTAATCGGCTTATATTTGTCAGTATCCAATCCCAAGGGAATGACTTCAATGCGTCGGTCTTGAAAGAGAGAACTAGAACGTGCGCAATCCGCCATCCACGAAGACGTGGCAACAAGAGTCAAATCAATGTTTCTCCAGGCTTGCGCTTTTCGCTGCCAGATCCAGCGAGACAAATCCCAGGGAAGATTGCTATGTAGCTGGGGACAGGTTCCACAAGACTTTTTGTAATTCTCACAGTCCCGAATATAGTCACACCCGCCAGTAAACGGCCACATATCATGCAGCGTCCAGACTAGCGGTGGCTTGAATTTGGAAATCGTTTCAATTTGCAAAAAGCCGTTACAAACCCAGTGAAGGTTAATAATATCTGGGTTGATCCGTTCTGCTCGAGAAGCGAGTACATCAGGCAACCACTGAGGCGAAAACATTCCAGCATTACGCTTTGGATATAGGCTCAATGGAAGACCAGAAGCAGGTGGACCCAATTTAGTCAAAATCGATCGCTCTGCTATAACGGTGTTGTCGGAGCCAAATTTAGCTCTTACCATCATTTGAGAGGTGCATCCCATAGCCTCCAATCCCAGATGCAACCGATGGGCAGCACGTGCCCCCCCGCTATCAGTATCAGACGTACTCAAGTGTAAAACATTGATGCCGCTCATTGCCTGATGCTTATCCCTGCTTGGTTAGCAATAGACCAGTTCGTTCCATCTCTTTAAAGGATGCCTGAAGAGCCGCTTGACTAAGTGGTTCCTGCCCGAGATACCAGTCCAAATATTGGGTTAACCCATCTTTGAGCGAGGTGGGTAACCATGACCCAAACACGGTTTTATAATGGCTCATATCTGCAACTGCATGACGAATATCTCCCACCCTAAAGCGCCCTGAAACAGTGTACTGTGCAGATTTGCCAACAATTTCTGAGATTGTTTGAATCACGTCTAGCAGCGTTACAGCCTGACCCATGCCGATATTCATCACCGTGTCCAACGTTTCTTCGTGGGTTGCACATTTGACTACAGCCTCCGCCACATCCCCTACAAAGACAAAATCGCGGGTCATTAACCCATCTTCAAAGACCTCTAAAGGATTTCCCTGGGCGATCGCATTGGTAAAGATACCGATGATGCCAGTGTAGGGATTACCCAGTTCTTGCTTAGGTCCGTAAACATTTTGAAAGCGCAATGTCACCAAATCAATCATTTGGCTTTCACAGTAGCTCTGTAACAACTGCTCTTGCCAGAGTTTGGTCAATCCATACACAGAAGTCGGCTTAGTGAGGTGCGTTTCCTGCATGGATACGGCAGTTAATGGCTCACCGCTGCTGCTACACACTTCCCAAAGCCCTTTTTGTAGAGTCTCTAGGCAACGCCCTTTGGGGTAGTAAATTGCTTTACCATCCGTGTAAGCGCCATCTCCATAAACTGCACGACTGGAAGAAAGAATAATGCGACGCGGCTTCTGCTCCAGCGTTGAAATGAGCTCTAACAGCTTAGCGGTTCCATTGGCATTGTGCTGGACATAGCGACTAATCTCATACATCGATTGTCCAGTACCTGTTTGGGATGCCAAGTGGATTACAACATCTGTTCCCTCAATAGCTGCTTTATGTGCCTCTATTTCCTGAACATCTGCCTGAATGCATGTCGCTCGTGCTTTAATTTCAGGTGCGAAGTCATGCGACTTTCGATGAACCTGCTTATCCAGCAGATCAACAACAATGATTTCTGCATCAGGTGGCAGCTTTTCAATTAGCCACTTGCCAATAAATCCAGCACCACCAGTGATCAGAACCTTCATAAAATTTTCACTCCTGCTAAACTTGGCGTTAAACCAACTAATAATTTTTCAGTTGAAAGTGACTTATGTTTAATTCATTAAGCTTGTAATACTTGATTCTCAAGAAAACCCTTCTGAGAAAATAATAAGGGAAAAATAGTAGCGTGTTTACTTGCTCAATCAAGAAGGGAAAATTGGATTCTCTCTCACATTGCGTATCAGCTTTAATTGAAAACGCGTCCAATATTTTTCCCGCTGGCACTCTAAAACCTCTGCGATGTACATTCATGTAGTTAGAGTCGTGAACGACCTCAACCCAAGCTGGCTTACACAGAACCTTTTTGGCAGATTGACAAACTTCATAAAGCTCCTTGTGTGGTCTACAAAGGCAGGTTTTGAAGGAGGCTGGGTTGTACCGTTCAATAAGACTAATAAAATGGCTGGCAACTTCAAAATCAAAATAGGTTTTACCATTACACAGCTGATAGCCAAACATAAAGTTTACGGTTTCGCATTCTTGCTGGTTAAAGTTGTCTTGAATCATTTGAACGTAATCTTTAGCAATAGCATCGTCGTTGTCTAGCCAAGTTGTGATGAGGTATTCGCAATCATCAGCAACAACTGTACGAACCACATCTCTAGCTTGTTCGGGAAACTGACCGTAAGGTAGCGGAAAATCTAGATACAACGGTACAAAGTTCTGCCATTGATCTGCATAGTTTGAAATCTTATGTTTGAACGCTTCAGGCGTGTCAGCATCAAAGAAAACCAGCCATTTAAAGTTCTGGTTTGTCTGATTGCGGACAGATGGATAGCAGAACTGATCAAATAACCTAAATCTGTTCTCAAGCCAGACAGGATCGCAACCAGGTCTAAGCTCTGGAAAGCTTCTCACGTTGAATTTGGTTAGAAAAAAATGATTAACCTGTCCCATGTTTCATTTCACCTGACGAATTTCCGACTTTAGAATTGCTGCTGAAATAGTTCCGGTAGAGCCAAATCGAGGCATTGAAGCTGCAGATGAAGGGCTAACAAACCTTTAGAAACAGATAGTGATGAATATTTATGACATTACAACTAAAACCTATCACATTTGTTTAAGCTTGTCGATTTTACAGTGCATACTTGTTGAGATCTTGACATTTCTCTTGTAGCAGAATGCTCAATGCCAGGATGGCTGTATTTTCCCTCTTAGTGTTGCTTGACTCTTCATTAGACTTGAAGGCTGCTAATGCCTTTACTTAAAAAGTGTAGAAATAAGCATTACATTAATCGAAATGGCTGCGTAGGGTAAAGCACTTGGTAGAGTTAATCACTATCAGATTAGTCGCTTAAGTTTTAATTGGTTATGAGTGGTTGGAGGAGATCGCGACTAGCTAACCATTCAATCGATCGCCGACAGCCTTCGTGAAAAGAAACGATCGGTTTGTAGCCTAAGATTTTTTCTGCTTTTGTGAACGGTAGTTTGTATTGTGACTGCTGTAGAATAGCCATCATCTCAGTCACTACAGGCTGTCGTTCAAGGATGGAAGTTACTGCCATTAATTCGTCTGACTGTGGTCTTTGCTTAGACAGCGTTTGTTTAGTTGCCTGCTTGAAGTCACTTGGTATAGAGGCGATGAGCTTTTGCATAACAGCCGAGTTCCATACTGAGCCTAAAGCCTGCTGCTTCCAGCTATGGGTGAATTGGGGTGCGTTAAGTAATGGGATCTGAGTGAGATCTATGCCGAGGTATTCAGCAAAGGGCTGATAAAAATCGAACCATGTTACCAGTTCTCGATCGCCAACAAAGAACGCCTCACCATCTGCACCTGGTTGTGTCAACGCTAAGCGTATAGCATGAATTAAATTATCTACATACACTGTGTTGCAGATACCTTTACCTTCATTAATAAAGTAGGCAGTGCAATGCATAAGGTGGTCAGCTAGTTCCGTAATCCAGCGAGAACGAGGTCCAAACACAATACCTGGTCTAAAAATGACAACCTCAACCGACCCGCTCTGCCGTAATTGCAGTAGTTTTCGCTCGGCATAAATCTTTGCGATATGGGTTGGAAACGGTTGCTTTTCAATCAGTGGAGTAGACTCGGTTGTTCCAGGAGCCGGGGCAGATGTGTGAACAATCATTGAACTCAAATAGATAAGGCGGCGCACCCCGGCTTTCTGTGCGGCTTTATAAGTAGGAACAATGCTGCCACGAATGAGTCCAGCACTACCTAAAATTGAATGAATAACAACATCGCAGCCTTCAAAGGCCGCTTCTAGCGATGCTTGATCAAACGAATTGGCAATACGGTAGTCTGTTTTGTGCGTTAATCGTTCAACACTAGCACTCGAATGAACGATCGGGCGGACTGCGATCGCCTCTTCGGCATGAAACAGCTCAACGGCTCGATTACCAACGAACCCACTTGCTCCCACAACTCCAATTCTCATCATTGTTAACCATAAAGTTAGTGTCTAAAAAAGAGCTCGCGTCCAGTCAAGTGGCTATTGCATCAGCATTTTGATGTGATCAGCTAACCTCAAAGAGAGGGCAATAATTGTGAGTGTTGGATTGGCATAGCCAGAGGTTGGAAAGACAGAACAACCCGCCACAAACAAATTTGTGAGGCTATGTACTTTACAATTTGCATCCACAACGCCTTGCTTCGAATCATGGTGCATCCGGGTTGCTCCCATATGGTGATGCATAGCCGATTTTTCAAACTTTAAATCTTCTTTCCTACGGGCAAACTGCAATGTACCGAATCCAGCACGAGCAAACTCCTCTGCCCAGATTTCTTGAACCCGGACAGCATGTTGCACATCGATTGAATTGAGTCTCCAATGGATTTCGGTCTTTTGCTGACCGAGGCAATCGCGCTCCTGGCTCAGTGTAATGCGATTATTAGGATCAGGTGCTTGCTCCGTTTGATAGAAAATTTCAAATTGTGAAAATCGCCGTTTTTCCAACGGAAGATATGACCAGTTACCACGCCGGAAAGCTGGCAAACGCCTAACCGCAGCCCAAAACGCTGCTGCAAAAATATAATCGCCACCACGCATGGCAATTTGGAATTGCTTGGATGCTTCTGGAGTGAGGTGCCCCTGTCGGATAGATGAGACTAATGTTTTAAGAGCATCAATCGCTGCACGCTGATGACCTAGAGGTCTAGGAAAGATCTGCGCCCCGTTATTCATTAAGTGCTCTTGACGCATCAGAGCCTCACTCAGCTTTACCCTTGCCATCACTGGCACACCGTTCACAGGATAAATGTCATATAAGGCTGTTTGATCGAAAAGTCGAGAATCAAAGGGTACTAGCCCCAGGCTCAGGATGGGTCGATCCATAAAAAAGCGACCAACCAGATCATTTTGATTACCCAGACCTGCTGGTTGCTGCTGGTTCGATAGAAGTAGTAACCGTGCATTCTCCATGCCTCCAGCCGCCAAGACAAAGATCTTTGCCGTTAGCCAAAACTGCTGCTTCTGTAGGTTGGCAATCCGTAGGCGCGTGATTGATTGCGTCGTCTCATCAGCCTCAATCTCAACGACGTTGGCATACGTAATGGTAGTGATATTAGGAATGCGCTTAATCGCTTCTGGATATTCGTGAGTGAATGGGTCTCTCAGCCCATACTGGCTCATGGTCGTAGTGACCCGATCGCTTTTAAAGGGAAGCGGTACAGTTCGTCCTGTTGCCCAATCATCGGCACTATAAGTGAACGAACCGATTTGACAGACCTGATGCGCTCGCTCGTAGAACGGATTGAGATCAGCTTTAGTAAAAGGCCATCCACTATAAGGGAGCCAATCACGCTGCTCAAAATCGATGTCATCTAGAGGTAAGCAGCGAAACCCTGATTGGTTGTAACCGTTTGGTCCTTCCCAACAATGTGATGTCCCACCAAACTGGCGGCGACGGGTTTCAGCAACTTCTGGATACGGATCACCAACAACAACCCCATCACAGAGCGTTTGAGTCTGTTGATCAAACTCAAAGCCGCCACTTTCTACCAGACAAACTTGAAAATTTTGATTGGCAAACTCCCGCGCCAACGTTATGCCTGCGGGACCAGCTCCGACGATACAAACATGAGTTTCAAGGATCTCACCTGGAGGTAATGATCTGGCATCAATAATCATTCAGTTTCTTTGGAGACCTACGACTTAGAAACAGGACTTACGCAAACCTCGGCGCTTTTAACCAAACATAAGCATCGCAACCAACACTAGGGCTTAAACCTCGGCGGTTTTGATCACAATGCGAGAGCCCTGGAAACATACAGCAATAAAGCTCTTTGACTCCATGCTACTACCCTACCTAAGACAGGCTACGTTCAGTGATTACTAGCAGAGGGCTATCATACCTAGGTCACTGTCATATATTGCCCAGACCATTACTTTCTACAGCAAGATGAAAAGTTATTTAAACCTCTCCAGGCTCATCTTTACTGTTTTTTTATATTCTATCCACTGAGTTTAAAGCTAGGTGATGCAGCTTCACTCACTATACGATCAGTGTGCGTAAGGATAAGTATCAGTATGAATAGGGCATAGACTGGATAAAGCTGGTACAAAGAAGAACGATTTTGCTTGTTTTTCTCTTAAGCTGACTACAAAGTAGTGATGTAGGTCAGTGGCAGTCTGCTGCAAAATGGCGTTGAGTCTACAGCAAGCCGCAGATTTGGGATAGGGATGGCTTCGTATGTTTGGAGTCAAGCCTATCTTGCTTAGGGCTGTCTACTAGGGGCTGTACTACACATTGACTGCAGCAAGAGTTCCAACTCTTGGTCTCGTATATTGGGAGGGGTGCGGCAATGCTGAGACTGCAAGGTTTCGGAGCTAATTGATGACGCACCCTAAAATTTAATCTTACAATTTTGCCTCAAGGGCTGAAGCGTAAGCCTGTTATGCCAGCAAGCCAACACGGTCTTGGCAATGTGTAGCTTCACCGCAAGCGAATGATCGTAGAGTATTTCATGAAGGCTTGATCTATGCTTCCATGTGCGCCCGTTCTCTCATCTATAGAATCTGCAAAGATCACAAATCGCCAGCGTCTTCGCCTGATCGCTGGCACTGCTAATCCTTTACTAGCTCATGAAATCGCGCAATCCTTAGGAGTTGACCTGACTCCGATCGTGTGCAAACGGTTTGCTGACGGGGAGATTTATGTGCAAGTTCAGGAATCGATTCGTGGGTGCGACATTTTTCTGATCCAGCCCACTTGTAATCCGGTGAATGACCATTTGATGGAGTTGATGGTTCTGACGGATGCCTGTCGTCGGGCATCAGCTCGCCAGATTACACCTGTTATTCCTTACTACGGCTATGCTAGAGCCGATCGCAAAACCGCAGGGCGAGAATCTATTACTGCGAAATTAGTTGCCAATTTGATCACTCAGGCTGGAGCCGATCGCGTCCTCGCTCTAGATCTGCATTCGGCTCAGGTGCAGGGCTTTTTCGATATTTCGTTGGATCATTTGCACGGTGTTCCGATTTTGGTCGATTACATCCAAAAGAAGCAACTCTGCGACGTTGTGGTGGTTTCTCCCGATATTGGCGGAGTGGCTCGTGCTCGTGCCTTTGCAAAACGACTCGACGATGCTCCATTAGCGATTGTGGACAAGCGCCGTCAGGGACACAACCAGGCAGAAGTCATGAATGTGATTGGGGATGTGCAGGGCAAGACAGCCATTCTTGTAGACGATATGATTGATACGGCGGGTACTATCAGCGAGGCAGCAAAGATGCTCCAGCGGAAAGGAGCCAGTCAAGTTTATGCCTGCGCAACCCATGCCCTCTTCTCGCCTCCAGCGGTTGAACGATTGCTAGCAAGTGGCTTAAAAGAGGTGATTGTCACCAATACGATTCCCATCTCAGCAGACAAAACCTTTCCTCAACTGAAAATTTTGTCTGTGGCGACCTTGTTAGGTGAAGCCATTTTTCGCATTCACACTGAGAGTTCTGTCAGCAGCTTGGTGAATTGATTCCTTTATGCCCCTTTGAATTAAAGGCTCAAAAGGGTGTAAGGGCATTAATTTCTAGAGTTACAGAGGATTTGGGGATTAAACCTTGAGTGCGATCGAGTCGCCCAGTGTTACAGCAATTTTCACCTAAATAGAGGTGCATCATTGGGTCTGAAAGCTAGTATGGAAGCCTTCTTTGCTTCTGACTCTTGAATTCCGTTGTAATTCAAGGCTTAATAAGATAGCGCTCAGTCTTGCGGTGGGCAAAAAGCATATTGGTACGTCTTAAGTAAAGGTGACTCACTAAAGTCCCTAAAGCAAGGCTGCTGCTGAGCAGGACTGTGAAGATGGCTAAGTTCATAAACCCGATCGCGAAGCCTAGACCAATGCTGGAGCCTACGGTTGCAATCAACAAAGCTGTTGCGATAGCGGTGGCTTTGGGGCTATCGCTCACAATGAGCTTTTCTGCAGTCATACCCGTCATCACTCCAATGACAGCACCATTAACGACTCCCGCTCCTGCCCCCAAAACTACCACGAATCCTGCTGTCGTGAGATCACTGGCAAGTGCCCCTATCAGCGCAGCAACACCGACCCCTATGGCTGCTAGTGTGCAAGTTGTAGAGCCAGTGCGTCCGCCTGCTGATCGCATTAACCAGGCTGCAAATTCAAGACCGATCGCAGTACCAACCACCGCCCCAAAGCCAGCGGTGGACGCTGATTTATCAACTGTGCCTAGACTCAAAACGACTGAAGCAACCAGCCAGTTCACGATGAGAGCAACCGCTCCCAGAAGCAGCAAAAGTCCTTTGGGCAGAGGGGAAGATGCCGCAGGCACCGCTGCTGTCCGAATCTGGAGATTGAGTGAGTAGGTTTTTGCTAGGGTGTTGGTGTAGAGAAGTAGCTTGCGATGGTAGGTTTTCCCAGTCATAAGCTTACGTGTATCCACAGTTACCTGGCATTCCACCTGATTGTCGGCGAATGTGGCGGGGGTAATAGAAATCCAACAATAGCGATCAGTTGGTGGATCATGTGGATGTGGTGAAATCTCCCACGTCCCCTCTAAAAGCGTGTCTGGAATGGGGTTGGTGAGTGTGACTGCTTGAGTCAGACGATCGCCCAGACGAGCTGCATGAAACTCTAGGGTTGCCTGACTAAATTGGGCATCGGGAGGACGTAGAGGGGATGTAGGCACAGCAGCTAATGCTGCTAATGCATTGGGGAAACGCTCCTTTAAGCGTGGCTCTACCATCTTCTCTAACCAATTTACCCACTTTAGGTTAAATGTTGGCACCAGGTGCTTAAAGCTAACGCGATAGCTAATATCAACGAGATCTCCAATTCGGTCAGATTTTGTACCAGTTAAGAGACAAATCAATGTCATTCCCAGTCCATAGAGATCTGAGGCTTCTGTAAGTTGACGGTTAAAGAGTTGTTCAGGTGGCATGAACCCTAGCGTTCCTTTGACCACACTACTCACACCGACATCTTCTCCACCGATGCGTGCAAAGCCAAAATCGACTAAGTAAACGGTGCCGTTTTCGTCGAGGAGGATGTTTTCGGGTTTAAGATCGCGGTGAATAATAGCAGGAATGCGATTCTGAAGATA
Organism: Lyngbya sp. HA4199-MV5; assembly: GCA_019359375.1. Classification (GTDB taxonomy): domain Bacteria; phylum Cyanobacteriota; class Cyanobacteriia; order Leptolyngbyales; family Leptolyngbyaceae; genus Stenomitos. Next base: position 38,876 of record JAHHHL010000009.1, read on the forward strand.
AACCAGAATCTCTAGCACCGCGATCGCAATCCGTCGAATGTCTTCTGGGTTAAAGCTACGATTTTCTGATAAAGACGTAGCATGTTTATACTCCTGCACCATACAAAAGCCATCAGGAGTTTGGAATGAATCGATGTAATGAGGGATACCAGGATGATCAAGTTGCTTTAGAAATTGAATTTCGCGATCGTACGCATCGTATTCCGCCCAGCTTGCCCCTGTTTTTGCGAACTGAAACTGCTTGATGACAACTTTCTTCTGAGTGCGTGTATCACTTGCCAGATAAGTCACTCGACCACCGGCACGATTATGACCCAGCTCTTTCTCAAATTGATAGAAGCTGTTAGGAAAGTCTGGAAAGTCACTCATGCGTGTTGCCAAGGTATACTAAGTAAATTGAACTTACTGTGTTGCATAGAGTCTACGTGAAATTTTGAAAAATGCACATTTTCTCTAATTCTTCGTCAAGAGTAATTCCTTTTTAAAAGTTTGGCAGACTTTCCCATCCAGCTACAGCTTGCAGTTCACAGCTTGCAGTTCCAAGTCTTTAGTTTCGTCGTCACATCAATGGGTGGGTGCTCTAGCTCAGAAGGACTTCGCTGCCGAAACCGATTAGTAATAGCATAGGAAATGAGCCCAGTGTACTCTCGCAACAAAACTGGAACATTGCGCTCAGACTCCCAAGAGGACGGCAAAGGGCTTGCGTGAGGAATGACGGTGAATCTAGAGGCTCGAAATGAGAGTACCGATCGCAGCATGTGTGGTGGATCAGTAATCAGCAAAATCTTCTGTACATTTTGAGGATGTAGTACAGCGGCTGTAAACAAGGCGTTCTCTTCAGTTGTTTGGGAACATCGCTCACCACTGATTGCTTGAGTCTCAACACCATTATTTTTTAGTTGCTCAACCATGAACTCGGCATCTAACATACCGCTGGCAAAAATCTTGAGAGACCGCTTTTCACGCCAGAGTTGTTCCGCAATCTCAACCCGGCGGTTACGAACGTCATCGCCACGACCTAAAATAACAATTGCGTCTACAGGCTCTCCAGAGTCAGGCGGTAAAGGCGCGGTCAAGCCTTGAGTTGCTAGTGACACACCAAGGGGAGATGTCACGGCTAGATAGATCGCAAGTAGAAGGGCGATCGGTTTTAGAAAACGGTTTCTCCAACGGCGCGAGCTGACGAGCCAAAGTACCCCAATTAATGTCAAAAGTATCAGTACTTTCATAGAGGATACGGTTAATCATTCTTTCACGCTTATTTCGCTCATACCTTCTTTAGATTAATAAATTTAAAGCTTTACTCATGCTGACCAGGCTTTAATCTCCTGCTGATTTTACCGTTGTTTCAGTGACCTCATCAATCTGCTTTGCTGCCTCTGGAGAGCCGTAACGATGGTATGAATTGTACACAGTTGGAACAGGTTCTTTTGACCCGTTTGCCACAATTCCAAGTATCTGAATAGAGGTTGGTTTGAGCGCTTCTAATGCCTGCGTTACTACGGATGTCTTCGCTTTATCTAAGCCAACAACCATCACTACACCATCGGTTTTAAGCGCAAGCAGCTTGACATCCGCCAGCCCTAGAATCGGTGGCATATCATAAATAATCAGGTCGTACGCTGTTTTGAACTGTTCCATTAAGCTCTGCATTTTTTTAGACGAGAGCAATTTTGTGGGGTCAGGGGGCACTTGACCAGACGGTAGAATGGAAAGGTTACTATCCAGAAGCGATTTCTGAACAACGCGCTCAAAATCCAGGTCTGATGCAATGATTGTGCTGAGTCCGGTAACATTCTCTAGCTCTAAGCGGCTATGAAGCTGAGGCAAACGCAAGTCAGCATCGACTAGCAGTACACGCCGCCCCAAAGCCGCAGCAGCTTGCGCAAGATAAATAGCTGTCGTGGATTTACCTTCACCAGGGGTAGCAGAGCTAACAACGAATGAGCGAATACGTTCATCAGGGTTGAGCAGAAGCAGATTGGCATAGAGCGATCGAAATGCCTCTTGAAAGGGAGAAGCCGCGTAGTGATGGGAGCTTTTGCTGTTGTTGAACCCCAAACGTTGCCGCATTTGTTGCACTAAACCACTCATATCTACTAGAGAACCGACTTTGTCTAGAGGAATCAATGTCTCTAACTCGGTCAGCTCTGGATTAAACGGAATAATGCCCAAAATGGGTAATTTCGTTGTCGTTTTAATGTCTTCTGGTGTATGAAGTACGTTGCTCAGCTTGTCTAGAAGTAAGGCAATGCCAATGCCTACCAGGAGACCGAGAATTGCCCCTAACAGAGCAGTGCGCTTTACATTTGCTGAAGAAGGAATTGGCTCAGTGGGCGGTGTTAAGAGCTGCCAGGGAGTCTTTCGCTGTCCAGCATCAATGCGAAGTGCTTCTCGCTTGGTTAAAAACTGGTTCAGGTTGTCAGTGGCGATCGTGAGTTCCCGTTGGATATCTACGTACTGGCGAGAAATGGCTGATAGCTGCTTCACTTGCTGATTTAGACCGATCGAAGTTTGAGCTAAAATTTGGCTTCGGGCTTCTAAATCTCGGATTTTGCTTGCGACTTCTTCTTGCACCCGCCGCCCTTCTCGTTGTAATAAAGGAAGCAGGTTTTTTTCTTGAGTTTGCAGCACTTGCACGTTTGGGCTTTTGTCTAAGTACAACGAAGATTCCGCTGCTCGCTGACTCTCTACTTCTAAAATTTGGTTCAGCAGTTTTTGGTAGCGGGTATTGTCACTCAGAGCAGTGGAAGCCGCAGAATCATCTGTTTGCTGTTCTAAGGCTCGACTCAAGTTAAGGTAAAGCGCACGCGCTTCATTTAATTTAATCTGCGTCTCAAGCCGCTGCTGGCTGATGGTTGTTGTTTGATCTGTAAGCTGTTTCCCTTTGGACTCTGGATCGATGAGATTGTACTGCTGGCGAAAACCTTGGAGCTGATCTTGAATCGCTTCGACGCGCTTCTGAAGTTGTGGAAGCTGAGCGTTGACAAAATCAATCCCCTGTCGAACATCTGCTAGACGTTCTTCCAGACTGTATTTCAAATAGGCTTCTGCAACGAGAGACAAGATTGCGTTGACTTTATCGGGATTGGTATCTTGATAGCTCACACTCAGAATTTCGCTAGTAGTCGTTCCTGTGACTACCAGCCCTCCAGCCAAAGAGTCCACATTAATGTCTGGATATTTGAGTTGAAGTTGCTTGGCGATCGGAGTCAAAATAATCGGACTTTTTAATAGCTTTAATTTTGTTTCGTCAATTCCTTTTGCTACAGCCGACTGCTGTTGCTGTTGTTGTTCTTTGCTCAGGCTTTGAGGAACAGACGAAATCACCTGATTTTCCACTGTTACAGGCTTGGTTAAAATCTCAAAGCTAGACTGATAGAGCGGTTTACTGGTCAAAGCCTTCAGTAAGGCAAGTGACGTAACAACGGTTGCTACGCCAGCGATGATAAGAATTCTGCGGCGCAAAGTAGCGATCACTTGCCCCAGATTTAATCCCCCTTCGTCCGCATCATCCGCACGGGATGAATTGGTTGACGGCAACCATTGAAAGCGCCTGCCATTCTCTGCGGATACTATTAATTGAGAAGTTTGTTCATGCTCCATTTTGATGATCTCTACACACTTGCTAACCGATAATGCTGCAAGAGATTGCTTTCTTGCTGAATGGTAATTTGGCTGTGATTATCTTGCGAATGAAAGGTAACTTTGATGCAAATATGACACAGATTGACTCCTTAACAACTCTGTTGAGTGAGATTGTTCTATTGAGTAAAAATCCTAAAGATGCTGAACACAGAAAGAAAGCCATTCACAGGATTCAGCACCGAGCCTAAGTTGTCAGAGAAGACCGTCAGTGCAGAACGGTTGACGACCACGATATCATCGTTACGGAGTGCGGGATTGCCTTGCTCGTCTAACCCTCGAGCAAAATCTACGGCGATCGTTCGCCGAGTCACAGTGCCATCTGTATTGAGCCGAATTAAGTCAACATTTTTTTGTCTGGCACGAATATTAAAACCACCTGCCGCCAGTAAGGCTTGATTGAGGGGCGTATTGGGAGGTACCTTAACCACACCTGGCTGTTTGACCTCGCCCACGACATTCACGCGGATACTGTCGGGCGAAAAACTAGCCGCCGCAATTTGGGTTGATTCTGCGGCGGAGAGTGCTGTAGCTGTTGGAATGACAACCGTATCCCGGTCTTGCAAAATCAGATCTTGGCTAAGATCACCCGACTGCAAAAGCTGCCAAAGGTTGATGCTGATGATTTGTTCAGCCCCATTGCGGGCAAGTCGGCGCACTTGAATCCGACGAACATCGGCTTGGGGTTTGATACCACCCGCCACCTGAATGGCGCGTGTAATAGTTGGGGGGCGTTCACCTCCACCCCCACCTGATTGACCAGTTTCACCAGCCGCACCAGTTTTGGCAGAGGCTGTTACAGTATAGGGCCCAGGGCGATAGACTTCTCCGACGATCGCAATATTGAGCGGTACGCTTTTGTCAGCGGCAAAACTCGCGGCTGACAGTTGAACAGACTCTGCCAAATTGGTCTGCGTGACGGTGGGGATATAAATGCTGTCACCGCTACGGAGGGTAATATCGCGCCGAAGGTTGCCTGTTTGAAGAAAGTCCCACAGATCGACCTTAATGACGCGACTGTCCCCTGAGCGCAAGGAGCGACGCACCTCTACTTTACGTAGATCGGCGATTTGCGTAATGCCGCCTGCCAGTTGAATGGCACGCGTGACGGTTGGCAATTGTGATGATGACTGAGAGCCGCCATCGCTAGATGGAATGGTATAAGAACCGGGACGGTTAACTTCGCCCGCAATACCCACTTTGACGGCTGCGGGCGCGAGCAAACTAACCGTGACAAACGGGTATCTGAGGATGCTGGCGTACTGTGCTGAGACGGCTTGTGCGGCTTCCTTTAAAGTCAACCCTTGAACGGATACGTACCCTACTTGGGGTAGGTTTAAAGTGCCATCCACTAAAACCTGGTTTTCACCACTGTACTGAGTCACTTTGAAGACATCAATGCGAATCCGATCGCCCGGAGCCAGCGTGTAAGCATCGTTGAACTCAACAGCGTTAGTAGCGTCAGTATTTGAGTTGACTGAAGCAGACGTTGGACGACTATTCACCTGTGCAGTTGCTGTGCAAGGAGCCATAACCAGCATCAACGACAGCATGGCAAGACCGGCCAGCGGCTGAAGTAGGTGGTTGCATTGCTTGTGAGGAACCGTGTGTCCCATACTTTTCAAGTGTCCAGGTAAGAAAAACCGCTCTTGCCACTCACCGCTCATGGTGCTTGCTGTGCTTGTTACGTGCTTATTGCACTTACTTTTTGCCACTTATCTTTCTGCTGCTCACCCTTTGCTACTTAGGCTCGTGGATTAAATAATTTCCGAAAACTGACGGACGGGTTTAACAGCAACCCCTCAATGGAGCAGGCAACTCCGGTCAACCCGCCGTACCAAAGCTCGATTTTATTTAATTCTCACTCCTGAGGTGATTTCCGGCAAAAATCTTACCCTTTGACTTCGCTCAGGGTGCAAGCTGACTGAGAGGAGTCAAAGCTAGCGGGTAGATTCTTTTCTAGAAATCTCCTCACACTTTGTCAGTTAATAGAGGGGTGTCAAACTGAACAGTCTCGTGGCTTGTCTTGCGTCAGTCTCCTATGGGTGAGTTGGTAATGCACAGGTCAAACTCGATCTCCGTAATCATAGACGCAGGTTCACTTTATCGCCTGAGTCTCCACCGTATCTTCACAAAAAAAAAGACCTTTTGCTTTTGCTAAAGGCTAACCTATCAATGAGCCATCCGCAAAACTTCGCGTGGCGATCGCCGTAGTCAGTATCTTTAGAGCCTGGGCACCCCAAAAGCATTCTAGTCAACTTGCCTATTGCAAGAGAGTCGAGCGTTATGAGTATGGAGCCGCAAGAAAAGGGAAGCAAAGGTCTGGGTACTGAACTTTATGAGCATTGCTGTGGTAGTTGTATGCAGTATGGAGAGCTTGAGGGTGTATTGTTTTATGAGCAGGATAAGCTGCTGGAAATGGATCAGGACTGACGTATTTCGGCTAAAACAATGGCTTATGCCCCTGTTGCTCTACAGCCTCTCCTGGGCATATTGAGCATAAGAAATCATTGAGATACTGGACTTATGAGCCACGTTCAGGATGTGGAAGCTGCCTTCTTTTTCCAGAAAGGGCTTTATCTGAATAAGCAGAAGGATTTTGGCGCTGCTGTTGCCAGCTACGATCGCACGCTCCAACTCCAGCCCGACAACCCCGATGCCTGGTATAACCGAGGTAATGCGCTGTATCATTTGGGGCGCTACGAAGCCGCGATCGCCAGTTATGACCAAGCGCTTGACTATGAACCGGGTTTTCCAGAAGCCTGGAATAACCGAGGCAGCGCTTTGGACGACTTGCAGCGCTACGACGAGGCGATCGCCAGCTACGATCTGGCCATCAAATTTAGACCGAGCTATTACTGGGCCTGGTATAACCGGGGCATCTCCCTGCGCAATCTGGGTCAGTACGACGATGCTGTGCTGAGCTACGATCGTGCGATCGAGTTTAAGCCCGATTACTACTGGGCATGGTATAACCGTGCCTTAGCGTTACGGAAACTCGATCGCATTGAAAAAGTGGTCGCCAGCTATGACAAAGCGCTGGAGTTTAGACCCGATTTTGAGGAAGCCTGGACGAATCGAGGGAATGCGCTCTACCACTTAGGGCATTTAGAGGCGGCACTCACAAGTTACGACAAAGCCCTGCAACTGAGACCCAACAGTCCGCATACGCTCTACAACAAAGCTTGCTGTTACGCACTTCAAGGGAACCTTGATCTGGCGCTTGAACATTTGCAGCTTGCCGTAGAGCTAAACCCAGACGAGTATCGCGAAATTGCTCGCACCAACTCCGATTTTGATGCCCTGCGGCAAGATAAGCGGTTTTCTGCCTTGCTAAACGAGCGCGTGTAGGCAAACTGGGCTTCTAAAGAGATTGTGCGGCAGTCATTGTCAGGTATGCCCTTCACAAAATGCTGGCTACCTCACGCTTTTTTGGGTTAAGCGCTGAAACGACTGAGCCGCTTAGATTGTTGCGCTGCTACGATGCGTTTGAAATTGGTGGCGCGATCGACTACTGTGCCGCAAGCGATCGCGCTCAGCCTGTATCTATATCTATGTTGCATAGGGCTGTGTTGCATAGGGTGCTGGGTACCTGTCTGTCAGAGGCTCATGGTGAGAGAGTCGCAGGCAGCGTTGTGCAATCGACTGTGATAGGGTTTGGTGCTGTCATGAAGTTGTCAGCATAAGGGAACGATTCAGACACCTGAGTCCGGCATTCACAGCATCGGACTTCAGTAGGAGTCGTGAGGCAGTCGATCGGACTTAAGTAAGTGTTCCAACTCTGGAGTAAAGTCGCTGGTTGAACCTTGGCTTTGGTAATAGAGTCTAAGAGAGATATGAATGGTTGCTGAAGCTGCGATCGCTCGTCGGTTGGCTGTCTGAGACGATTGACTTCAGCCTCTTAAGTTTTGAGCAGCGCGCACAACGGCTAGATGGGGAGAGCAAACTTGTGAAAGATCTGGTCAAACGTGGAATACCAAAATGGGCGGCAGGATTGGTGGTGGTGGCTCTCATCCTGGGTGGTGGGTACGTTGCCTTTAATCAAATGGCGGCGGCGCAACGACGGGAACTGAGACGACAAGTCCAAACCGCTACGGTAGAGCGTCAAACGTTACCCGTGACCATTTCAGCCAATGGCTCTGTGCTACCAGAGCGATCGGCGAATGTGAGTCCTAAATCATCAGGCATTTTGAAGCAACTGTTGGTTCAAGAGGGCGATCGAGTGCGGGAAGGGCAGATTCTTGCCTATATGGACGCGTCTAACCTGCAAGGGCAATACACCCAGGCGAGAGGGCAACTGGCGCAGGCACAGGCAAACCTCGCTAAGATCATCGCTGGGAATCGCCCTCAAGATATTGCCCAGGCTGCCGCGCAAGTGGCAAACGATAGAGCAGCGTTAGCCTCAGCAGAATCGACATTTGAGCAAAACCAGCAGCTTTTTAAGGATGGAGCACTGGCGCAGCGAGATCTCATTACGTCTCGTGCAAGCCGTGATCAAGCAGCGGCACAGGTGCGGAAATCGCAGCAGGCGTTGGATTTACAGAAGGTAGGGTCTCGCTCGGAAGATGTTGCGACCGCTCGTGCCCAGGTTCTGAGCGCGCAAGGGGCGGTAGAAACCATTCAAGCAGACATCAACGACACCATTATTCGCGCGCCTTTTAGTGGCGTTGTGACCAAAAAATACGCTGATCCCGGTGCCTTTGTCACTCCTTCAACAGCGGGTAGTTCTGCGTCTTCTGCGTCTGCTTCGATCGTGGCTCTGGCTTCGACCAATCAAATTTCAGCAAACGTGGCTGAGGCAAACATTGCTCAAATCAAGGTGGGGCAGTCGGTCGAAATTACGGTGGATGCTTACCCCGGTAAGACGTTTGCAGGCAAAGTGATTCAGGTGGCAGCTCAGTCAACGGTGACGCAGAATGTGACCAGTTTTGAAGTGAAATCGTCTGTTTCTGATTCTGAAAACCTTCTGCGCTCTGGGATGAATGCCAGCGTCAATTTCAAGGTCGGCACGTTGAGCGATGTCGTGGTTGTACCGACGGTGGCGATCGTTCGTCAAGATGGCACAAGCGGGGTACAGGTCATTAGCGGTCAACAGGGGAATCGTCGTCCTGAGTTTCGCCCCATTACAACAAGCATATCAACGGATGATGGTAAAACGGTGGTGCTTTCTGGGCTACAAGAAGGAGACCGGGTTTTGACGAGTTTCCCACAGGGCGATCGTCCTCAATCGAGAACGCCTTCTCTCTTCCCTGGGATGGGTGGTGGTGGACGTGGTGGCGGCGGTACAGGTGGTCCCGGTGGTGCTGGTGGTGGCGCACCTCAGCGTTAGGAGAAGTTTTATGGCACAGCTTACGCGTATTCATCCCACCAGCGTTTCGTTGCTGGAAGTGCTCACCATGTCGTTGGAGGCGCTGTGGAGTAATCGGCTTCGCACCGGACTGACGATGCTAGGCGTGATTATTGGCATTGCTTCGGTGATCACAGTTACTTCGGTTGGGCAGGGGGTGCAAAAAGCGACAGAGCAGCAAATCCAGGCGCTGGGTACAAACGTGATTCTGGTTCTAACAGGGGTGGCACGCACAGGCGGCATCAGCCAGGGGACAGGAACCGCTTCGACCGTGACCTGGGAAGATGCAAAGGCGATCGCCAAACAGGCTCCAGCCGCGCAGGGTGTCACTGCCTATTTGCAGCGCGGTGTACAGATTGTCTATGAAGGGCAAAACGACTCAACAACGCTTCTGGGCACAGATTTGAGCTATCCCGATGTTAAGAATGTTCATCCGCAAGAGGGACAGTTTTTTAGCCAAGCAGACCTGGACAGTGCCAGACCCGTTGCTGTGATCGGCAGTACCATTCGAAACGATTTTTTTGGCGCTAACGGGAATGCGATCGGTGCTCAGATTCGTGTACAGAACGAGCTTTACAACGTCATTGGCGTGATGGAGTCAAAAGGCTCTGTGGGTGGGCAAGACCAGGACGATCGCATCTACATTCCCCTCACCAATATGTCGGCTCGGATTGTGGGCAATAACTCTCTCAATGGTACGGCAGTGAGTGGCTTTTGGGTACAGGCAAAAGATGCAGCGACACTGGATGCTGCCCAGTTTCAAGTCACGAACCTCTTGCGGATTCGGCACAACATTTACCCACCCCAACAGGACGATTTTCGCATTACCAATCAAGCGGATATCATCAATGCCTTCAGCAATATTGTGGGGTTGTTTACCGTGATGGTGAGCGCGATCGCCGGCATTTCTCTCGTCGTCGGTGGCATCGGCATTGCCAATATCATGCTCGTTTCTGTGGTGGAACGCACCCGCGAAATCGGTGTCCGCAAAGCTGTTGGAGCAACCAATAACGCGATCTTGAGCCAGTTTTTGACCGAAGCTGTGATGGTGTCGATCGCAGGCGGCGCGATCGGCGTTGGCTTAGGCGTTAGCATCGCTTTCAGTGCCTCCACCCTCTTCAAATTTCCCTTTGTCATCTCCGTTTTGTCGATCGTCGCAGGTTTTGGGCTTTCCTTCGCCATCGGACTTGTTGCAGGCGTAATCCCCGCTCGAAATGCTGCACAACTTGACCCGATCGCAGCGCTAAGAAGTGAGTAAGAGAGTTGTTAGGTTGCCTAGAATCGAGGATGAGTGGTGCTTTAAGAGCTTGTAACCACAGAGAATGAACGCAATCGCCCCGCTACCAATCGAACCAATATTTGAGCGCAATCTTCTCCCATGAACTCCACCCTCCAACCCATCTTGATCCAGCTCAAACAGTCTCTCGCTGAACTTTACGGCGATCGTCTGCTTCACCTTACACTCTTCGGCTCTCAGGCTCGTGGTGATGCTGAACCAGACTCGGACATTGATGTGCTGGTGGTGCTCAAGTCTCCCGTCAATCCTGGTGAAGAAATTAAACGGACTGGTCAAGCGATCGCCGCCCTCTCCCTTCGCTATGAAGTAGTGATTAGCTGCCTCTTCATGGACGAAACTCACTACCAAACCCGCAACGGCTCCCTCCTCCGCAATATTCGTAGGGAAGGCGTTCCCATATGACCGACGAACAACGAGAACTTCTCCTTAAAGCCCAACAAAGTTTAGACGCTGCAAACCTGTTACTCAGCAACAATTATCCAGACTATGCCACGTCTCGCGCCTATTACAGCATGTTCTACATCGCCGAAGCCTTTCTAGAAGGTGAAGAACTGTCATTTTCCAAGCATTCAGCCGTCATTGCCGCTTTCGGACGGGAATTTGCAAAGACGCAGCGAGTTCCTCCTGACTTTCACCGCTTTCTGATTGAGGCGCAAGAACTCCGCACTACTGGTGACTGTGGACAACTGAACGCCGTCACAATTGACCAAGCCACAGAACAGATTGATCGCGCAAAGCAGTTTTTAACGCTGGCAATTCAAGCGATCGGCACAATATAAATCTGGTTGGTAGCCCAGACAGTCCTACAAACCGTTGCAAGGGCGGAATAAAGATAGTTGTTAGAAAGTAGAAAGCAGAATTTAACTCGCAACTCAAAACTCAAAACTTTTACTCCTCCCCCCTCTCTTCCCCTATGGCAACGATGATCTGGATGGAAAACATCACTAAAACCTACCGATTAGGTGATATTGATGTGCCTGTATTGAAGGGCATTGATTTGACGATTGAAGAAGGGGAATACGTTGCCATCATGGGCGTTTCGGGTTCTGGCAAATCCACGTTGATGAATATCATTGGGTGTCTCGATCGCCCCAGCGGTGGGCATTACCTTTTGGAAGGTCGAAACCTCACGACATTGAACAACGATGAACTGGCATTTATTCGCAATCAACGGATTGGCTTTGTGTTTCAGCAATTTAACCTGCTGCCGCGATCGACCGCACTAGATAATGTGATGCTGCCGATGGTGTATGCTAGCGTCTCAAAACCACAACGCCAAAAGCGGGCAATGGAAGCGCTGACCAGAGTGGGATTAGCGGAACGATTGTCAAACCGTCCCAATCAACTATCGGGTGGGCAACAGCAGCGAGTGGCGATCGCCCGTGCGCTGGTGAACCGTCCAGCACTCGTATTGGCAGACGAACCAACAGGAGCGCTCGATAGCCGCACTTCTCAAGAAGTGATGGATTTGATGACGGATTTGAATCAACAGGGGATCACGATCGTCATCGTTACTCATGAACCCGATATTGCCGCACAGACAAACCGTACCATTCACGTCAAGGATGGGTTAATTGTTTCGTGAAGAAAAGGAATAGCGAGGCAGTCAGTCGGTTAAGCTGATGTGGCATGATCCCCTTCATCGATCGCATTCATGAGCCGCCGCCGTCCCGCAAGTGTTTGGATAACGCAAATCCTTCTACTTTTCACGGTGTTATTGAGTTTAAGAGCAGTTGTTATCTCCTTCCAGCTTTGTCCAATCTCTGCCTCTGAAGCGTGCCCAATTGGTCTAACTCAAAGACTTCTTGAGCTAATCTTTGCGGTTGTTTACTTAACATTGGCAATCGTTGGTTTGTGGGGATTACAGCGACGGAAAAAATATGGACGGTGGCTTGGCATTCTTTTTTGGGCTGGCTTTGTAGCGGTTTTACTTAGTAGTGATGGCTCAAGAATGGTCTACCATTTCATACTTCACGGTAGCCATGATTTACCAAAATTATATCCGAGAGAATATTACAAAGACTTTCCTATGAATCGGTTTTACCCAACCCATTCTGGATTGGTAATTGATGCCTTTTCAACTATTTTTGTTAATCTACTGTTTGTCGCTCTGGCTGCCCATTTCTCGTTGGCAAAAACTGTTCGGCAGTTTTTTAGTAAGCAGGAATAACAGGGATATTTCATTCTGCTGCTAAAATGCTGGCAACGGATAGCAAATGAATGAAATAGATGTCTTCCTTCGCTATTCACAGATCATTCGTCCGCTTCAGCCGCTATAAAGCCGTTGCCAATTACACTCGCTCCCTAGAATGAAACAGCCCTTATAAATAACGCTAGCGAAAACAGTTTAGATGGTTGACTTACTCAGGCAGTCATCAACGAATGAATGTCTGTTGTGCTATCAAAGCCACCTGCTTCAAGGCGTTCAAATCAGGAATAAGTATCTGATCTTGAGCGGTTTGAGCGGCGATCGCCCCATCAAAATCATGCTGTTCTTCCAATTTGGATGTCGGTGACGATCGCTCAACATCCTTCAGCCACAGCAAATATTCAATATTACCAGCGGGACCCAGCAAAGGCGACCAGGTGACACCGTGATAATACCAGCCCAGTGCTTGTGCCGCTTCCAGAACTTGTAAAATTGCCATCGCCTGATCTTGAGGATCGCGGACTACGCCGTTTTTGCCTACGAGCGATCGTCCCACTTCAAACTGAGGCTTGACCAGCAAGACGACCTCACGGGGCGATCGAAGCAGGTGCCACAGGGCAGACACCACTTTTGCCAGTGAGATAAACGACACATCAACCACGCCCAGATCAGGTACGGGATCTTCAACGTGATACAGATCTTCTGGGGTAAGGTGGCGCAAATTTGTGCGTTCTCTCAATGTGACTCGCGGATCTTGCCGCAAACTCCAGGCAACCTGTCCATAACCCACATCGATTCCGTAGACGTGCTTTGCCCCTGCTTGCAGCAAACAATCTGTAAAGCCACCCGTCGAAATCCCGCCATCCAAACAGACGCGATCGGTGACTGGAATCGCAAAGTGCGCGATCGCCTTTGCCAACTTCTCACCACCCCTGGAAACGTAGGGCGATCGTTGCTTGACCTGAATCGTTGCCTGCACATCAATTTCTGTCCCAGGCTTATCCACCACTTGCTGATTTACCATCACCTCACCCGCCCGAATCAAACTCTGTGCCTTCTGCCGCGTATCGCAAAGGTCACGTTCGACGAGTAAGAGATCGAGGCGTTGCTTAGACATAGGGGAAAGGGGAAAAGGGAAACGAATCTTGCATTGCTCAGTCTGGTTCCCTTGCCTCCCTTGCTTGCCCTCTCAACCGCGCTTTCGCCTGCTGCCAAAGTTGTTCTAACTGCTCCAAGCTGTAATCAGCAAGAGGACGATCGGCAATCGCTTCCATTTGCTCAAGGCGTTGGATAAAGCGTTGATTGGTGCCTTGTAGGGCAGCACTGGGGTCTAAATCATACCAGCGGGCAAGGTTGATGATGGTGAACAGGAGATCGCCCAGTTCTGCTTCCTGATTCGCTTTGTCGTGTTCAGCCAGTGCTTCCTTAAATTCAGCGAGTTCTTCTTGAAACTTTGCCCACACGCCGTCGATCGCCTCCCATTCAAAGCCCGCTTCTGCTGCTTTACGCGAGATTTTCATGCCTGCCATTAAAGGCGGGAGCGATCGGGCATAACGGCTCAGCTTCTGGCTCAACGGTGGTGTAGTAGTGGGATCTTCGCCCTTCTCGATCGCCTTGATTTGCTCCCAGTTGCGATGCACGTCATCCACTGTCTCGACCGTGACATCCCCAAACACATGCGGATGGCGACGAATGAGCTTCTCGCTAATGCCTTGAGCCACTTCTGTGAGGCTAAACTGCCTGGTTTCGCTGGCAATCTGAGCCTGAAGCACAACCTGCAACAGCAAGTCGCCCAGTTCTTCACACACCGCTTTCGTGTCACCCGTTTGAATGGCATCCACTGTCTCGTATGCCTCCTCGATCACATAGGGAATCAGGCTGGTGGGCGTTTGGGCTAAATCCCACGGACAACCGCCATCGGGCGATCGCAACTGTGCCACCACAGCGATTAACTGCTGCACGGCTTCCAGCATGGCGGCTTGCGGCTCTAACGGCTCAGAAGATGGCTCAGAAATAGACATGCAACACCAGAACTAATTGACCTTGCTTTACTTTAGCGATCAGCGGACAAAGGCGTTGTTCATCACTAAAAGTTCAAGCTCATTCCCCCACTTTTCCCGATCCCTTACTTCTCACTCCTCTCTCCTCTCCCCTTACCTCCAAAAGGTGGCAGTTGAGCTTCGCGGCGAACCTGTGGTTGCGGTGGAGGGGACGATCGCCCTAAGAAAGGAGGATGTTGTGCTGCCGTGTTCTCTGATGGTGATGCAAGGTTGGGTGGTAGTATCTGTTTGATTGACGGAGAGACTTTTTTAACGCGTCGGTTCATAGCGCGTCGGTAGGTTGATACCAGCCAATCACTCAACGAATGGCTGAGTGCGCCAAGTTCAAGCCCCAGAGCGATCGCGATCGTTTCAGTTGGATGTTGCAAAGGCAACTGTCCCAAAACCATAAGACTATGGCTCCACCATTGCTGGGCGAGAACGAACCAATCATTCGTTTTGCCTGCAAGTTGAACGACAACCGCACCTACAACAATGCCCCCACTACTGAATAGCACAACCCAAATGAGCAGGTAAGCCACTCGCACGATCGTGCCTGCGATCGGACCATGTGACCAGAACGATCGATGACGCAGACTACGCCGATAGGGCAACCAGATCCAGCGCAACAGCCCCCAGCGTTTGTACTGGTGCGAATATACATCCAAATCAGGACCAAACATCAGCCCACTAAAGAGGTAGCTGCCAGAGACACAAAGCGTCAGGCTACTGCTTTGGGTGCTGGCGAAGGTTAACCCAGCAAGCAGCGGCAAACTCCAAAGGGTAATACTGTCGTGCGTCCGACCAGAAGGCATGATAGAGACAGGCAGACAACGCTATCAGCATCGTAGCAGGTACAAATGCACTGGCTGAAGGTTTTGGAGCAAATTCATCGTCTAGTGGTTTTAAAAATGTTTGATACGGTTGGGGAAGGATAGCCATTAAAGGTGCGGTATCTGTTACTATAAATAACTGTGCCCAAAGCACACCCCTTCGGGCGGTTAGCTCAACGGTAGAGCGCCTGCCTTACAAGCAGGATGTTACAAGTTCGAATCTTGTACTGCCCATTGATATTACGTCGCAAACTGCCTGCTGCTGAGGCGTTGGTGCGACATTTGAGCGATGTCGATCGCAGGCGTACACGACCACATTTCCTCTAAGGGCGCTGGCGTTTGGGTAGCAATGGCTTCGATTTCTGCTGCCATCCTGACGAGAAGAACCTGTGCGCCCAGGTGCCCCAAAATGCCCAGGCGAATGGCGGCTCCCACGACTCCTGTGACAAAACTGTGGAGAAAGGCAAGGCTGGTGTCACTCTCGCTCAAGTGGACAGCACGCCCCACCACAGCAAAGACGATCGGATGTAAGCCGACCATTTGCTGGGCATCAATGGCGTTCTGTAATGCCTCTAGTTGTGGATCTTGCCAGGTCGATCGCGCCACCATCAATAGCGCCTGTCCGCTGCGACGTTGGGCTTCACGGGTGGTTTGAATGAGGGTTTGAGCATAGAGGTAGGCATCGGCTCGGCAGATTTCGTTGAAGTCGTTGGCGACACTGGCGCGATACACATGGATTAGAGCCACCAGATCGGAGCTACCAACTTTGTTGTGTAAGAGCAGGTGCAGAAACGTTTCCACATCCTGAACCGTGCGAATTTGGTGCGTTTGTACGAGGCTTTCTAACCCATGAGACAGCGTAAAGGAGCCTGATGGAAAAAAGGAGTCAGACAGTTGCATCAGGGCAAGCCGAGAATCAATCATGGTAGGTCATTTGCCTCAATGATGAGAATGGGACGAAAACTGCATGGGTGCATTTGGCGATCGCACCTCATAATCAATGCACAACCCTGGAATAGGAACGGCTCTTACAGTAGCTTCCATCAACGCTCGATCAGCCGCCATTTCCACATAGATGCGATCGTCCTGCATCAGAATTGACCAATGATGATTTCCCAACACATGACCCAGATAAATGAGATCGATCGCATGACCCGTTGCATCACCTTGAAAGCTCAGAACCATCACGGTCTGGGCATGAAGATGGATTAACAACAGTTGGTTTGATTGAGTGACAAACACATCGCCTGCACTCAAGGCACGATCGCGGCTTTTCAAGATGCCAAGCTCAATGCCATCGGTGGAATGGGCATGAATGCGACCTTTGGCGCGATCGTCTGGCTGTAGATAAACCTCTAACAAGTCTCCTGCGTGTCGCGCTTGCATCACTTGCTGCTGCAACTCAGGGTCAGTCTCGTGATTGCCTAAATAAGTTTCTGCCAGGATGGTCATTTGGGCACCTCTGGTAAAGCAGGCTGACCGTTTAGCTGACGCATTTTCGTGAGTGCATGGTTGATGTAAGCCTTGGCGATCGGCACATTTGATGCCATCACTCGTACCAGAAAGCCATTACAGTTCGGTAAGAGAGAACTGGCAACCATCACATCGGTTTGTGTCTGAGCAAACTGCTCTAACTCCAGACTTAGCGTGTGTAAATCTCCATCAGGCAACACCAGAATGATGCTGGCAAGAATGGGTTGAGACGCAAAAAGAGGGCTTAGATGCTGCTGACCATTTCCCTTTAGCTGCATCGCATCAGCAAAAATCAGATTTCCATCGGGTGTATAGACATTTAAGCGATTGATATAATGATGGAAGTGAAAGCACTCGCCTCTCGCTAACCGACCCGGAACCATCATGTCGCTGAGAAAAAGGCTTCCTGTCGGTGCCAGTGTCACTCGCATCGTTTGTTTCAAATTTGCATCGCGGTACAGAATGATGGGTTCTGGAGCGTACTCCAGACTGGCACCCGAACCAATTTCAACCTCGTAGTGAATACGGGCACAGTAATCCGCTGCCATCTGATGCACCTTGGTTGCCGACTGGTCGGTGAGATAAAGAGCCGTACGATCGAGCAATCGCACACTAATCTGAAACACATCACCCGCCAGCAGACCTGGTGAGGAATTCATGATGTAAAGGTAGGTGCGATGAGGATCAGTAGGATCAAGCCGCAGCGCCCGTGAGAGTCTGAAGGGATAGGTAGCATACTGACGCTGCACAAAGGATTGATGGTTACGATCCAGCCCAATTCGTACAGAAAGTTGATGGGAGGATGCACGATCGAGCGCAACCAGGGATGGATTCATGGATGGATTGATCAGTTCAGCAACCATGCCTACCGCCGTTTTTAGTCTTCTCAAAAAATTTATATATTTATCTCATAATTATCAAATTTACTTGGAGTTTCATGTATGCATCATTTCAAAAAGCTCTAACTGTTTCTTGACGATGCCTCTTTTCTCACTACTGCCATCTCTCATATACTGAAAGATGCAGTCTGCAATATATTGTCCAAGTTTAACAGGCACCGCGTTACCAATCATCTGTTCTATAGATGTTTTCGTCCCAGACCATTTGAAACTTTCTGGAAAAGTCTGGAGATAGCTTCTTTCTTTCGTCGTCAAAGGACGAGCCTCTTTTGGATCACAAGGGTCTCCTTCATGCCTCTTGTAATTTTTGGGAATTGGTCTATTTACACCTCGAATCGTTGGACTAGGTTCATAAATACTGAAAATCCCCCTTCTTGCATAGCTTCTCGGATGCCGATAATAGAACTCACAGCCTAACTTTGCGCCTAAATAGTCGTAAACCGTCATTGGAATATCAGCTTGATTCTTAGCGCAGTACTCATCAATAAATCCATCATTTGAATATAAATGCCCTATAAGGATAAATCTCTTTCGAGTTTGAGGAACACCGCAATAGCTAGCATCTAAAACAACAGAACTCAATCCATAGCCGCTTTTTTTAAGTATTGAAAAAGCTTCTTGCAGTACTCGACTTTTTCGTATCCGCTCAACATTCTCCATCAAAAACCATTCAGGCTTTACTGTAGAAACTATTTTTGCGTACGCAATTGTTAAATCTGCGTGCCCAAGAGATTCGTCTCTTTTCCCCGCACTTGAAAAGTCTTGACAGGGGGGACTACCGATAATTATCTCTGGCTTCCATTCTTTGAACTTTCCTACATCTTCAACGTGTGACAGATCAACTTGAAAAACAGGATGAGTAAAGTTAGCCGTGTAAACATCACAGGCATCTTTCCATTTATCAAAAGCTGAAACAACTTCAAACCCTGCTGTTTCAAACCCTAATGAAAGTCCTCCACATCCAGAAAATAAATCAATCGCTCTCATAGTTACTCAAAAAGATCAGGCGAATTAAAAATGATTGCATCAAATCGTCTTTCAGGACTTAATAAATTTTGTCCTCCACCAAGAATAATTTCTTTTATTTGCGTTTTGGTAATTCTTGGACGTGTCAAGATGTCGCTCTTCATGTACTTATGTGTTAACCTTCCACTCACAGCAAAAGCTTTATCATTATCATTGTCGTATGATAGTCCATCAATGACTACACTATGATTTATTTGACCATTTAAGCTAAAGTCGTAGAGCATCTTAAAAAGCCAAACAACGGTTCTTACTTGACGACTTATCTTTTTCTGTATGGTTATTTCTCTCCTCGCAACATTCAAGAACAGTTGAGCAAAAGCTAGATTGCTCCATACAAAAACATCTAGGCAATTCTCTGCAAGTTTAGGGCTTTTACCTTCTGTTTTCCACACTGGTTGCATTACTAAAGGTTCTTGCTCATCAAGAATAGAAAGCATTATCCTGTCAATGGCAGCACTTATTTTGGACACAGAAGAAAGAATGTTTACCCCTTCCTTCCAATCTTCAATTGCATCAAAGCCATCTCCAATTAAAGCAACCAAGTTCTCTAAACTGTCTTGAAAGTGTTTGGCGATACTGCAAGCCAAATAAACAATTGTGTCGGGTCTAATAACTAGCTCGCTGCCAAATTTCTCATCTCCTAGATTGCAGGTTGTGTGGTCTGGAAGTGCTGTTAACTTAATCTCAATTCCTTTCAAACAAGACTTGTCTATTCTACTTAGTGTTACCAAATCAATTCTTGGAAAATCGCCTGTTACTAGCTGCTGAAATGGTGAATATTGACTTTCAAATGCATAAAAAATATTTTCAGAGGCTACATCAAGTCCATAGAGAACTGTAGTGCTAACGCTGCTGTGATAAGTTTCAAGGTTCCGATCAAGCTTGAGATAAACGTTCTCAAATCCTTGGCACTCTAAAAATACTGCCAAAGCTGCCGGAAACGATGAATTAAATTGGTTCTTACCCCAAACCTCTTTTTGGGTAAAATCTCGGTTTGAGTAATTAATTCCAAAGAGACCAGGTTTCTGGCTATCAGTCATTAGCGGCTTCAAAGCGTAACACTTAAAATTTAAGCACAAAACTAAGACATTTTTACTACATTTTTACTAAAGTGGTGACTGGTCGAAACAATAACTTGTCAAAAATGAACTGCATCACCTGATCCAACCCTTCACCCGTTTTGCAGTTGGTATAGGCGATCGGTTTACCCTGTCGGCGTTCGGTGGCTTCACGATGAATCAGGTCTAGATCGGCTTCCACATAGGGAGCAAGATCAATTTTGTTGATTACCACTAAATCTGCTTGCATAAAACCCGGACCGTTTTTACGGGGAATGTCATCACCTGCACCCACATCCAGCACAAAGATATAGGCATCGATTAAGTCATAGCTGAAGGTTGAGGCGAGATTATCACCACCACTTTCCACAAATACGAGGTCGAGTTCAGGGAACGATCGCTCCAGGTTGCGAATTGCCAGCAAGTTCATGGTGGGATCTTCACGAATGGCGGTATGAGGGCAACTGCCCGTTTCCACACCAATGATGCGATCGCTAGGCAAAAAGCCTTTCCGCTTGAGGCGATCGGCATCTTCCTGTGTTAATAAATCATTGGTGACAACGGCAACTTCAATGCCCTGCTGCATCAACAATGGCACTAACCGTTCGAGCAGCGCTGTTTTACCACTGCCAACGGGACCGCCTACCCCCAAACGCGCCACTGATTTTTGCATCGTTTTTGCCTGCAATCTAGGTTTACCGAAACATATACAGCCGACCGAGTGGTACTCGTGAAACGGGTTCACAGGTGGCAATCTCACCATCCACCCGCACCTGAAACGTGTCTGGATCCACTTCAATCTCAGGGCAGGCGTTGTTATGGAGCATATCGGCTTTACTGAGCGATCGCGTCCCTTCCACAGGCAGCAGTTGCTTACGTAGCTTCAACTTGTCGGGCAACCCATGCTCCAATGCTGTTTGAGTGACAAAGCAAAAGGAAGTGGATTGCTTCGCACTGCCAAAACTGCCCCATTGAGGGCGATAGAGAATGGGTTCACAGGTCATCAGCGAGGCGTTGGATTCACCCATCGGCGACCAGGCAATGAAACCACCTTTGATAATGAGTTCTGGCTTGATGCCAAAAAAGCCTGGTTGCCACAGCACAATGTCTGCCACTTTGCCCGGTTCAATGGAACCGACATGAGCATCAATGCCACAGGTTTTTGCTGGGTTGATGGTATATTTTGCCAGATACCGTAGAATGCGCTGGTTATCGTTGCGCTCATGATCTTCTGGCAATGTTCCCCGTTGGTCTTTCATCTTGGATGCCAACTGCCAGGTGCGACAGATGACTTCACCAATGCGACCCATCCCCTGACTATCGGAACCCATCATGCTGATGGCACCCATGTCGTGCAGGATATCTTCCGCGGCGATCGTTTCAGCCCGAATGCGTGATTCGGCAAAGGCCACATCTTCTGGCACTTTCGGATTCAAGTGATGACAAACCATCACCATATCCAGGTGTTCATCAAAGGTGTTGACGGTGTAAGGATTGGTGGGATTGGTGGATGATGGCAGGCAATGGGAATAACCAGCCACTTTGATAATGTCTGGGGCGTGCCCACCGCCTGCGCCTTCGGTGTGATACATATGAATGGTACGACCTCGAATCGCTGCCATCGTATCTTCCACATAGCCCGACTCGTTCAACGTATCGGTGTGGATCTGTACCTGAAGGTCATACTCATCGGCTACAGACAGGCAGGTATCGATGACCGCAGGCATGGCACCCCAGTCTTCGTGGATCTTGAGTCCGATCGCGCCTCCTTCCACCTGTTCTACTAAACTGGCAGGCAGGCTGGAACTCCCTTTGCCGAGAAACCCAAAGTTCATCGCAAAGCCTTCGGAGGCTTGCAGCATCAAGCCCATGTTGTATGCCCCGCCGGAACAGATACCTACCGTCACGGGACCTAAGCCGCCGCCAATCATTGTAGTGAGTCCGCTAGAAAGCGCTTCGGCACAAAGTCCAGCGCTGTCAAAATGAACATGACAATCAATGCCGCCGGGAGTTGCAATCAACCCTTCCGCCGATCGCACATCGGTATTAGCGCTAATCACCAGGTTGGGCTGCACACCATCCATCACGCCCGGATTACCCGCTTTGCCAATGCCGATAATTCGACCATCCTTAATGCCAATGTCAGTCTTAACAATGCCCTGCACCGGATCCATCAGCACGACATTGGTGATGACCAGATCCAAGGCACCCTCGGCGGCGGTTACACCAGGAGCCAACCCCAACCCATCGCGCAAGGTTTTGCCACCGCCAAAGACGCATTCGTCACCGTAAACAGTCGTGTCTCGCTCGACTTCCGCGATTAAAGACGTGTCTCCTAACCGAATCCGATCGCCCGTTGTGGGACCAAATAACTCGGCGTAGCGCTCTCGACTAATTTCCATGACCGTTCTCCCCTGACTCGTTCTCTGTGCGGGTGCTATAGCCCAGTGATCGCACCCGCTCCATCGCCGCTGCTTTTGCCTCAGGCGCATCTAACGACTGATTCACCAGGCTATTAAGTCCATGCATAGAGCGAGTACCACCGATCGCCACCAGAGCCACGGTTTTGGTATCGCCCGGTTCAAACCGTACCGCTGTCCCTGCCGGAATATCTAGCCGAAAGCCATAGGCTTCAGCACGATCGAACTGCAAGGTACGATTCACTTCAAAAAAGTGGTAGTGAGAACCGACTTGAATGGGACGATCGCCCAAATTCGCGACGGTTAACGTTTTGGCTGCGCGTCCAGCATTGAGTTGCAGAGTTCCGGGGGCACACAACACTTCACCTGGAAACGAGTTTGAACCATTGGTCATCGCATCAAACTCCAGCGCTACGAATGGGATGGTGAATGCTGATGAGCTTGGTGCCATCGGCAAAATGCGCTTCCACCTGAATCAGCGGAATCAATTCAGTCACACCGGGCAGCACATCGTCGATCGTCAGCAACATTGCCCCTTCAGACATGAGCTGTGCCACGCTTTTGTCTTCGCGTGCGCCTTCAATCATGGCATCGGTAATGTAGGCGATCGCTTCTGGCACATTCAGCTTCAGACCTTTTTCCTTCCGGCGACGAGCAATTTCTGCTGCTGTAAAAATTGTTAACCGCTCCATTTCTCTGGGAGTTAAGTACACATCAACTCTCCACGACCTTTGACAACTCCCGCATTACACTGCTTCTATTGAGATGAATGAGTAGCAAAAGTTACAAAACTCATCAAGTCTGTCTCAAGGCATTTGCTTTGAGCATGGTCTACAGCATTGCCTAACAGTTAGAATAAGCGCGACACTGTACGAGGTTCAACCATGCCCCGGCTTAATCCGTTTACGCTCCAGATGGAAATCACCCGCATGTTTGAGCAGGGGCAGTCGTTTTTTGCCACGCTGAAGGTGCAGGACTGGCTGAAGGAACGGAATGAGAATCCTGCTACCTATGACATTTTGTTTCACCAAAAACCTGCACTGCCTGGATCGGGACAGGTCATGGTCATAGACATTGAACTTCGCCGTAAAGATGGACAGCCTGTAGACACTTGGTTGCAGGAAGAAGTGAATCGTCACGGTTAAGGATCGTGGATTAAATAAGTTCAACAACCTCAACCGTTGACCTGTAAGGGCGCGTCATGCGGTCAACCGTCGTTGCCATTGACCGAATTCCTTCTCCCAACAAATGTTCCGCTGCTTTACCCGCAAAGAATGGCTCAAACAGATACAGGGGTGCAGACACAAGCCCTAATCCTTCAAAGGGCGCAATATCGGCACCAAACACTGCGCCCAGCGATCGATGCTGCTCACTCTAACTGGCTTTGCCTTCCTTCTCCGGTCTTGTTTAATCCACTATCCTTAGCACTCAATAGAGCTTGAGCCGTTCGTAAGATCTCATCTAACCCGCAATCTTTGGGCATGACGATATCTGCCTGCATACTCAACGTGTGATCCAGGGTGAGATCGCTACGACTGATAAAGGCTGAGGTGAGAATGGCAAGGGGTGGGTGCTTGAGTTGCGTTTTTAACTGGTGAATGATTTCGATGCCGTTGGTCGCCGTTTCATGACGATGGTTAGGCGCGATCGTAAAATCGATCATGACCAGATCGTAGGATTCAAGCGGAGAATTCAAAAAACTCTGGACATCCGTAAAGGTCGTAACATCAAAACTCGCCCTAAAAAAGCGCTGGATGGCAAGGCACCAGTTTTCGTCATCGTCCAGTACAGCTACTTTGGGTTTTGAATCAGTCATCGTTGCGATGTATAACTTAGCTTGCGATCGAGACGGTTGAGCGCATCAACACATCTCACGCGAAGCGATGATGTGCTGTCATCACAGGAAGCAAGCCACCGCATCGCACTAAAAGACTACCAGCCCAGTAATGACTCAGCGCACTGTATCTACGCACTGTACCTGTAGATTGGTAGGCTGCAACGGCGTGTGTCTACACGCAATGGCTCACGTTGCTATCGTACTGCGATCGAGTCGCCACAAACTTCAGCTTTTATTAATCAGCATCTTGATCAACGTTTGCTAGCATCTTGACGAACAGCAACCTGAGGCACGTTTGATATGGCACCTGCAACTGTATTGCGATTCATGCAAAAGACTGCCCAAGACGAAGCGCTCCGTCAACAGCTTGAAACCTTGCTTGGGGTTGGTGATGGCAACATTAGCAGTGAAGCTGAGCTAGATGCCGATGAAACCGAAGTGCTGAAAGGCGAACGCGCTCCCGTCGTTGCGGCTTTTGCGACTCAGCATGGCTTTGCCTTCTCTGCCGATGATCTCGTCACCGTGGTGGAAGCCTTCCAGAAGCACCAGTTCGGTGAGTTATCTGATGCTGAGTTTGCGACCTTAGTAGGTGTAGCAACGCCTGAGGACGTAACGCTCAAAGCAACGGCAAACCCGCTCAAGCGTTTATCACGCTATTTGGGTGAAACCTATCTCGGCATTCGGTAGGTCGCGATCGCTGTGTGAGTCACGACACCCGATCTTCGGTTAAAACTTCCGAGGTTTGCGTAAATTCTATGACACTGTTTGCCTGCGGAAACTTAGTGTTGCTGGTCTCTGCGCCAGCAAGGTTAACCCCAATCAGTACCGCATCGGTGAGGTTGGCTCCGCTGAGAATGGCATCGGTCAAGTCAGCGTTGGTCAAATTGGCACGCTGTAGGTTTGCGTACCGTAGATTGGCGCTGCGTAGAACGGCGTTGGTGAGGTTAGCATCGCTCAAATCAATGCCGATGAGGTTTGCGCCAATGAGGTTAGCATCGGTGAGGTCAGCTCCACGGAGATTCGCGCCAATGAGGTTAGCTCCACGGAGTTCGGCATCGGTGAGGTCGTCACCCGTCATCTGAACGCCAGTGAGGTTGCTACCGCTGAGGTTCGCGCTGTGCAGATTGGCACCGCTGAAATTATCACCACTAAAATTAGAACCGCTGAGATCGGCGGACTCCAAGTCAGCATGGCTGAGATCAATATGGCTCAAATTGACTCCAACAAGGTTTGGAGCCACATGACCATGAGCCTGCCGCCATTGATTCCACACGCTCACCCCCTGTTTCAGCAGGCTAAGCTGCGATTCATCTGCCACGATCGCTATCTCCTCGTTGATGGCGCGATCGCTCTGCGCGTTGACTACTCAGAGCAATCAAAGATTACTGCCATTGCCATTTAGCCCGGTTTCGGTCTGGTCGGTTGAGATCAGTTCACCCAGGGTTTCGTTCAGCGCTTTTGGATCCATGAAGATAATCTTGGAGTTGTCACTTTCGCTGAGTTTTACATTGGCATCCACGTATTTCTGGGCGATCAGGTACTGTAACACCGCTTGAGAATTGGGCTGATTCTGTAAAGCGAGAGAAATACGCCGGATCGATTCTACCATTCCCTCGGTTTCCGACATGGTTGCCTTGCGCCGACTTTCTGCCGATCGCTCCAGTTCTAAAGACTCCAGAATGGTTTTCGACGGCGCGAGTTCTTGCACTTCAACCCGCATAATTTTCACGCCCCAGCTTTCGGTTGCTTCATCAAGCTGATGGAGGAGCGTTTGGTTAATTTTGTTGCGACCCGAAACAGTTTCGCGCAAATCCATTTGACCAATCTCACCACGCAAAGCTGTGACAACGAGGTTGGTCAGCGCTGATTCCAGGTCTTCTACACCGTAGTACGCTTTTTGGACATCCAGAATTTTCCAAAACATCACGGCATCCACCGTGAGCGGCACATTGTCGCGCGTAATCGTTTGCTGCGGATCGATGTCCAGAATTTGCTCACGGGTTGATTCAACCAGCACCGTATCAAACACTGGAATGACAAAATTGAGTCCCGGCTTTAGACTGCGGCGATACTGCCCCAGACGCTCCACGAGACCCTCGTTGCCCTCGTTAATGATTTTGACCGAACCAGCGATGTAGCCAACCGTAGCTAACACAAGGGCGGCAATCAAAGATTCCATCGGTATTGCTCCTGCGGGTGCGCAGCGTTCACGAGTGCGCTGATTCAATTGTATTCCCAGTCTTGCGAGTCGGCAGGAAATGAGGGAAAGAGTGAGGGAGGCAGGAGGCAGGAGGCAGGAGGAGGCAGGAGTCGAGTTAAAGGCTCAAAAGCTGACCGCTGACCGTTGACCGCTTAAAAGCTAGTCCTTCATACTTCATCCCTCATTCCTCATCCTTCTGCCCTCTGCCCCCTGCCCTCTGCCTTCTGCCTTCTAATCATCTTCCAGCGTCAGCAGTTGTTGGTCGATCGCCTGCACACGCGATCGCACCACGTCTTCTGACAGCACGCGCTTGCGGAGAGCTTCATTGAGGGCATCTTTTTCTGCCAGCAACAACCGACGACGGATGGCATCCAGGCGTGCAACTCTGCCACTGGCAGCGGTGAGTTGATCAGGGCGGCGGTTGTAAAAATCGCGCAGGGAGCGTTCGGCAGCGGCAATGCGGATCTGATAGCTGGCACGCATTTCTTCGTAAACGGCTTTGGGCAGCACGCCTGTTTTCAGCAGGGTATCCAATTCATCCTGGGCGGCTTTGGCGGTGATGAGTTGGGATTGCAGCGATTCGATCCACTGCTGCGATTCGGAGGTGTGAGAAAGGTTGAGGCGGCGCACGAGCCAGGGTAAGCTGACTCCCTGACCTACAAGCGACACCAAAACAGTACCAAACACCAGGGCAATGAGCGCTTCACGGTTGGGCAGTGTGCTGGGCAGGCTGAGTGCCAGTGCCATCGACAGCGAGCCTTTAATATTGCCGAGAAACAGGACGTGCTGCCAGCGCAAAGGTAAGTTGCGATCGACCCGCTTGACGATCGCCAGCATGGGATACACCGACAGAAAGCGCCCAACTTGATAGGCAAGCACCGCTAGAAGCACGGCAGGCAGGGTTTTGAGCAGCGTTTCAAGGTTGATTTCGATGCCAATCAACAAAAAGATGAAGGTGTTGACCCCAAAGCCTGCATATTCCCAGAAGCTCAGCACCGTCAGACGGCTGGAGGCAGACACGGTTTGAGAACGTTCTAAATTGCCAACGACTAAGCCTGCAACCACGACGGCAACGACCCCAGACATGCCAAAAAACTGACTGAGCTGGAACGTGCCCAGCGCGATCGCCACCGTTAACAAGATGTTGCTGAGAGAGTCGTTCGATCGCGCATACAGCCCCACGCCCAGGTAGCCGAGCGCCAAACCGACTAAACCGCCGCCCAAAATCACCACCAGCAATTCTTTAATGCCGTCCGCAAAGGTCAGTGACCCTGTAGCATTCACTTTCAAAATCAGGCTGAACAACACCAGTGCGATGCCATCGTTAAACAGGCTTTCTCCTTCGACGATCGTGATCAGACGGGGTGGCACTGTAACTTCCTTGAAAACCGCAATCACTGAAACAGTGTCGGTAATCGCCAGGATCACGCCCACTAACAGCGCCGAAATCCAGGGTAAGCCCAAACCAAACTTCAAAATGACGGCAGTCACCCCTGAGGCAATCACCACACCAGGTCCTGCCAGTAGGGTAACGGGCTTGATCGTACTGCGAAGGCGACTAATATCGGTGTTGATCGCCGCTTCAAAGAGCAGAATGGGCAAGAAAAGATTCAAGATCAACGCCGAATCCAGCCCAATGCGCCGAGGCAGCAGTTCGGTAATGGCTAAACCCGCGACCACCAGACCTGTAACATAGGGAATGCGAAACTGCCGCGAGACCAGTGCCACACCTGTTGCCACCAGAAGCAAGATGATCAGCACCGTGACCAGTTGAGCGGCATCTGATTGCTCACCGCCAACGACTGCAAAGAGAGATGTCATAGGAACTTGACTTGAAAGCCAGTACAGAGCGCTGGCAAATGGATAAGCTATAGTCAGGAACAGTGCCATAGACTTGATTGCTCAGTCTTTGACGTTAAGCCACCCGCCATTCAGGTTTGCGACTCGACCCTTCCAGCAGTCTAGAGTCTAACGTCCACAGTCCTAAAGTCTAGAAAACACTCCTTCCCAGTTATTGTGTCAGTTTGAGGAGCTATTTCAGTGAGTCCAGAAGCGTTAGTTCAACCCCTACCCACGATCGCCACTCCATCGCTTGATGCAACCAGTCCTTTTAGCCCAGAGGACTTTAACGCGCATGTAATGACGACCTACGCCCGCTACCCGATCGCTCTGGAGCGAGGAACTGGCTGCCGCGTATGGGATACGGATGGACGCGAATATCTGGATTTTGTTGCGGGGATTGCTACCTGTACGCTGGGACACGCTCATCCCGTAATGGTGCAGGCAGTGACGGAGCAAATTCAAACCTTGCATCACGTCTCGAACCTGTATTACGTGCCTCAGCAGGGTGCGCTGGCGAAATGGCTGGTTGAACATTCCTGCGCCGATCGTGCCTTCTTTTGTAACTCTGGAGCCGAAGCGAACGAAGGGGCGATCAAATTGGCGCGGAAGTACGCTCACGATGTGCGGCATATTGCTGATCCAGTTGTGATTACGGCACACGCCAGCTTTCACGGACGCACCTTAGCCACCGTCACCGCGACCGGACAACCCAAGTATCAAAAAGGCTTTAGTCCGCTGGTGCCCGGTTTCTACTACGTCACCTATAACGACATCGCCGCGCTAGAAGCTGCACTGGATGAACTGGATAGCAATGAACCGCGAGTCGCTGCCATCATGCTGGAAGCGCTGCAAGGCGAAGGCGGTGTGCGTCCGGGCGATCGCGCCTACTTCCAGCGGGTACGCCAACTCTGCGACGATCGCGGCATCCTCCTGATTCTCGACGAAGTACAGGTGGGGATGGGTCGCTCTGGGCACCTCTGGGGCTACGAAAACCTGGACATTGAACCGGATATCTTTACCTCTGCAAAAGGTCTCGGCGGCGGCATTCCCATTGGTGCCATGCTCTGCAAAGCTTTCTGCAATGTCTTCCAACCCGGCGATCACGCCAGTACGTTTGGTGGCAATCCCTTTGCCTGTGGTGTCGCCCTTTCCGTTTGCGAAACCATTGAGCGCGAGAATTTACTTGAGAATGTGCGCGATCGGGGTAAGCAGTTAAGAGAAGGACTGAGTGCGATCGCGCAAACATTTCCCAACCACATCGCCGAAGTACGCGGCTGGGGACTCATCAACGGTCTTGAAATCAAAGCCGACTCGCCGCTTACCTCATCAGAGATTGTCAAAGTCACAATGGCAAACGGACTATTGTTAGTGCCTGCGGGTCCCAAAGTTGTCCGTTTTGTGCCCCCGCTGATTGTCAATGAAGCTGAGATTAATCAGGCACTCCAGGCTGTTGAGCAAGCCTTTGCCTCTCTCTAGCGTTGACCAGCAATGCCAACAGTTTTGAGGTTAGGAGCTTACCGCTTTTACTTTTATAGCCATGAGCCGAATGAGCCACCGCATATTCATGTCGATCGTGATCATCAGTCGGCAAAGTTTTGGCTAAAGCCAGTGGCTCTGGCAAGCAACATTGGGTTCAATGCTAGAGAATTAAGAAAGCTGCAATCAATAGTCGCAGAGTATCAAACGCAATTCTTGGAGGTGTGGCATGGGCGTTTTGGCACCGAGAGCAGATGAGCGGGTTAAGGCTGTCCATTTTTCTGAAGACACGTTCA
This sequence comes from Lyngbya sp. HA4199-MV5, assembly GCA_019359375.1. Classification (GTDB taxonomy): domain Bacteria; phylum Cyanobacteriota; class Cyanobacteriia; order Leptolyngbyales; family Leptolyngbyaceae; genus Stenomitos. Next base: position 68,713 of record JAHHHL010000009.1, read on the forward strand.
GCGTTGAGCTAATGGATGGTCGCACCATCACGGTTCCGCTTGCCTGGTATCCCAGACTGCTGAATGCAACCCCTGATCAGCTAACTCAATGGGAAGTTTGTGGCGGCGGTTATGGCATCCATTGGGATGCACTGGACGAAGACCTCAGTACAGAAGGACTTTTGCGCGGCGCACCTGCTCCACGTCAGCCGTTGGGCGTGGAGTAGGCGATCGTGGCTCTCTGAAACCTCAAATACCATAGAGCAGAGAAAAGCACATACGCTCGATCGCTGCACCAAACCTAAACATATGCGAAAAGATCCTGCTTATTCACTCAAAGGAGTATATTATGCAGAGAGACTTTTCCTATCCCTCCGATTTGGGGCGTTCTGTGGAACCTTCTGTATCAGCCGTTTCGCGGTGTTATACGGAAAGTTTCAGTCTAATAATCGTTAGACGTTTGGTTTCCATATCGAGTTCAGCAGATGAGTAACGGCAATGGCGGTAGTCAAATTCTCGAACCCAGGTTATTGTTGCTTTAGTTGGTTTGATGAGTACGGTAAGTGTAGGGTTGTTTGCAAATTGGGATAAAGTGTTTCCCAATCAAAAGGTTCAGCCCTCCCCTTCACCACCACCCGTTAGCAAGTCAACAACATCACCTGTTTGGAAGTTGATGGGAACAGCATCAACGGGTGAAAGGGTTTATGTTGACACTGCCAGTATTGAAAAGTTAGCGGGAACGGCTGACTTTACATACAAAATTGGGAATGAGTTAGTTGATGCCCATGCAGATTGCCAGGGTAATCGCTGGTATGCCAATAAATATGGGTGGAACAGCCCTAAAAGCTCAGCTACTCAAGAAATGTTGGGATATGTTTGCAGGTAGAACTTTTTAACTTTAAGAAGGAATCAAGGTTTCGGATGATGAAAAACATAGGTCTGCTTGTAAGTCTCCCTTGTATGCTGGTAGCGCCTGCATTCTTTTTGCAACAAAACCCAGTTTTCGCTCAAACATGCAATTACTTCGCGGGAGCTGCGGTAACAGGGCAAAGTGTAAATGTAGATTTGTGTTCAATCAGCCCAGCCAGTCCTCGAAGCGTTGACTTTGTTTACTACTTAGGAAATGAGAAAGTTGTAAGTCAAGCTAACTGCGCTCAAGGAACTTGGATTTCATTTCCAGAGAGGCGGGTCAATCGTCCTCAATCCCAAGCTACACAGAGGATGCTTGAGGTTGTTTGTAGTTATCGAGTTTACAGCCCACGCCGCACTTCTAGAGTTGGAGCAGCCATTGTTTTCAATCCGCCATCGAATGTGAGAGCTTCTCCGAATGGTGACATTCTTTGTTCAGTTAGAGAGCGTAGCACAATCAATATCTACGGTTCTGTTGGTTCTTGGTATTACACCAATGTATGCGGCAAGATGGGAGTAATACACTCTGGTCAAATCAGATTTTAGGAAGTGTAAACTTCAATCTAGACTAAATTCAGAGCAGAAAGTAGGGTGAGCAATGCCCATCCACTATGTTCATTCGATATGACGTAACCGTTCATAGGAGTGGCGTAGCGATCGATCCCCAGCGCACACAAGCAATCCTTCTAAACTGTGAGGTTACCTGTGATCGTCGGACGATCGCCCTAGTAATTGCTCGTTCACTACTGTAATCTACGAAGCTAAGTTCAATCATTGAGCCAGGTGAACTCGCTATAATGCTTCCAGAAAGCTAACCTGCTGCAAACTCCTATGACCTCCCAACAGCTTGAAGAACGATCGCATCAACTCGAAGCGCGTGTCGAAACGTTAGAGACCGAGCTAGCACAAGTGAGGCAAATGCTGTCTGAGCTTCTTCAGCAAAAGAATCCTTGGTGGCTAAAAGTTGCGGGTAGCTTTGAAGACGATTCCACATTCGATGAAGCCGTTCACCTTGGACAAGAATGGCGTAAGTCTGCTGGGTAGATTGCGAATGCTCCACGATGTACATTCTTGACACCGACCATCTCAGCCTTATCCAGCGCAACGGACAGGAGGGCAAGCGCATTCTGGCAAAGCTAACAGCCCTTGAAACGCTTGAAGTTGCGGTGACTGTGATTACTTACGAAGAACAAGTCAGAGGGCGACTTGGTGTGCTATCGAAAGCGAAAACGCTTGATGAACAAGTGCTTGCCTATCAAGGACTACAGCAACTTGTATCAAACTACCAGTCGATCGTTGTTGTTCCTTTTAGTCGTATAGCTGCTCTGGAGCATCAACGTTTACGAAAAGCTTATCCTCGTCTTGGCAATATGGATCTAAAAATTGCGGCGATCGCGTTGACCAAGAACGCAATTTTACTCACTCGTAATGAGTCGGATTTTGGGCAAATTGTAGAACTGCAAACAGAAGACTGGACAACTGCGTAAAAGTAGAAATTGCTTAGTGCATAGATTCACTTGTACGATCGCCATATCTGCTCAGTCGTTAGCACATCAAAGTGAGACTGTACGGACGATCGCATTACCTTTCTTGCCCAAACGGAGGATAATGCTTGGCTACTACGATCGCCTTACGTTCATACAGCACCAGTCCTGGCGTTTCCACAGGGCGGCGACGACCCAACCGTTTTCTTCAAGGGTGTCGGCGACGGGTTTTGCCTGATCGAGCAGAATGCCGCTGAAGATGCCCCAGGTGTGGGAATGGGCGATCGCGGTCATGTGGGGAATCAAGTCGATGATAACTTCAGCGAGAATATTGCAGACAATGCCATCCACAGGGGCAGCGATGAGTTCAGCCACGCGATCGACGCTGCCTTGCTCTACGACCAGTTGTTCATCCTTAATCTCATTGAGGTCACGGCTTTCGCGGGCGGCTTTGACTGCGAGGGGGTCAGTATCTACGGCATAGGCTTTTTTAGCACCCAGCAGAATGGCACCGATCGATAAAATACCTGAGCCACAGCCAATATCGGCAATGATAAGATCCGCCGCTTCGCTACCCAGGCGCATTTCAAGCGATTCGAGGCAGAGCTGCGTGGTGGCATGATCGCCTGTTCCAAAGGCAACCCCTGGCTCAAGCTGGAGAATGATGCGATCGGTGTTTTCGGGTGGCGGCAACCAGGCAGGATTGATGAGAAAGCGATCGCCAATTTCCTGCGGCTGCCAGTAGGCTTTCCAGGTCGTCGCCCAATCTTCTTCATCGATCAAATCCCACTGCACGGCGGGAATGGGCATGCCCACACACAGCGCATCTTGCCGTAGCGCCAGTGCCAGTGCTGCCAGATCCAACACATGCGCCTGCTCCTGTGGCAAGTAAGCCCCGATCAACGAGGCATACCCTTTGACCTCACTGGACATTCCACGACAGCCAAACAGCTCCAACCGCCAGAAGATCGTTTCTTCCAGCGCGGCATCACAAAGAATCTGAATTTCCCACCAGCTACTTGCCATAAGAGCGTTCAGCGTTCAGCGCTTAGGATCGTGGATTTAATAAAACCAGATTCTTGCGTAGGATGCGTTAGCCAGCGTAACGCATCGCCTCGGGAACCTGCGATGCGTTACGGTTAGCGCCTTTAGCAGAGCCATGCCGTAGGCTTTACACATCCGACAAAAGCCGATCTTATTTAATCTCTCATTCCTTAGCTATCAGCGTTTCTTTGTCGGTTAATTGGGTCGTTTACACCGTAGAGTTAAGCGGCTGACGGCTGATTGCTGACAGCTAATAGCTATAACGTTACCGTATAAGCATCCCGAATCCCTGGCACTTTCAAAATCTCCTCCAGGATGTTGTCAGGAAGGGGATCGTCAATGCTGAGTACCATGACCGCATCGCCGCGCACGATTTTGCGCCCCACCTGCATACTGGCAATGTTGACGTTAAAGTCACCTAGCAGCGAGCCGATTTTGCCAATGATCCCCGGCATATCGCGGTGGAGAGTAAAGAGCATGTAACGGTTGGGCGGCACGTTGACCGGAAACTCGTCTACATTCGTGATGCGAATTTCGGAATCGCCCAGCAGTGCGCCAGTTACGGAATGTTCGCCCAGGGAGCCTTTGGCAGACAGGTGGAGCGATCCGGCATAATCTTTGATGGAGGCATCACGGGTTTCGATGACGCGAATGCCGCGTTCCTTGGCTTCCAGACTGGCGTTGACGTAGTTGACCCGTTCTTGCAGGGCATGAGAGAGCAACCCTTTGAGAGCTGCAACCACGATCGGCTGACTTTGATTGGTCGCCAGCTCGCCCTGGAGCCGCACAGTGAGAGATTCCACCCGTCCCCCCGCCAGTTGTGCGACCAGATTGCCCAACGTTTCAGCCAGTTGCAGATAGGGGCGCAGCTTCTCCAGCAAATCGGGCTGCAAGCCAGGGATGTTGACCGCCGATCGCGCAGGCAATCCCAAGAGGACATCCCGAATTTGCTCTGCCACGTCGATCGCCACATTTGCCTGTGCCTCTTCAGTGGACGCGCCCAGGTGAGGAGTCATCACCATTTCTTTACCGAGCGATCGCAACGGCGATTCACCCAATGGCTCTTGCTCGTAGACATCCAGCGCTGCCCCAGCGATTTTGCCGCTCTTCAGTGCCTCTGCCAGTGCTGCCTCGTCGATAATGCCACCACGGGCACAGTTGATAATCCGCGCAGTGGGCTTCATGCGGGCGATCGCGGCTTCGTTGATCAAATGAGTGGTTTCTGCCGTTTTCGGAATATGCAGCGTAATGTAGTCTGCCTGTTGCAGCAGCACATCCATCTCGACAATCCGGCACCCCAACTGCTCTGCCCGTTCGTGGGAAATGAAGGGATCGTATGCCAACAGCTTCATCCCCATCGCGCGGGCAACGGTTGCCACATGCGCTCCAATTTTGCCTAGCCCAACAATGCCCAGCGTTTTTTTGTAAACCTCAACGCCCGTGTAGTGCTTGCGATCCCACTTGCTGGCTTTCACCGCCTGGTTTGCATCGGGGATGTAGCGGGACATTGCCATCATCATGGCTAACGTATGCTCGGCAGCGGCGATCGTGTTGCCTTCGGGCGAATTTACAACGACAATGCCTTTCCGGGTGGCTGCCAGCACATCGACGTTATCGACACCCACACCCGCACGACCAATAATTTTAAGTTGATTGCCTGCCTCAATGACTGCCTGTGTGACGCGAGTACCAGAGCGGATCATCAGCGCATCGTAAGCAGGAATGATTTTAATCAAGTCATCCGGCGACAAGTCCGTTTTTACGTCAACCTGCGCCACTTGAGAGAGGATATCGATCCCCACCTGGTCGATCGGATCAGAAACAAGAACTTTAGGCATAGCAACCAGTCAGGGTTAAACGCAGAGCGCTCTAGAACAACAGGGGTGTTTTAAGGTTCAGCCATCCCATACCGTCAAGCAGGAAGACGTAAAGGGTTCCCTTGCTCACTTAAGATGAAGATGGCTAACCAAACAGACCATCTAGATTACGCCATTTTGCGTCGCGCGTTGGTTAAATCGCTTGGATTTTTTAATCTCTGTTCCTTTGTTATTCAGGTGTCTGTTATTCCCATGAATTATCTTGTTGCCGTCTTGAGCGATCGCATTCAGGCAGAAGAAGCATACTCGGCGCTCGAACGTCAGGGTTTACCAATGACGAAGATTGCCATTTTGGGTAAGGGGTATAAAAGCGCCGATGAGTATGGCTTGCTCGACCCCAACCAGGAAGCGGGCAAGCAAGTGAAGCTCATGGCTGTATGGCTTGTACCCTTTGGCTTTGCGGCTGGCTATGTGTTTAACCTCATCACCAATCTCGATACCTTCGCTTGGGCGGGCGAGCTGGGTAGCCATATCATTGGCGGCGTGCTGGGAGCAGCATCGGGCGCTCTGGGCAGCATTTTTGTGGGAGGTGGCGTTGGGTTGGTAACGGGCAGTGGGGATGCACTTCCCTATCGGAATCGCCTCAACGCGGGAAAATATCTGGTTGTGGTGAAAGGGTCTGAAGCGCTGACTCGTCAGGCAACCACGATTCTGAGGCAGTTTGAGCCTGAGAACCTTCAGGGCTATGTGGATACGTCGGAGGCTCAGGGATAAACGCGGAGGCGCGGAGGGCGCGGAGAGGGGTGACTTAAAAATTAAAAGCTGCTGTTCGATCGGTTAAGCCAATCTAAACAGCAGCTAGAGAAGGGAGATATATTGCCTAAATCACTCGACGGGATGGGAGAAGCTTTACAGCAAACCCCAGAAATGCAGAACGCCTTGACCGGAATACAGTTCAAGCAGTAGCGCTGCCAGGAAGCCAATCATGGCAAGACGACCGTTCCACAACTCTGCCTGAGGCGTAAAGCCAAATTTCCAGGCGTTGCGATCGGTTTCAACGATAGGAGTGGTCACTTTTGGTGTGGCGTTAGTCATGGTTATTGCTCCAATTACTTCAAAACGGTAGAGGTTACGGATCAACGAACTAGCGCTATCAGAGGAAGTGGAAAACCACCGATGAAGCTTCGTTAAACTATGTAAACTAATATAACAAAAGATTTTGAAGATGACCAGGTAGCAGCGGAAGATCTTTTCAAAGGGGCAGAAGTGTGCATGGGGGAGAAGGGAGTGGGAAGCCGGGGAGGCAGGGGAAGCTGGGGAGGCAGGGGAAGCTGGGGGAGTAGCAAGGGGAGTCGGGAGTGGGGTCGGGATCAGGAAAGTCAGAACGATCTGCCACTAACGATTGCGTTCAGCGGATGCAAGTAACATCAAACTAAGCCCCGAAAGCTTTATCCATTCCGTTGCAACGCACTTGTTATACAGTGCTTGCCACCGACGGTTAATCAAGCCATATTCCTTATTTCTCAAATATTTTAGATTGATACGATATGCCCACGTAAACAGCATTATTATGGATAATTTCATTCTTCTCACACATGGCGACCCTATTAACCTGTTCAAAGACTTTGTAGTATCAGATAATGTGGCACAAATCAACAGCCTACTTGATTCTTTTTAGCACTTCAGTGTATTGATGCGCCCCCTTTCGGCAGACTTAGCTCTTGGGTGTCAAGAAAAACAATATGGTTATTTTGAAAGCACAGTTAGACCGCCTTTTAGTAGCTGGCACATACGTGCCTTGCCTACTGACAATACAGCTATCGAACCACTACCACGGGACACCCAATGCTCAGAGACTCCTCAGTTGACTCCGGAAGTTTTAAGTAAATGGATATCTCAAGCACTTGATCAGGATTGTGGTTGCTTGTCAACAACACATAGGGTTGATTGGAAGTTCATCGAATTTCTATCTATTCAAGCAAAGCTACCAAATATAGAAACCTTCTCAAATCAAGATTCCCTTCGTGTTGGTTGGAAGAACAGTGAGTTCACAGTTCCGATCACAAGAGAGAATGATCAGCTATGGGTTTTTGGAACTATGTTCAGGTCATCCACTTATCCTGCTAAATCTCCCTTCTATGTAATTTTTAGTCAAGAGTGTGGAAGGATTACGTTGGATATACAAATCTACTGGTCACTCTGGACACATCCAAATTCTGCTGGATATCCAGTTATGTATGAGATAATTCAACAGCTTCTACAGCTTGGTTGGCAAGCATCTTACTTACCTACGCAATTCAAGGCGGATTTTCGCTAAAACTTCCTTAAATCGAGCTGTATAACAACTTCTTCAACTCAAAACTCAAAACTCATCCTGCCTTTCCCCGCCTTCTCACTTCCAACTGAACAGAAGCCAGATGCCGCCAAGGGCTAGGAGTACGCCGACGATCGCTCTCACGCTAACCTTTTCGTCGATCGCAAGCGCAATCGGGATAACGAACAAAGGACTGGTAGCGCTGAGGGATTGGGCAATGCCAGCAGCAGTGTATTTCAGCGAGACTTGCTGGAGCCAGATGGCGAGATAGGTACTGGCAAAGGCTGTTAAGGTAAGAATTGCCAGGAAACGGGGCGATTGCAGTGGTTTGAGGTCTTGAATGGTACGTCGCTGGAATAGCAACCAGACCACCAGCACAAAACCTCCTGCCACTAATCGAAGCAACGCACTCCACAGCGGATCGATCGTGGTGTTTGCCAGTGCCGCTCTGGATAGTACCGCTCCACTTGCCTGCCCCAGTGCTGCCAGTAAGCCAAAGACTGTCCCTCGCCACAGATGCCGTTGGGGTTGCAGGGTTTCGTGGGTTCGTTCAACCACAACCCATGTGACACCCGCGATCGTCAACGCAATGCCAGCCCAGGCACCGATCGCCAGCCGTTCCTGTAAGAAAAGCAGCGCCATCACAGCCGCTAACGGTGGTGCGATTGATTCCAGTACCAAAGCTCGGCGTGCGCCTAAACGGTTGAGCGCTGTAAAGTAAGCCGTGTCGCCAAACCCAATGCCAACAACGCCGCTGAGGGCAAGTAGACCAATCGCGCTCAGGCTGACTTGAGGCAGTAGTTCGCCTTTGAGCAGCAGCGTGAGGATGAGGAGTGCGATCGCAATCAATCCCTTCGCCAAATTCAACACCAGTGGCGAAAGCTGTCGCCCAATGCCGATGTAGATGACAGATGCGATCGCCCAGATCAACGCTGCACTGAGCGCTGCCAGTTCGCCACGAAAATCGCTAAACAATGATAGAGCCACGATGTTTTGCTTGAGTCCAACGCTTACAAACGTTCCTCGTACGCCAATGGATGACAAACGCTTCTCATAGCGGCTCTTCATACATCAGAGAGTCGGACGGCAGCATTCCTAATGCCTGATAAACCGCTTGTGCTTTGACGTTGCCTTGATACACATAGAGACGCAACCCACACACGTTCGATCGATCTGCTTGAGTTTTCAGAGATTGATAGAGCGTGCGAAAAATGCCCTGCTGACGGTGGCTTGGTTCTACATAAACATCCTGTAGCCACCAAAACCAGGCGTTTCTAAAATCGCTCCATTCAAACGTGACTAACACGGCTGCAACAACTCTATTTTCAATTTCAGCAACGGTATAAAAGCCTCGATCGCCATCATTGAGAACGGCTTGAACACCTTTCTGAAGCGTTGTGGCATCCAGTTCTTTCCCTCTCGCCTCTTTGACTAAAGACAAATTAAATCGGACGATCGTTGCCAGGTCTTCAGACTTTGCTCTACGAATCACTGGAGCGATCGTCATGATGGAATAGTAGGACTAAATTACAGAGGCATTTCATTCTAAACACAGAGATCGATAGCAACAGATTTGGTAACGGATGAAGCGGATACGTTGTTTACGAAGGCTGAAAGAATCATCTGTTTCATCTGTTCCCATCCGCTGCTCACCACTTCTTCGACAGGATGAAATAGCCCTGGAATGATTATGGTTGCTCCTGATGACATCAAGCAGCATCATATCGGTCTGTTTAGGTTAGAGCGATCGCTGGTTTAGCAATTCTACTGTTTGCTTTGGCTCTACTAACGTGTTGGCGCACAAAATCCCAGACGCAGCAACCGCAGGAACCCCAATTCCAGGCATCGTACTGTCTCCAACGCGATACAAACCGGAGATGGGCGTTTGGGTGCTGGGAAACATGCCCTGACCAGCAGCAATGGCGGGACCATAGGTTCCCTGATGGCGACGCAGATAGCGGGCATGGGTCAGCGGTGTGCCAATGAGTTCCAGCACGATGCGCGATCGCACGTCTGGAATCACCTTTTCCAACGCCCGAAACAGGGGTTCTGCGCGTTCTCGCTTCCGTTCTGCATAAGCGCTGTCTCGCTGCCAGTTTGCATAAGGTTCCAGCGTATAGGCATGAACGACATGATGACCCGATGGCGCAAGACTGGCATCCCAAACCGAGGGAATGGAAATCATGCAGGTGTTACCCGGAACGGTGATGTCCTGATGAGCATCGTGCAGGACGACGTGATGTCCCGTGAGATGCTTCAATCCGTCTGATCGAATGCCCAAATGCAAATGCATGAAACTATCGACAGCAGGTGTTTCTAAGGCGTTTTGACGATAGTTGGCGGGTAGATCGTCCGGTTTCAACAGGTGATTGTACGTGTCCCAGATAGTGGCGTTGGAGATAACGATCGCCGCCTTCAACCTTTCGCCATTTCGCAAGCGCACCCCCACCGCTCTGCCAGATTCCACGAGAATCTGTTCCACATGAGCGCCTAACCGCAATGTGCCGCCCCATTTTTGCAAGCCACGCACTAATGCCTGCACGATCGCCCCACTGCCACCGATGGGATAATCGATGATCGATCGTGTTCGCTCACCAAACATAAAGGCAACTTCAGGCGCGATCGTCCCCTCCGCTTTCAGCCCAGACAGCAGAAAACACTCCAGATCAATCAACCGTCGCAGCCAGGGGTCGTGCAAATCGCGCATCAAATCGGCAACGGAACTTTGGACGGCTCCCAGTTGGGGCAAGAGCTTAATCAGGGCAGGCAAATAGCGACTCAAAAGGACAGGCACCAGCTTGAAGTCTGCCCGTAGCGCCAGGGTAGGAATCCCTCGCAGCGCCTCATACAAGCCCAGCAGTCGTTTCTCTAGCCGCGCCAGTTCTGCTGCACCTTGAGGCGTAATTTGCGCGATCGCCGCCCGATAGCGATCGACATTGCCATAAACCGGAAACATGCCTTCGGGAAAGTGGTAGTGTCCCATCGGGTCGTAGGCGATCGCGGGCACTGGCTCTTCCAACACATCTAGCACCTGCCGCAATGGGTTGAGTGAGTGGCGATCGCTCAGCCCACAGTAAAACGACGGTCCCGAATCAAACTCGAACCCCTGCCGTGAAAAACTGTGCGCCGCTCCGCCCGGAATGGTGTGGCTTTCACAAATCAGAACCCGTTTGCCGTAACGAGCCAGCAGCGCACCTGCCACCAGACCACCAATCCCGCTGCCAATGACGATGACATCGAACTCGTCAGGACTCATCTGTTTTGACACGCTCAATTCATCCCGTTAAGTACCGCTAAGTACAACTCGTCGCTGAAGGGGTCGGAAATCGTTAGGATCAGCATAAAGCTGTGGATGACCTATGCGTGGACGTACTTCTCAGATCAAGATCAGTCTAAGCGGGGAATAACGTGAAAGCTTGGAAAGTTTGCTGCGCCGACAGAAGACCCCTGTTGGGCTGGCAAAACGTGCGCGTGCAATATTGCTCTTAGCCGAGAGAGAGAGGTTTAACCAAACAGCCGAACGGGTGGGCTTGGGAGAACGCCATCTGCGGAAGTGGGCAAGACGCTTTCTGGCGCAGGGAGTCGAGGGTTTACAAGATCGACCACGACCGGGCAGAGTCCCGGTTTCCCCCCCCTCAAGTCGCCTTGTACCTGGTTAAAATTGCGTGTGAACTGCCCGATACTCAAGGTCGGTCTCTGTCTCAATGGGATTGCACCAAGTTAGCCCGACAGGTGGTAGTAGCAGGGTTGGTGGGCAGCATCTCTGCGTCTACGGTCCGCCGGATTTTGAACCACCATCAGCTGAAACCTTGGCGACAGCATCTGTGGTTATCCCCCAAAGTGCCACGCGACAAAGCCTTTGTCAAATCCATTCGCGAAATGAGCCGCCTCTCTATCCGCAAGCTCAAAGCGCACGAAAGGGTGCTTTGCCTGGATGAGAAAACCGCTTTGCAGCCCCGTCCACGCAAAGCGGCAACCTTACCATCGAGACCGCAGTCCATCATGAAAGTTGAGCATGAGTATGAACGCCAAGGGGCACTCAATCTGCTTGCAGCCTTTGATAGTCGTACAGGTAAGGTGTGGGGGCAAACCTATGAACGCAAGCGACAAGTCGAGTTAATCGCCTTTTTGGAGTATCTGGACAAACAGATTCCCGTAACCATCACCCAGATTCATGTTGTGCTCGACCATCTCAAGAGGCACAAAGGCAGAAAGGTGCAAGCTTGGTTAGCCCAACATCCCCGGTTGGTCTTTCGTTTTCCACCCGTGCATTGCTCTTGGATGAATCAAGTAGAACAGTGGTTGAGTATCCTGCAACGCAAGCGCTTGAAAATTGCCAACTTTAAGGACAAGCAAGCTTTAGCAGAACGTCTGCAAGCCTTCATCGCCGAGTGGAATGCTCATGCCCACCCCTTGCATTGGACAACCAAGTCAGTCGCAAAAATCATGGCAAAATGTGATCCTCAACCAACGCCTGCCAAAGCCGCTTGATTGCCGTATCCCTCTGACGGTGGCCTGTACTTAGGAACGCGATCGTCTCGTTACTTCTATATAAAGTGCGATCGCGCTTCTAAAATGTCGTCAGGGGCGATCGCTGGCTATCTAAAATACTCGCTTTCATCGTCTGTTCTTATTGGTATCTGCGGTTGGGCGATCGTTCCGCTGACTAGGAATGCGATCGCACGTCCGACTATAAACTACAATCACTAAATGTTTGAACTTGAAGATGTGACCGCACTTTCCATTTAAGAAAAAGAGTGGTTACACGGCAACTTTTTATCAATAAGCTCAACTTTTACTGTCCCAATAGATTCTTCTGAGTAGTAATGAGAATTGACTTTAAGGCATTCTCACTTAAAAGGGAGATTAGATTTGAGACACCTACTGTACAGATATCAACATAGACTTGTTTCGCAAAGACCCGTGGGTCTTAGTGTTCCAGCTTTGTCTTTAGAATGTTTACGTTCTTGATGTTCCCTTTCAATTTTTTTCAAGATTTCTCTAATTTCTTGAAATTTCCCTTTAGTTGATGCATCTGAAATCGAAATGCATGAATCAAGAGAATCTTGCAAATTTATGTATAACTCTTTTGCAGCTTTTTCCAACTCATTTTCGATCGGCTGTCCAATTTCTTCAAGCGAAAGTGTAATACTTTCAAGCATATCTATACTTTTCAATATGACTAGACTTGCTCTTTCGTTACCTAATGTTTTACTATCAGACACAAGAGTTTTAGATAAAGCTGAACGTAACAGGTTTATGTTCACTTCTACAAAATCCAAAGAATCTTCCAAAGCTTTTTGTACTTGAGTATCCATAATAAATTCCTAATCAGTTCTCTCGAGAGTTGCTAGTAGACACTGTATCCAACGCTTGAATCGGGAAACATATACTTGATGAACTTGTTGGCGGAATTGTGCATCGCCAAATTCGTATATCAAACATTATCACATATCAAATATTATCGCAAATTTGACGTTCATCTTGGGTCAACTTAAGATTATTTTTTAGATAGAACTTTATCCAGTTGCAGCTCAATATTATTGAATCAGCCAGATTTGAGTGGCTATTAATAGAGTCTAAATTCCATATTCTTATTGTTTTGTCATCACTTGCAGAAATTATCAAATTGTTTTTTCGATTGAAGCTTACGCTATTTACTGAATTAGAATGCCCACTAATTTTTGTAATAAGTTTTCCATCCATGACTTTCCAAACGTTAATTCCTTGCTCTCCTCCAGAAGCCAGCATTTGACCATTTGAGCTAAAGCTGATGCTGTAAACTTTGCTTTTGTGCTGAAAAGTTCTTAATTCTTTACCATCAAAAATCCTCCACAACTTGACAGATGTATCCCAACTAGCAGAAGCGAGTATTTGACCATCAGGACTGAAGCTCACATCCTGAACTCGGTCTTTATGATAAAATATTTTTAGCAATTTGCCATCAGCAACTCTCCATAATCTAACTGTCTTGTCTGCGCTAGCGGAAGCAATCATCTGACCATCAGGACTAAAACTTACTCCGTACACTCGCTTAGACTGCTGAAAGCTTTTTAGAAGTTTTCCATCTGCTACACGCCAAAGCTTTACATGCTTATCCCAATCTCCTGTAGCAATTATTTTATTGTCGGAACTAAATTTAACATTCAAGATAGCAGTATCCTCTCTAAGAGGACGTGGATTTATTTCTTTGATCAGGTTCCCTTTAGTATCCCAAAGCCTGATAGTTTCACCTAAGCCAACAGAAGCTATTGTTCTGCTGTCTGAACTAAATGTCACTCCTTGAACACCCTTTCCAGGATTATTACTACTTGATAATAGCTTGCCATCCTGATTCCAAATTTTAATAGTGTCATCGAAACTGCCAGATGCAATAATTTTTCCGTCAGGACTAAAACTAGCATCGTTTACTTCTCTAGTGTGTCCCTCTAGACGATTGACCTCTTGAGTTTCAGTAATGACTCTTTGAAGTTCACCTGGTGTTTCGTGCTGTCTTTCTCGCAATTGCTTTAAGACTTTTACAGTTGCTATAAGTGCTTTAAGTTGGTCATTTGTGCCAGCGACTGCCTCAGAATAAGCTATTAGTGCCTTAATTTCTTTTGCTTGTGCGTTTCGTTTTTCAGTTTGAGCCGATAGTGCCGATAGGGTTGTTATGGCTGCCAGCACAACAAGTAATGCTCCTGCTACTGTGGCAATCCGAGTTTTTTGTTTCTCAGCTTTTACTCTTGCCACAGATTCATTAGATCTTTCTGCTTCCGCTTCGGCTCTTGCTTCGGCTTCAATTTTCTCCCCAATCTCTGCTAGCTCTCTTCCCTCTGCTTCTTCTCTCAACCTCCGCTCCTGCTCCAGTTGCGCCTGAAACTGTCGATCGCGCCTTCTCCTACTCTCCTCAATAAACTCCTGATCAACAGGCATCAGGCGGGGTTGTTTCTTTTCCATCCATTCATCGATCGCGGCTAATCTGCCAGCATCGAGGAGGTAGTTTTCGGAGCGATCGTGGTCTTGCCATTCGTGGCGGTAGATTTCCAGGCGTTGTTGGAGGCGAATGTCGTCCCGGTTTTCGTCAATCCAGCCTTGAATAAGTTTGGATTCGGATAAGAGTGCCTCATGTGCTACTTCAACCGTTTTGTCATCGGCTACGAGGAGGCGTTGATAGATGAGGCTACCGATGATGCGATTGAGTTGTTCTTGTGAGGTGGCGATCGCGCGTAGGCGTTCCCAGTTTGCGCGTCGGCGAGTGACTTCGCCGGCATCCCCAATCTGGACTAATTCGCTAATCAGGTCTCGGACAAAGGTTTGGTCGGTAGGAGAAAGGCTGGTGTAAAACTGGTCTGCCCAACGCTGTAAAGCACCTTTTACGCCGTCGATCGCGTTGTAGCTTTGAAGCGTCAGCAGTCGCGATCTGCCATCCGTTGAAATGCAATTGTCCCAAAGCTGCATTAGAGCATATTGCAACAGCGGCATTGCGCCCGGTTGGTTCACCACATCATTTACAATGCGCGATACCAGTCCTGGTTCAAAGCTTACTTCATGCAGTGCCGCTGGACAAATAATCGAATCCTCCAGTTCTGCCACCAGTTTGGCTTCAGTGAGAGGCGTGACCATATAGGTTGTCGGGGCGGTACTGTTGATCAGGTCAGCAGATTCTTGAAACTTGGCGCACCGATCGAGAAAATCGCCGCGCATGGCAACAATGATGCGAGTTTGCCTGGTAGGGTTGTTGGTTTCGTCGTTCAACCGCTTGATAAAGGTGCGCTGCTCTTCCTCATTGGGGCAGAGGGTAAACAGTTCCTCAAATTGATCGACAAACAGCACAACAGGCTTGTCGTTTGAGTGCAGTTGTTCCAGCGTCTGGGTTAGAACCTGGAGGGGATACTGTCCCGGTGTGATGATTTTGATCTGCCAGTCGTGACTACCGGGAAGACGATCGCCCTCCAGTTCAGGCAGCAGTCCCGCTTTGACCAGTGACGATTTGCCGCAGCCAGAGGGACCAATCACGGATAGGAAACGGTTTTTATCCAGGCGATCGAGCAATGCCCTTACTGCCTGTCCGCGTCCAAAAAAGTAGTCTGCCTGATACTGCTCAAACGCTTTCAACCCCATATAAGGATTGGCAGGGTTGAATGTAGATTCCGGGGTTGGCACAGGTTGCCGTTGCTTGTAGCGCACCAGCGTAATGGAGCGTCCCCAGCCCATCCGCAGCGGTTCCTGGCGCGAGTTTTGCAGTTCATCCCCAATCACGTCGAAGAGGCGATCGCCACTAATCCAACCGCTTCCCGACGTAACGCTAGCGGGAGAGAGTCCTTTCAGCACGGCAGCCGTGAGTAAGCTGTGGTGCTCACCCTCGTAAGCCTTGCTAGAGCCGCGACAGGCGGTAATCAGGTAATAGTCACGCTCATAGCCAAAGGTAAAATCTCGCCGTACCATGTCGCTTTCGAGAAAGGCACCAGAGTTGCAGCAGTCTAAAATCACGACCAGACTGCTGAATTTGTGGTGATTGATGAGCTTGTTTAGATCAGCCAGAGAAATGCCGTTTTTTTCAGCGATGACTTGCCCTGCGGCATTCAATTCGACCTGGCAATCCGACGGCGCGAGATACCCTTCTGACGTGCCAGAGAGTGGCTGCACTTTGCTAAACCCGTGCCCGCTGTAATAAAGCAGCACTTCACTACCAGCCGCATCTTGTAGAAATTTTTGGAGTTCACGCACCAGAGTTTCGTTAGTCAGCGGTTTGCGAATGACGTTGCCCAGATCTTTTTGTCCTGCTTCGCGCCGGAAGGGCAGCCGCATCACTTGATTAAATTCGCCGTATTGGTCGAGAATGTCTGCGATCGCGTTGGCATTCTGAACGGGCGATTCTAAACTCTGGAAGGACGCGGTTGTATACTCAGCGATGCCAATAATCAGGGCGTAACGGGCCATGTTGGTAGATACAAGAGGAGCTTAAACACTTCTAAGCTACTCAGATATACTGAGAGCGTCCAGAAATCACATAAAAATTTGTTAAAGAGTAAAATTCGTCCTAACAAATTCTACTGAGGTAGCTAATGTCTGATGTAAAGCGTTTCCAATTTGAGGAGAACGGTGAGGCATTCGAGATTTTTATTGAAGCAACATCATCGACGGACATTCCGGCGCGGGCGATCGATGATGACGATCCTGGCGGCATGGGCGTTGTCAATGATATCAGTGTCAGAATGCAACAAGCACAGAGCATGATTCGAGGCTACACGCTCTATGCACTCAATGCCTTTAAGAATTTGGGTGATGCCAATGTGGAAGAAATCAGCCTGAAGTTTGGCTTGAAAATTGGCGGTAAAACGGGTATTCCTTACATCACAGAAGGGTCTGCCGATTGCAATCTCGAAGTTTCAGTGAAATGCTCCTTTCCGAGCAAAAATAATTCGCTTTGAAGAACACTGATCAACGCTTTGAAAGGCAGCAAAGAAGATCTACCGCTGTGTAGGGCATAAGGGCAAAGGTACTATCATTTAACCGTTTGTGGCTGTGCGATCGAGAAGTTGGCAAAATCAATGGTAACTTCTTTGGGCGTTGCCCAGGATGGATCATTGCCACCAAAGAATGTGGAGAAGAAAATGCCTTCAATCTTGAGTGTTTTGGTGGTACGAAATTGAAGGTTGTTTTGATCCAAGACTTTCTTTCCATCCAGCCACACTTGCAGGCGACCATTGTTCTTTTGAGGATCATTCAGGTCAACCTGTTGTTCTAAACGATGCCAGGTGCCGGGGGTAAAGACCCAGTTGCCACGCCCGATCGAGGTGCCATATTTAGCGCTGGTGGGTAAATAGGCATACACTTCTCCCTGTCCCCCTTTGCGCCACATGAATCGGGTCGAAAAGCCGTTTGTGCCGTCGGGCTTTTTGCCACCGCTGGTTTCTGTGCCGCCAAAAAAGCCGGGTAGTTTGCCCCCTTTCACAAAGTTGAAATTTTTAGAGAAGCGCACGTCATAGCTGAGGCGTAAAGAGTCCTGGGGTGCAAACGGCAACGTTGTGTAAAATTGCGCTCCACCAAGCGGAGCACCTGTTTTACGCTTCACGGCTGGACTGGCAGATCCGGCTGGATAACGCACTCTAAGAGCCGTTGAAAATTGAGGGTCTGCAATGGTGGCTGTATTCTGCCAACCCCAATCACCTTGCTTGCGGATGTGCCATTGCGATCGCCAATTCGAGTCCGAAAAATTCCCTGCCCACAGACGTTTTCCAGCAGCCGAGCGTTCGCTTATCTTTGATGGATCACTAGACTCCGATCGCACCAGTGGATCAACAGCCTCAGGAGCGGTCATGGAACTTAGCTGACGACAACTACTAACAATGTGAGTAGAACTTAGCAGCGCCAAGAGCCATAGACAAGCATGCACAAGGCTAGATTTCATGGCTGATGCAAGGGATAGGGGTGCAAAAGAGCTTGAATTTGAACGTTGCGTCTCCTGCTCAGTAGCTGTGTTGACTCATTCGGTTACTCAAAAGAGGTGGCGCGTGACGCTGAAGTTTTTCTTTAATGGCGAAGCCCATACAGCACCCTACGCAGCTAATGTTTTGCATCATTACAAGTGGCTACTTTGCGCTGCGATCGAGTTCGCTACCAACGGCATCATTCATCACAATTTTACTGTGGTCAACCTCATCTTCTGCCGTGACGTATTGCGTGACCACATGCTGCGATCGCGTCAGCACAAACGGATAGCGAATGCCATGTTCTAAATGCAGGTTGCTAACCGTTGCTTGAGTCACATCATCTAAAATCAAACCATTGCTGGGTTGTTTCGCCAGGTCTGGTTTGGACGGGCTATAGCGCAATGTAAAGCCACTAATCTGTACGTCTTGAACGGGTTTTTGTTCTGGGTTTGCTGTTGTCTGGACATCCGCTACCAGCTCTGGCTGACCCGCCCTCAGCGCAGACACCATCAGCATAGCCGTATCAGCCGTAGCGTTAAAGTGAGCTTGCAGAATGGTTCGATTTACACCCTGCCCTTTGAGACGGAGATGACTGCGATCGAGGCTAAGCGGCTCAAACAAATCCAGTTCACCAATGGGAAGATTGATTTGAATGGTTTTGTCGAGGGGTTGGCGATCGATTAATGCCTGGAGAACAGCGGCATCATCGTTGCCATCACTGGGCACAATACCGTGGTCAATGGCATCAATCTCTTGCACAACGGCTTGTTGGGCGGCAGTGAATTTTAGGTGTAACCCCTCTAAATCCCACAAAGGATTAAGGATGCCATTCAACCACAGCAGAAAGATGGCAAAACTAAACACCTGACTCGCCAGCAGAAAGCGAGAAATTCCCAGTTTCGCAAGGCGTTCTCTGCCCGTTCCTTCAGCCGAAAGACTCTGATTGTCTCGATTTGCCCATCGTTGTTTTGCCAGGTTCATCTGTGTCCAGATTTTGACCAATGATGAACTCCATTGCGTCACCAGCAAAATGGGTAAATGAATAGGTTTTGGATCAGCCGCTCTACCCTGAAAAAGCAGCAGCAGCATAAACGAGCGGCTAAACAAAATCCACGACGCAATAATGCCCGCTGCAATGAAATGACCTTGAAGGAGAGACAGGAGTAAACAGCTAGGGCTAATAAGCGATGTCCAAATACTAATGCGCTGATCGAGCAAGCCATACCAGAGGTAGTAACCCGTTACGTTGGGACCAAGCGCAAGGGCACGACTGTTGTTGCGGAGCATGTTGCCATACCACCGTCGCATATTGTCATAGGCACGATCGACCGCTGACCCCGAAAGCGTCTCAATAGAATAAACCAACGCATCGGGGACGTAAAGCATGTCGTAACCACGACGCAGCAGCCAAAACCAGGTACTTTTATCATCACCAGACAGAAACTTAAAGCGCCCCCACAGCCAATCGTCCAGGCTATCGTTCTCTAACTGCTCACAGAAGGATGGTTGCAGCACGGCTTCTGACCGAAACAGTGAAAAGCGTCCGGTTAAACACATCACTTTCCCAGAAAGCGAATCGGCACACATTTGCTGGTGTCGTTGAGCAAACCGCATCTGAAACCATTCCGAAAACAGGTAAGAATCTTTCACGACAGGCAGTTCGTCGGTGGTAAGTGCTCCCAGGCGAGGAAACAACCGAAAGAAGGGCAAGCATTGACGCAGCACACCAGGCGCTAATTCCGAATCACCATCCATGAGGGCAATGACAGTATCCGCAGGAAGATTGTGGCGAGCTAACGCGCGTAAGCCATCTGCCATCGCTTGGCGCTTGCCATCGTGTTGCACCATTTGAATCAGATGGATCGATCGCAACTCTGGATCTTCAGACTCCAACACCTGACGAATAAACGCGTTTTCTTCATCACTACTGCTGTTTGTTAGTAGAACAATCGGCTGAGCCAGCGTTTTGGCTTCTTGCACGATCGCTCGAAAGACACGCTCGGTAATCCAGGGCTTCTCTTTATACGTTGGCACCAGCAAGCATACGAGCGGAAGTTGCTCTACTGCAATGGCATCAGCGCGTCGCCGCCAGCGTGGAAACGTCCAATTTAAATAAAGGCGAGAGCGAATCCCTCTCAGTAAAAACAGGCTCCAGCGCCAGGTTCCGACAATACCAAGGCTAATGAGTGCAAAGACATCCCACACGGCAATGTGCTTTGAACTGTGAGCAAAATACAACAAAGCAAAGCCAAAAGCTGTAATGCTCAAACACGCAAACCAATTCAGTTGAGACGTTAGCGTTCTTTGAGGGGCAGAAGCACTGGCGATGGGCATAGAACGTCACTCTTGCAATGAAAACGGTAAATCAATGCTCAACCAGGCACGATCGCTCGATCGACAGGCTGAGAACAGGCACCCAATGAACCTCGATCGCACCCTCTTTAGCGTGTGCCAAAGGTGATGCTTGCCGACTGACCAACCCCACAAAAGCGATGAGACTGCGCTTGCTGTTGGGATGGTGGAATTTTAACCGTGACCCTTACCAGCGGTTGATCGCTCAGGTAAGAAGGGGTTGCTGGCGTAATCGCCTGAGTTTGTTGCTTGATCGTTTCAATATTGCTGACCGATTCAATGAGATCTACGTCTCCCGTCAAGGTTTTTGGATCACCCAACAATTGCACCCGCACGGGTTGCTGACGATCGATGCGGTTTGCCTGTTCTACACTCACCAGCATTTCAACCCAGAGCGCGTTGCAATCCAGCATGGTCAATAAAGTACCGGGACGATTTACCTGCTCACCCTGCTCTTGCTCGGTGCGATAAATCACCCCACCAAACGGAGCCGTGATAGTCATATCTTTGCGAGCCGTATAAACAGCTTGAGCTTGAGCAAGGAGACTTTTCTTCGTAGCCAGTTGCGCTCCTAATGTTTTGATCTGCGTTAATTGAGCTTGCATCGCCTGTGTCAAGCTGACCCGCTGATTCAACAAACGATCGGATGCTTTGAGGGCAGTCCCCGCTTTCAAGGCGGTGTGAGCTGTGCGAGCAGAATCTAAATCAGCCTGTGCCTGTCTAATTTCGGCTTCGCTTGACTGCCAAATTGCTTTTAATTGATCAACTTTTTGTTGAGTGATTGCACCTTCAGACACCAGTTGGCGATTACGTTGATAATCTAACCGTGCAGACTGAGCTTTTGCTTTTGCTTCATCTACCGCGGCTTGATAGCGACGCACATCATTGCCTGCCAGTTCAATATTGGCACCCTGAATCGATTGATCCTGAGTCTCCAAACCGCTTAGTTGCTGTTGCAGCAGAGCCAGTGCTTGCTGACTCGCCGCTAGCTGGGCAACCATCGCATTGATCTCACCTTGAAGTTGTAAAACTTGCTGACCTTCTTGAGGAGTGGGAGCAATACGAGCCAGCACTTGCCCTTGCTTAACCACCACTCCTGGCTGGGCGTAGAACTCTTTAATGGTGCCGTCGATCGGCGCTTGAAGCCGCACTGACCGAGCATTAATCAAACCGTTATCAATGGTCAAATGCGTCAAGCGATACCCAATCGAAGAAAGCCCAAACGCTACTGCTGTAGCACCTAAAGAGACCAATGCCAGCGTCAAAAACAACCGACGTTTTTGAGACGGTCTTGGGACAACATCAAGGGGCACCCCGATCGTGCGGTCAGAATGAGATGGCTTAGCGGGAATTTCTAGCATTCACGACGTTCTCCGCGTTAAAGCGTATACAAAAGTACAGAATTGCAAAGAGATAAATGCCGAAACATCGGCACGACATTGCTGTTGTATAACTCTTGCAGCCAAGCTTAAACGTAGAAACTACTGAATTTATAAATTTATGATAAAACCTTCATGAAGCGAAAATAAATGGTCAGGAAAAATTATTCCGTTAACGCTTAATATCTGTTATACTCTCTGCGCTTAAATGTAGCAAGGAAGACATCCAGTATCTGTAGTATTACTGGCACTTTGCCGTAATTGCTCTCATTGCCTGGTTCTGAATCCCAAAGAAGGTATACACCGTTGAACCGAGAGGATTTTGGGGCTGTATGATCGACCGCGGACGAGGAGCAGATGAAACGGATAGCGCCTAAATGCAACCGGACGTTAACCCAAAATTTACCGTCTGCACTCTCTAGCTTTCGAGCCGTTGCCGATCGATAAACGCTACTCCACCTGTGTCGCGTTGGTAAAGCAACCAAGATCGTTGTCTAGGGCGTGTCATCAATTAGCTCCGAAACCTTGCAATATCAGCAGTGTCACGCCCGTCTCAACACACCAGGCTAGGGGCTGGAACCCTTGCTGCAAGCAATGTGTAGTCGTAATTGATGACAGCCCCTAGCGTTAGAAAGCGCAATGGCAGGTAAGAAGTGCGCTGGCGTAGTCAAGCTTTCTTTACAACCCTCCTATGTGATTACTACCAGTTCATTCTCTGGTAAGAGGACGATGAGGCTCTGTACTGGCATGATTGAACGATGATACGCTGTGCAGGAGAAGCATTAAGGCTAAAGAGGATCAGGGCTGAAGAGGGGTTAACCTGCCTGATTATTGCTTTGTCAGATCAGTGTAGAGTAAAGATGTGTGTTCTTCCCAACATCGGCGCTCACCCTGTTGCATCCTTTCCTTGGGGTTTCGCTTCGCTTTTAGAGCGCTGAATTTAGTTTCTTAACGTTGACCAACGAGTTTGAAGAGGTTCCGATTTTGGGCACGTTACTCGTGTAGTCGCCAACGGACGCTTCAATTTCCAGGAGGCAAACAATGAATAAACTTTTTTCTACCTTTTTTCTCATGGCTGCTATGGTGATCGCTGCCCCAGCAAGCGCTGAAAACCCTAGCCACGTCAAACAGTTGCTTGAGACGCGATCGTGCGTTGGCTGTGATCTTTCAGGAGCCAACATACCCGCTGCCTATCTGGTGGGTGCCGACTTGAGGAAAGCCAACCTGCAAGGCGCAAATTTGACCGATGCCAATCTCGAAGGGGCTGATCTTACCAGCGCCAATCTGCAAAATGCCAATTTGACGAGAGCTTTTGCCAGCAATGTGAGTCTAAATCTGGCGAACTTGAAGAACGCCAACTTGAAGAACGCGAATGTCAGCAATGCCGAAACTACAGGTGCCCAAATGAATGGGGTTGATATTACGGGTGCGTTGGTAGAAGGCAGCGGTATCAGCGTTGGAGGAGATTGAGTCGGGTTTAGTTGCTGATTGTTCGTTGTTAGGGATTACGATCGCCCTTAATCAAACACAAGCAACGAATTGGAGCATTGATGTCAAAGCTGATTGTCATTACGGGTGTGAGCCGTGGTCTGGGGCTAGCGATGACGCAGGGGTTTGCCGCAAAGGGACATACCGTCTTGGGTTGTGCGCGATCGGTCGAGTCGATTACAGAACTACGCAAGCAGTTTGACTCTCCCCATGCATTTGAAACAGTGGATGTGTCAGACGAGGTCCAGGTACAAGCCTGGGCAAGCCGTTTGCTGAATGAGTATCCGCCGCCAGATTTACTCATCAACAACGCGGCAATTATTAATGCCCTGGCTCCTTTATGGGAAGTCCCCTCTGAAGATTTCTCGACCTTGATTGATATCAACATCAAGGGGGTCGCCAACGTCATCCGTCATGTTGTCCCAGCGATGCTTGCGAAGCGTCATGGCATCATTGTGAACTTGAGTTCGGGTTGGGGGCGATCGACCTCACCCAATGTTGCGTCTTACTGTGCCTCTAAATGGGCGATCGAAGGTTTGACCCGCGCTCTGGCTCAAGAACTCCCTCCAGGCATGGTAGCCATTCCTCTCAGCCCTGGTATTGTGCATACCGAAATGCTAGAAATCTGCTACGGCGATGATGCGGCTAACTTTACAGCGCTCAAAGACTGGACGGTCAAGGCGATTCCCTTCTTACTGAACCTGAAGCCAGAACAGAATGGTCAGCCGTTGACGGTGCCGAATTAAAGTTATGGCGGGAGTGGGGAGTGGGGAGTGGGGGATGGACTTCATAGCGGTGCAATCGGCTGAGTTTAGCACGATCGTAGCCGCGTCAGTACCAGCACCATCTCATCAACGGCACTTCTTACTGAGGCGGTTGAAGCACCAGAGTAATTGGTAAGAATGCTCAGCGCCAGGTCGGGATGGTTAATAGGCGTAAGATAGCCAGAAAGCGCTACGACACCTGAAATGGTGCCCGTTTTGCCTTGAAGCTTGCCTTGTGCTGCCGTGTTGCGAAAGCGATTTTTGAGCGTCCCGTTGATGCCTGCTACGGCTAACGAGTTCCGAAAAACCGACGCATTAGAAGATTGGGACATGGCTTGTAGGGTTTGTACCAACGCTTCGGGAGTGGCGCGATCGCGGCTTGCCAGACCTGACCCATCCACCATGCGATAGCCTGCGGGGTTTACGCCTAAGGGGGTTAGGGTCGTCCTTACAGCCTCAATGCCGCTAGCAGTTGCATCCTGGCTATTGGCAGCTTGGGTTGCGCCCAGGGTCTTCAGCAGCGCTTCAGCATAGGTGTTGTTGCTCTCGCGGTTGGTTTCAATGAGCAGTTGCGCCAGGGGAGCCGATTCAACAGCGGCAAGTTCGGTCAGACCGGGTGGTGCAGGGGTTGCTTTCACGACGGTCGTGCGCTGGATTGGGATACTGGCATTGATGAGCGCCGTGCGGAATTTATCGATCAAATAGTTGCCAGGATTGGGAATAGACACGGCGATCGTCTCGGCTTCTGACCCAACCCGCAATTGTCCGCTAACCTGAATCACTCGTGCTGTGCGTACCGCATCCACATATTCACCACTGCTGGCAGAAACCGTCACGGACTGATTCCGAAGGCTCCAGCTATTGGCATCGGTTGGATCATCCCACTGGATGCGCAGGGGTTGTCCCACGCGTTGGGGAAACAGCGTCAGTCCAATGCCATTCTGGTTGAGCATCAAGCTATTTACAGGCGCACCGTAGCCCTGGAGAGTATCGTCTGCGTCCCAGTTCGGGTTAGTAGCAGCACCACGAAAGTAGGTATCGTCCCCAATCAATTGCTCTACCTGCTGCACCCCTTTCTGGCGCAACTGCTGGGCAACGGTGGTAAGTTGTGCCGTGGTCAAGCTAGGGTCTCCACGTCCAACAATGCGTAAGGTTGTCAGGTTGGGTTGAGTGCTGTCGCCATAGACTCCTGTACGAAAGCGGTATGCAGCTCCCAGTGCAGTCAGTGCAGCGGCGGTTGTCAACAGTTTGTTGTTGGAGGCTGGGGCAAGGAGTGTCGTCGCGTTCCGGGCAACCAGCGTTTTACGATTTGCAGGGTTCGCTAGCGTTTGTACGACAATGCCCCAACGGACTCCAGCCAATGCTTTTCGTTGGGTGATGCGATCGATCGCACTGCTCAATTGCGCTGGGCACACGGTATTTGCGGTGGCTTGCGCTAAAGACGTTGCTCGTACAGAAGCACTGCTGGTTGAAACGGTTGGCGCAAGGCTTGTGTAAGCAACACTCGGTTGCACTGGCATTAATTGCACCAGCGGCAGGAAAGCTGCAAGGACTAGCTTTAAGCGGTTAACAAAGGGTGCATTCATGCGATCGGCTGTCAATTAGCATTACTTATCCATCTTTTTCATGGCTTCTTTGAGCGTGTGCATGAAGCGAAAGTTCCATATACACCTGTCTAAAGAAGCGCCTTTTTTCTCTCTGACGGTAGAGGATTTCTTTTTGTGCAAATGGAACGCTAGTATAGCCCAGTTAGCTCTGTAGCTTAGCACTACAACGTTTGCTCTATGAGAACCCGCAATCCTCAAGCAACGGACAAGGACGCGATCGTCTACGCTCGACGATCGCATGGTCATGCAGGACTTTCGTTCTTGACAACACTGGCATTTCTTCTCTCGCTATTGAGTTTGGGGGTTAGTGGCTTCCTGGCGTACCGCTTCCTGGATGTGCAGCAGACTATTTCAGCAGTGACAAATGCTCTCAACCAAAACCAAGCCCAGCAGCCCACCTCAGAAGCATCGCCAACGGCAAAGCAGCCAGCCACTAACCCAACACCTGAGTCTGCTCAGGCACCCGCTAGTAGCTTTGGGCAACCAGGGACAACTCAACCTGCGATCGATAACAAAGCACAGGTCGAGATCATTGCCGTGAACCGGATTCAAAACCCAAACACGAAGCTACGTGACTTTGTTAACATCCAGTTTCGGGTGCGTCGAGTGGCTCCCAAAACTGACGCGATTGGGTATGAACAGGGCGTGATTTATCCCGGTAGCACTACCGCACGCAACCCAACCACGGGCGAAACGTATCAGGCGGTCGATCGCATCAACCGGGCAACCAGCAATATCTCGGTGAGCGATTTGAATCAAAATGCAAGCGCTGATGCCTATGTGTGGATGCAAATTCCCGAAAGCACAAACGGCATTGATATTCTGATTCCCAAGACGCAAGCGTTCAAGAACGTGACGATCGCCAACTAACGCTGCTGTCCATCAACAAAATGACCCTGTTGATTGTTCCCTTGCTAAATTCGCTCCGGTAGTGCATGGCTAACGTTGTCATCGTCGGTTGTGGCGTGGTTGGAGCCGCGATCGCCTATGAATTAAGCCAGATTGAACGTCTCAATGTTACAGTGGTCGATCGCCACCAGCCCGCTCAAGCCGCTACAGGAGCCGCGCTGGGTGTGCTGATGGGAGCCATTAGTACAAAACTGAAGGGCAACAATTTACGGATGCGGCTCACGGGGATCGATCGCTACAACGCCTGGGTGCCCGAACTGGAGGCAATCACTGGACAACCCATTCTGTTCAACCGACAAGGCATTTTGCGCCTTTGCTGTGACAACGAGCCGCTGGAACGATGGCATGAGTTAGCAGAAGTGCGTCGATCGCAGGGTTGGCGGCTAGAAATACTCGATCGCGCTCAGATCGCAGCTACCTATCCCCAACTGAATTTAGAACGGATCACAGCGGCGATTTATTCACCGGACGATCGCCAGGTTGATCCAACAGCGCTCACTCAGGCGTTGGTAATGGCAGCCGCCCAAAAAGGCGTGACATTTCAGTTTGATACCGCTGTGGTTGGGGTGGAGCCGTGCGATCGAATCGATGAGTCTGCCTTGCAAGCCTGTCAGCAGGTGCAAACGACTGCCGGAACGCTGGCGATCGACTGGCTAGTAATCGCCGCAAGTTTAGGATCAACACCGCTCACAGCATTGCTCCAACAGCCCGTTGATCTTCGTCCTGTGCTGGGGCAAGCAGTCCATGTACGCTTACCAGAGCCGTTACATCTACAGCCGCAGCCTGTCATAACGGGGGAAGATGTCCATATCGTTCCCTTGGGCGGCGGCGACTACTGGGTTGGCGCAACAGTAGAATTTCCGATCGGCTCCTCTGCCCCCCTACCCGATACCGTTGCCTTAGAGACCGTGATGCAGCAGGCGATCGCGTTTTGCCCCAGGCTTGCCGATACCACGATCGTTCGTACCTGGTCAGGCTTACGCCCCCGTCCTGAAGGTCGCCCTGCCCCAATCGTGGAACCACTTCCCGGCTACAGCAATGTACTGCTCGCAACGGGGCACTACCGTAACGGCGTACTTCTAGCACCTGCCACTGCACAAAAAATTCGAGAACTGATTGATCCAGTGTAGGGTTGGGTTTTTAGATAGACTAGGATTGTCTCGACCGTATGCTCCATCCATCCGAGAGCGATTCATTCAAGATGACTACGAAGCGTGAGCCGATATTTTTGCTTGTGAGTAGAACATGATGATTGATTTACTTGAAAGCGCCATTGCGAAGCTTAAAACGTTGCTTGCTAGCAAATAGGACGCGATCAAGGAACGTAGAGGTTTTTTGGGGAGGTCACTCTTATGACGATTCGTGAAACTGCCATTGCCAAATTGCAGCAATTACCTGAATCACTCTTGCAGGAAGTCAGCGACTTTATCGACCTTTTGGTTATCGAAAAAAGTAATATACCTATTAACCATCCTGAAAGTGAACGTGCTAAAAAATGGGCACGATGGTTTGAGTCTCTTGAACAGGTGGAAATTAAACCAACCGAGCCAATTAGCGACTATCAAGAATTTCTGCTAGACAAATATCGGCAACAGGGTTTAGAGCTATGATTCTTTGCGATTCAGGAGTCTTGCTTTGCCTGGTCAATCTCACTCAATCTCAACATAAAGCCTACAAACAGGCAGTTAAACAGCTTGATCCCACTCTGCTTACAACCTGGTCTTGCTTAGCGGAAGCCATGTATTTAGCTTTCCGGCGAGGCGGTTGGAGACTTCAAAAAGATTTAAGGCAACTGCTCCTGGACAAACTGTTGATGGCCTACGAAATTCAGGAGCAGGATTACAGGCGTTTGTTCGAGTTGATGGAGCAATATCGCGATCGCCCGATGGACTTGGCAGATGCAACACTTGTTCTCGCAGCGGAGAGAACGGGCGCTCGGCAAATCCTTACGCTCGACTCAGACTTTTTGTTTTATCGCATTGAAAATCGAGATACCTTTAACGTCATTCAAGTTTGATATTTGAATTCATGAGCCAAACCGCTGGGTAACAAGTTAGATAACCTTATTGGGCAAAGGAAAACCCCTTGCGAGTAGAACGTGTTTTCTGCGCTTGCACTTCAAACTGAACGCGATCGCGCTCATCGCCACGTTTCACCTCTAGCACCCAGTTTCCTGGTTTCGGTACCCAAAATACAGAGTCAGACGTTTTTGATGACAATAATTGCCCATTCAGCCGCCATTCCACAGTTTTGGACGTACCTGCCAGCTTAAATTGAAGCCGCTGAGCCGAGTCGGTTCCTTCTGGCTCTAATAAAAAGACATCACCATTGCGGGGCGCGAGAATCCTTAAACCCGCTGTTGCTACTGGCAGAGACGGCTGCATGGCTAACCATTCGTTGTATTCGGACGGTAGCTTGAGGCGATAGGTCTGTTTCCCTTTACTATCCGTCACGGTTTGGTAGAAGGGATCAGGCTGGCGATCGTACTCCCCCAAATCTTGCGGTTCAAAATACTCCTGCACAACCACAGGGCAAGCAGGCGTAGGACGGGCACCCGACAGCGCACAGATGGGACGCTTGACCATGCCGTCTGGGTGTGGAAACGCATCCGGTTCGTGACGTTCATGCAAGTGCAGCATAATCCGGTTCCACAGCGGAGCCGCACCCGTCACCCCCGAAACCTGTCGCATCGGGTCGCCATCAAAATTGCCCACCCACACTGCAACGGTGTAATCCCGTGTGAACCCAACCGTCCACGTATCCCGAAAATCTGACGACGTACCCGTTTTGACCGCTGTAGGAAAGGGCAAACTCAGCAGCGACTCCACCCCAAAGGCTTTTGCACGCGCATGGGAGTCGCTGAGCATGTCGGTGATGAGAGACCAAGAGGCGAGAAAGGATGAAGGATGAAGGATAAGGGATGAAAAGGGTTTTGAGTTTTGAGTTAAATTTCTGTCTTCCCCTGCTTCCCCTGCTTCCCTAGCTTCCTCCGCCTCCTGGCTCCTGACTCCTGACTCCTCTCTCCTCACCCCTCTCCCCTCTCCCCTCTCTCCTCTCTCCCCTCCTCCATTCGCCAAAACCAAATATGCCCGCGCCAATTCCCACAGGCTGACTTCGCCGCCGCCGAGCGCGAGACCTAACCCGTAGTAGTCAGGGGTTTGGGTCAGGTGGGTAAAGCCAAGTTGATGGAGGCGATCGAGAAACGTTTTCACGCCGACTTTCTCCAAAACCCTCACGGCTGGTACGTTGAGGGAATTTGCCAGCGCTACCCTTACCCGCACAGGGCCTTGAAAGGTTTCGCTGTAGTCTGAGGGAGTATAGAGCTTGGCACCGGGAATGGCATACCGGGTAGGAATGTCAGCCAGAATAGTATTGGGACGAATGACGCGTTGCTCTAAAGCCAGTTCGTAGAGAAAGGGTTTGAGGGTAGAACCGGGCTGGCGGAGAGCCTGTACGCCATCATTGCGCCCACTTTGAGCATCGGCAAAATAATTGGGCGACCCAACGTAGGCAAGCACATCGCCAGAGCGGTTATCCAACACCAAAGCCGCTGCATGGTGGACGTTGTGGGGTGCCAGGGTTTGAATGACTTGCTGAACTTGAGCCTCAACAAATTGCTGAAGGGGACGATCGAGCGTGGTACGTACTTGAGCCGGATGGGTCGATCGCTGTGCCGCTAACCAAAACAAGAAGTGCGGCGCGGCGATGAGACCTTGCTGTCGCGGTTGGAGAGACAATTTTTCCGCAAAGGCACGATCGGCATCTGCACGGCTCAGGTAGCGATCTTGCACCATCCGGTTTAGAACATAGGTCTGCCGTTTTTTGAGAGCCTGCCAGCGATCGTAGGGGTTGAGGTCATTGGGGTCGTTGGGCAGCCCTGCCAGCAAACTCGCTTGCGCCGCATTCAAATCCCTGGCAGGAATGCCGAAGTAAAGGCGAGCCGACGCTTCAATGCCATAGATATTGCCACCCATCGGTAGGCGATTCACATAGGCTGCAAGAATTTCATCTTTGCTCATGCCAGCCGCGAGCCGCCACGAAAGCCAGATTTCTTTGACTTTTGCAGGCAATGTGCGGGGTGATGGTTCCAGCATCCGGGCAAGCTGCATGGTAATGGTAGAGGCACCGCTGACCACCTGGCGGGCTTGCATCGCTTCTAACACGGCACGGACGATCGCCCGACCATCCAACGCACCATGCTGATAAAAGCGTCCATCTTCTGCCGCGACGATCGCCTGCTTAAAGGGCACCGATACCTGCGCCAGTGGAATAGTGACCGTGTGTTCCTGATCGCGGGTGAGGACGGTTCCTAGCGGTAGCCCGTTGCGATCGACAAAGGCGATCGCCTGCTGGTCTTGCGCCAGGTCAACGGCACGAATGGGAGCCAGATAGGGCAGCGATCGCACCCCCAGGCAGAGCACGACCAAAGTTAAGACCAAACTCCAGGGCGATCGTCGAACGTACCAGCGATGGAGCGATCGTACCTGATGGGGTAAGCGATCGCGCGATCGCTGCACCATTCTCAATAGTTTTTCTAACAACAGGGTTGGCGTAAAAGCAAGCCACTTGTGCTGACGCATATACAGTCCTCTGGTCAGCGATTCCACCGCTTCATCATGCCGCTTTTAGCAAGCCTGGAAGGGAATCGTAATGAACGTTCAAGCTGACTACACGGGTGTTGAGGGCTGATCCGGCAAGTGGCGCAGTTAAGCCGTTATTCGCTCAAATTCTCTGGGAAAGCTTAAATAGGCAAAATCAGGCTACGGTTTTGCCTTTCGTAATCTGTATCTACTACCGTTGTTATGGCTCACTATTCCAGTAAACTTCTCACACAAACGATCGCATCCTCCTCAAAACTTGAACCACACTCGTCTGACAGGGGTTTTACACTGCTTGAACTGATCGTGATTGTTTTGATTATCAGCCTTCTCTTTGCTTTTGCAGCTTCTACATGGGGTGGATTCTTAACAGCACAACGGCTCAACGCTGGACAGGAACGTGTACACCAAGCCATGCGTGATGCCCAGAGTCGTGCCAAACAGAATCGGATTGTGTGGCAAGCCAGCTTTCAAGAGACGAGCGGCATTGTGCAGTGGGCTGTGCATCCAGTCAATAGCACACCAACAGCTTCTGCGTGGAGCAGCCTTGACTCAGCTATTCAAATCGATGCTGAAACAACGCTTCAGCAGTTGGGAGGTATTCGCAGAGTACAGTTTGATCATGAGGGACACGTCAACGGGCAGTTAGGACGGCTCACCCTTTCTGGCAAAGCGGGTGGCAAAACCAAACGCTGCGTGATTGTGTCTACTCTACTGGGAGCCATCCGCACGGGAAGCGAACACTCAACCTTGCAGGATGGGAAGTCTTGTTACTAGGGGCTGTCATCAATTAAGACTGCACACACCTTGCAGCGAGGGTTTCAGCCCCTAGCCTTGTTCGTTGACACGGACGCGACAATGCTGATACCGCAAGGTTTTGGAGCTGAACTGATGACGCGCCCTAGTCATTCTCGCCTTGCAGCGCTTTTTGGGTTTTGACGCGATCGAGCTTCAAAATCAACGTACCCAATGGCGGCAAGCACAGGTCGATGGAATAGGGCTGGTTGTGGTACGCCCATTCATCCGTCCACTTGCCCCCCAGGTTGCCCATATTGCTGCCGCCATACTCCCGCGAATCGCTGTTCAACAACTCGGTATAGAAGCCAAGCTCTGGTACGCCAACCCGGTAGTGAGAATGGGGTTGAGGCGTGAAATTACACACCACGACGACAAACTCATCCGAATCCTTGGCTCTGCGAATAAAGGACACCACGCTATGGCGGTTATCGCTACAGTCGATCCACTCAAAGCCTTCCTGCCCAAAGTCCTGGGTATAGAGCGCAGGCTCATGGCGATAAAGCTGGTTTAAGACCGACATGAATTGCTTCAGCTTTTGGTGCGTTTCATACTGGAGTAAATGCCACTCCAAATCCGCCCAAACGTTCCATTCGCTCCACTGCCCAAACTCCATGCTCATAAAGAGCGTCTTTTTACCCGGGTGGGTAAACATGAAGGCGTAGAGGCAACGCAGGTTAGCAAATTTCTGCCATTCGTCACCGGGCATTTTTCCCGGCATGTTGCTCTTGCCATGCACAATCTCGTCATGAGAAAGCGCCAGCATGAAGTTTTCGCTGTGGTTGTACCACATGCTAAAGGTGACGTTGTTTTGGTGAAACTGGCGGAACCACGGATCCATGTGGAAGTAGTCCAACATGTCGTGCATCCAGCCCATGTTCCACTTCAGGTTGAAGCCCAACCCACCTACATAGGTCGGCCAGGACACCATTGGCCAGGACGTGGATTCTTCGGCGATCGACAGCACGCCTGGGAAATAGCTAAAGATGACGTGGTTCATCTGGCGCAGAAAGTCTGCCGCCTCAATATTCTCGCGCCCGCCGTACTGGTTTGTGACCCATTCACCCGGTTCGCGGCAGTAGTCGAGGTAGAGCATCGACGCAACTGCATCCACCCGAATGCCGTCGATGTGGTACTTGTCAAACCAGAACAAGGCATTGGCAACCAGGTAATTCCGCACTTCATTGCGGGCATAGTTAAAGACTAGTGTGCCCCACTCTTTATGCTCTCCTTTGCGGGGATCAGCGTGTTCATACAGATGGGTGCCGTCAAAGAACGCCAGCCCATGCCCATCTTTTGGGAAGTGACCCGGTACCCAATCCACAATGACCCCAATGCCATTGGCGTGGCACTGATCCACAAAGTACATAAAGTCTTGAGGACTGCCAAAGCGAGACGTACAGGCGTAGTGCCCAACGACCTGGTAGCCCCAGGAACCGTCGAAGGGATGTTCGGCGATCGGTAAAAGCTCAATGTGTGTGAAGCCCAACTCCTTCACATAAGGAATCAGTTTGGCGGCAAGCTCTCGATAGGTGAGAAATCTGGCTCCGGGCTTGAGTTCGGAGACGACAACGACGGGTTCAGGTTCACCATTCGGCAGCAGGGCGGGTTCGCTCGAAGCCGCGTGTAGCCAGGATCCTAGATGGCATTCGTAGACCGAAATCGGCTTGGTGAGGGGTTCATTATGGCGACGGTGCGCCATCCACTCATCGTCGTTCCAGGCGTAAGTATCCAGGTCAGTGACGATCGATGCCGTTTTGGGTCGCGGCTCCTGCTGAAAGCCGTAGGGATCAGATTTCTCGTAAATATGACCGTCTTGATTTTTGATTTCGTACTTGTAGGAATCACCAGGCTTAACTTCAGGAATGAAGAGATCCCAGATACCATCGCCGATCTTCCGCATCTGGTGTTTCCGACCATCCCAGTGGTTGAAATCCCCTAGCACAGAGGCATTCCGGGCGTTTGGTGCCCAGACCGCAAAATAAACGCCCTGCACGCCATTCATGGTCGTCACATGGGCACCCATCTTTTCGTAGATACGGTGGTGGTTACCTTCTGCAAAAAGATGAACATCGAACTCGGTCAGGTAGGGCGATCGAAAGGCATAGGGATCATAAATAAACCGCTCATGATCGCCTTCTTTGAGGCGAAATTGGTAGTTTGTCAGGTCGGCAAGATCAAGCGTGCATTCAAAAAAGTGAGGGTGGTGGGTTGCTTGCATGGGATATTCTGCCCGCTGCTCTGGCAGCACCAACCAAACGGCATCGGCAGTTGGTTGGTAAGCGCGCACAATCCAGGCGGGTTGACCATGTTTCTCAAAGGGGTGGGGTCCCAGCACCTCGAATGGATCGTGATGCTGGTTCCAAACAATCCGCTCTACCTGGTCGGGCGTAATGGTCATGGTCATGAAGCTACCTGCCTAAACAAATGTATCAATGCGCGAAGTATTTTAGACTGCAAAAATATAAACAATGCGTTACCAACTTTCATAAACCGTAGCAAATCATGACCAAAGTCTCAAATTTATTTGCCTTGGTACGTAATCATGCGTAGAACAGTCATCACATTGCAAAGATGCCTATGAGAATACCGCTTGGCGGTGGAATCTAGGTATCTCTGCTCAGTAAATCCGATCGTAAGGGCTTAGCATACCCTACGGGAAGCAAGCTACGGCAGGTATGCTTTCGGTTATGGCAGAGATTTTCGCTCGAATGCTAAGCCCCTACGGAATGATCGGTTTTGTTTTGTTCGTGTTCCGAAGGGGCTTCAATACAAAACACGCCCTAACTCTATCATTTACAAGTCAGGGCGGTTCGACCTCTTGATCAGCTTTTAGGCTTACTCAAGCGTTGTATAGTCAAAGAAATCGCAACGCGCTTACGCCATAGGGATTACAAGCGCTAGGGGCTGTGATCAATGACTACTACACACTACTGGCAGCAAGAGTTCCATCCCCTGGCTTGGTCGTTGGGGTGGGTGCGATTATGCTGATACCGCAAGGTTTTAGAGGTAATTGATGACGCACCCTGGCGTTTAGGCGCTACCCGTAAACGTGACCTCTGGAAACTTTGCCTGAGCCTCTGCCATCGGTCGTCGCTTGCCTTCTTCTTGCCAGTAATTGATGACCTCGGTTGCCTGGTTCAACAACTCGACGCGATCGATTTCAGAGATCCAGTGCTTTGCTTCCATCTCAGTCTTCAACTGCTCCCACGCATCATTGCGAGGCCAAAAAAAGTATGAGGTTAAAGGGCTGGTACCTTTCCCCACGACCTGATCAACCGCCAGGGCAACATTCTCATCTAACCAGAGAACCTTTAAAATAAACTTCGACAACCCAACCTCCATCGTGTCCCAAACTGTTTAGTACTGTACTTGCGAAACCCGTTGCAGCATTATATCGCTCTGCAATTTCCTATTCTATCGCAGTGTTGAGGGAAGTACCAGCGACAGGATGGATGGGGGTGGGGGGTGGGGGGTGGGGTGGGGTGTAGTGCAGGATGAGGACAGTAGAGGCAGAGCTAGCGGACGTTTCAGTAGGGGTGAGGGCGTGAGTTCGATCGTGATTTTTGATATTGACGGGGTGATTCGGGATGTGGGCGGGTCGTATCGACGAGCGCTGGCTGATACCGTCGAACATTTTACCGAGGGAGCCTATCGTCCGTCACAGTGGGACATTGATACGCTCAAAGCAGAAGGCATCTGGAACAACGATTGGGAAGCCTCACAAGAATTGGTCTACCGCTATTTTGAGGCACAGGGACGTTCGCGTAGCGTCTCTGAAAGAGAATCGCAGGATGCCACGGCTGACAATGCCATCATGCTTGATTATGAGAAACTGGTTGCTTTTTTTCAATCGCGCTATCGCGGCACCGATCCAACCAACTGGACAGGCTACATCTGTCAGGAACCCCTGCTACTTCAGCCAAGTTATCTAGACGAGTTAACGGAGGCGGGCATTCAGTGGGGCTTCTTTAGCGGTGCAACGACTGGCTCAGCCCGCTACATCCTAGAAAAACGGCTGGGGTTGCGATCGCCCGTTCTCGTTGCAATGGAAGATGCACCCGGTAAGCCTGACCCGACAGGGCTTTTGGACACAATACGCTTGTTAAATGGCGCTGATACGGCTCCCGTCCTCTATGTGGGCGATACGGTGGCAGATATGCACACGATCGTCCATGCCCGTCAGGTTCAACCCGATCGTCGTTGGATTGCCGTTGGTGTGCTGCCACCTCACGTCTTGGAAACCCTAGAACGTCGTCAAGCCTATGCCCAAACGCTGGAGCAGGCAGGCGCACAGATCGTGTTGGGGAATGTGCAGGAGTTGGGCGTAGAGGCGATCGAGGAATTAGTGAGGGGAGAGGAGTGAGGGGAGAGGGGAAGAGAGTTAATGGTTTTGAGTTGAGTAGCTATCAGCAGTCAGGGGTCAGCTTTTTAGCCTACCCGTTAGGAAGCAAGCTACAGCGTTCAGATTTCAGCTTTTTATCCTTTAGCCTTTATCTTTTATCCTTCTGACTCCTCTCCCCTTACACCTCTCTCCTCTCTCCTTCCCCCCTACGCCTTCAGCTTCAAAAACTTCTCCATTGCCGCGACCATTTCTGGGGGCCAGCGGCGGTTGTTTTTGAGCCAGTTCACGTCCTTGTAGCGTGAGTCCAAGCCCACAGCAGAAACCCACTGACTTTCGGCTTCACCCTGTTTTCCCTGTGTCCAGAGTGCGGCGGTGAGGGCGGCACGCATGTCGGCAAATTGGGGATACTTGCGGACTAAATTCCGCATTTTACGGATGGCTTCGTCTTGTTTGCCAAGCTGATAGAGGGCGAGGGCATAGTTGGCGTTGGCAAAGGCGTAGTCGCTTACCAGTTGAGTCGCTTGCTTGTAGTCAGCAGCGGCTTCTTCCCACTGTCCCAATCCGGCTTTGGCGTTACCGCGATTGTTGAAGGCGGCAGGATCTTTAGGATCGAGTTCTAAAACATGGTTGTAGTCTGCGATCGCCTCATCCCATTTGCCTAATCCTTCAAGGGCAGTGCCACGGTTGAGGTAGGGATCTGGGGCTTCGGGGGCGAGTTCGATCGCTTTGGCATAGTCTGCCAGCGCACTTTGCAGTTTATTTTGGCTCACTTTGGCGTTGCCGCGATTGCTCCAGGCAGCCGCCGTTTGGGGCAACTTTTCAATGATTTGCGTCCAGTATTCTTCGGCGGTGCGGAAATCGCCTGCATTCGTCGCTTTGAAGGCTTTATCGGCGATCGTGTCTAACTGCTTATACAAGTCCAAAACCGTCGATTGAGTCTTGGTTGAAGCTTCTGGCTGGGGCGTTTCTGGTTTAGCGATGGTGGACGCTGTAGGAGCCGCTAATGGAGCTTGCCCAGCAGCCAGCACTAAGTCAGGTGACCCAAGCAAGAGGCTAGAAAGCAAAACGCTGAAGAGAGCGAGAAGGAACCGAATCATAAAAGCTACTCAATGAACAGCAATGTCAGCCGCGTGATGGTCAGAGATTGATCGGAACCAGTGAACGATGAGAAACGGAGCGAACCCGATTACGCATGTTTTCTCAGCACAAGCACCATTTCGTCTTTATTTTTCAGAAACAGTTCAACGTCAAAGGGAAAATGAAGAGTTTTCTGTAAGGTTACCAGGAGTTCCAAAATCTCGGTTTGAGTCCAGACGTGATAGTGAATGCTGTAGTCTTGCTCCATGAAGCGGGTGGCTTCGGCTTCGATGCGCGGATCGTTCAGCCCTTCACTCTCACTGGTATACCCCAGGGTTGGAAATTTTGCCCATTCGAGAAAGTGCTGCTTTCTGGACCACTCTGCCCCCTCACGATAGTCCCT
Organism: Lyngbya sp. HA4199-MV5; assembly: GCA_019359375.1. Classification (GTDB taxonomy): domain Bacteria; phylum Cyanobacteriota; class Cyanobacteriia; order Leptolyngbyales; family Leptolyngbyaceae; genus Stenomitos. The sequence goes on from JAHHHL010000009.1 coordinate 106,392, forward strand.
TAACAGATGAGCGATGTCTGTAACGGGACGGTGAACATCGAAGGTGTAGCGTTTATCTGGTATGCCTACGTAAAGAATGCCCTCTGGCTTCAGCACTCTTAACATGCTGTGAATGGTTTGGATGGGGTTCTGGCAATGTTCTAAAAAATGGTTGGCAATCACAAAATCCTGCGATGTTGATGGGATGGAGGTTAGCGTTTCACCATCTTCTACAAGATCGACGTTCACGAGCGGCAGATCTTTTTGTTCGGGGTAGTGGGCTTTGAGGTCGGTCACGGTCATCCGATCGACATAACGCACCGTTGCCTTACCCGAAACATTGAGAGGATTATGTAACGCGCCAATCTCAATGCCGTTGCCTTTGAGGTAATAATGGGTGGCAATGCCTCGGCGATCGAACACCTCGTTCCGCACCGTCCAAAACGCCGTCGAAGCCAGACGAAGCCCATGCTTGATGATACTTTTCACCCTGATCAGCAAGGGATTCGATGACGTTAAACGGTGGTTCATGCCTGCGATCGTTTCCTTCTCAACATACATAGCATTTCTTAGGCAAGTGAGCCGCGATTGCGCAAGGCAGAAGGCAGAGGGCAGAGGGCAGAAGTGAAGAGAACAAGGGGTTTCCTTCTGCCTCCTGCCTCCTGCCCTCTGCCTCAAATGCAAACGCTTGTACCGTACTGAGATGAAAACCGCTATACACTCTCGTCTCGCTAGCAAATTAAAGGATCAAAGCACAGAAAGCTGGGTATTGGGCGGTGGATAGCCCAGATGTTTCCAGGCGGCAGGGGTGGCAATGCGACCACGAGCCGTGCGGTTGAGGTAGCCAATTTGCAGCAGGTAGGGTTCATAGACCTCTTCGATCGTCTGAGCATCTTCACCGGTCACGGCTGCCATCGTTTCTAACCCAACGGGTCCACCACCAAACTGCTCGATCATGACAGTCAGCAAGCGGCGATCTGTCCAGTCTAAGCCACAGGGGTCAACATTGAAGCGTTCCAGTGCTTCCGCCGCGATCGGCTGGTCGATCGTGCCCATTGCTTTGACCTGCACATAGTCACGCACTCGTTTCAGCAGCCGATTAGCCACGCGAGGGGTGCCGCGTGAACGTCGGGCAATTTCAGCAGCGCCTTCGGATGTTACATCAGTCGTGAGCAGCTTTGCCGTTCGCAGCACGATTTGCGTGAGTTCGTCGAGTTCGTAAAAGCGCAGGCGTTGAATCAGTCCAAAGCGATCGCGTAGGGGAGACGTGAGGGCACCCACCCGCGTCGTTGCACCCACCAGCGTAAACGGCTGAAGCTTGAGCGATCGGGTACGAGCACTGGAGCCTTGCCCGATCGTCAAATCGACCCGAAAGTCTTCCATCGCTGGATACAACAGTTCTTCACTCACCTTATTCAGGCGATGGATTTCGTCAATAAAGAGAACGTCTCCAGGCTGCAGGTTGACGAGCAGCCCCACGATGTCTTTGGGACGCTCTAGCGCTGGCGCACTGGTGATTTTGCACTGAACGCCCATTTCTGTGGCTAAAATCAGCGACATGGTAGTTTTGCCTAACCCCGGAGGTCCGTAGAGCAAGAGATGATCCAGCGTTTCACTTCGAGCTTTGGCAGCACGGATGGCGATGTCGAGAATTTCCTTCAAATCCTTTTGCCCTACGTACTCTGCCAGCCGTTGGGGACGCAACCGTTCTTCCTGCTTCCCCCGTTCTTCCGGTTCGGCTTCGGGTTGCAGCAGGTCTGCTTTGGGTGGCTTTGCGGGTGCAGGCGCGATCGCCTCCTCTAGCGGCAGGGCACCGTTCTGATCCTGTCCATCCGACTTTGAAGGCTGTTTCTTAGAAGAGATTATTGCCATACTTAGGAAAAACGGTCAGCGGTCAGTGGTCGGCAGACATTGCAGCACTGCTAATCGCTTTGTTCATCATATCGATAGAATCTGAGAAGATGGCAGTTGAATTTGGTTTCACCATTCCGGATGCGGTGAGTTTTACAGAAGCGATCGCTCTGTCTCAGGCGCTTTTAGACCAGCTTGAACACGGCAACATTTCGACGACCGTCTTGGAAGCAACAGTGCAAGCGCTGGCTAGCAGTGAAAATGGGGCGCGGGGCTTCTTTGTAACGTATTTGAGCGACGATCGTCCGCTGGCAGATCAGCCAGAACCAGCCATTCTCAAAGCGCTGCAAACTTCACCGGCGATCGTCGCACCGTTGCTGGTGAAAAATTTGGCGATGTCTACCGCCATGGCAATCACCCATCGTCGCAATCAGGATCACGCGATGGCACAAGGGTCAGACCGGGTGCGATCGCGGACGTTGCAGTTAATTCAACGGCTGCAATTGCCTCAAGTACAGGTAGAAGCGCAACAACTGGCTCAAACCATTGAGACTGGGGCAGGAACGTATCACCCCTTTTTAAGCCGCTGGGGGTACGACCTGGAGCAGCAACAAGCCATTCAGCAAGCTCTGTACGAAAGCGGCATGGTTGAGCTGGCTGTCAGGTCAGAGCAAGAGCGCTAGGGGCTGTCATCAACTAATACTACACATTTCTTGGAGCAAGGGTTCCAGCCCCTAGCCTGGTGTGTTGGGACGGGCGTGACACTGCTGATATTGCAAGGTTTCGGAGCTAATTGATGACACGCCCTAGAACCAGTTGTCTGGAGTATGACGACCTCCAAGGCAGTGAATAACCAGCACCATGAAGAAACAGTGTTTGGCATGGTCCACGCTCCTTCAACGCTCAGCTTATGATGGAACCTCGTAACCATTTCTGTCGTCAACGATGCCTAGTGTGAAGCAGACGCAGCTTACGCTCTAGCATTTACCTTCCTACGCTCCTGGACGCGATCGTCTCAAAACAACGTGCCGAATGGTTGACATTAGCACCAATTCCAGGGAATTTAGATTAGCAATAGCAAGCAGACATTCGTTCGGTTTTACTTAAACATGGCAATCTCCATTCAGAAAAACCTGTCCCGTTCTGAGGCACAGCGGTATTGGGAGTTGCTTCGTGTTTTGGTAGAGCGCAACCTGAGCGCTCGCTACCGTGGTTCCGTTCTAGGGGTTTTCTGGTCGCTGCTCAACCCACTAACGATGACGTTGCTGTACACGGCTATTTTTGGCGGTGTCTTTGCAGCCCAGTACGGCGGTTCGCTGTTTCGGTATGCCATGTCTGCGTTTACAGGGCTGACGATCATTAACTTCTTTTCAGCCGCGACATCGCAATCTCTCACCAGCGTTGTTGGCAATGGACCACTGCTCAATAAGATTCGTTTGCCGCTCAGTGTTTTCCCAGTGTCGGTGAATGCGGCGAACGTTTTTCAGTTTCTGGTCGGTCCAATGCCGTTGCTGGTGATCGTCACGATTATTAATGCGCGGCATCATGTGTTGAGCAACCTGACGGCTCCTGTGCCGCTTGTAGAGTTGGTTGCCACGATCGCCAAAAATAGCTTGATAAACCTACTTATTTTTCCACTGCCGCTGTTGGCTCTCACACTGGTCTGTTTAGGCGTTGGGTTTCTGGTGAGCGCATTGTTCGTGTTCTTTCGAGACTTGCCTTACTTCTATGAGCTAGTCGTTTTTGTGCTGTGGGTTAGTAGTCCCGTGTTTTATCCCGCATCCATTGTGCCAGCTCGAATTAGACCGTTTTTAAACCTGAATCCACTTGTGCCCATTATTGAAAGCACTCGCCAAATTGTGCTTTCAGGTGAGCCTCCTGAACCGATGATGCTGGCGCAAGCGCTGCTGAGCGGTTTGGTCATCTTTGGGCTGGGTTGGAGTTGCTTCAGATGGTGGCGACCGCAGTTTATGGACTTACTTTAGATGGAAGTGATTCGCCTCGATCAGGTATCGCTTTTACGACGAACTCAGGAAGAGTTTTCGTATGACTTAAAAAAGACATTGCTCTCGTTTGTAGAGGGCAAGTATCGGAAGCCTGCTCGTAAATTGGTGTTGGACAACATTAACCTGTCGATCGCTCCCGGCGAGAAGGTTGGTATTATTGGCGCAAATGGCTCTGGTAAGTCAACCTTGCTGAAGCTCATTTCGGGCATTTTGCAGCCAACCCGCGGCTCTTTGCGAGTTAGAGGACAGATTGCGCCCCTCATCGAGCTGGGTGCAGGCTTCGATAGCGAGATGAGCGTGATGGCAAATATTGTTCTCTATGGCGTGCTGCTGGGCTTTCGGCGAGATGAAATGCTGGAAAGAGCACCCTCTATTTTGGAGTTTGCGGAGCTAGAAGACTATGAATCGGCCCCTGTAAAAGCGCTGTCATCTGGTATGACCGCTCGCCTGGGGTTTGCGATCGCCACAGACGTACAGCCCGATATTTTAATTTTGGATGAAGTGCTGTCGGTGGGCGATGAAAGCTTTAGGCAAAAGTGCAAGCAGCGCATGGAGCAGCTATGGGACGGTAATGCGACTGTACTGCTGGTTTCTCACAGCATGGAAGACATCCATCGCTCCTGCGATCGGGCGATCTGGATCGATCGCGGTCGCATTCGCGCAATGGGCGGTGCTGACGAAACCGCTGCTGCCTATTTGAGTGCGGTCGATCGCAAGCTAGATATGGGGCTACGTCACGCTTAGGATCACGGATTAATTAAAATCGACATGTTGCTTGCAGGTAGGGGGAACGGTCACGACATTTCGTTGAGTTCGGACTCTTTCATAAATTTAAGTGATGGTTATAACAGTAAAGAGTGTTTGCTTTAATGGTCTGTCAGCAATTAGGCTAAAGGAAGCAATGGTGCTTATGTAACAAAAAAGTTTTAGAGGCTTTCTCCTATGTCAACCAATATGACTATCCAGAATCTTGACTGGAGCACAATTTTGAGCAAAATGCAGCCTCCAAATGAGCATAGCCTGCCTGTTTATCCGGGTGATTTGAAGACAGCATTGCTACAACACACTCAACTGAGCAAGCATCCCAAAGCAGAGATGGTTTATCAGCTTGCTAGCGACATTGCCCGCCTGACAACTCACTGCGATCCAGAAATTGTCTACTGGTTCTCCCGACTGCTGCCGCTAGTAGAAGCCTGAACTGAGCGATCGTGGCTTGAATCTACGCTTGTTCTAGATCCTCAATCCATTGCCACCAGCGATTTAAGGGAAAGTAGACGACGGGTGCCCACAGGCTGCTGAGAATGGCAGAACTTAAGGCAATCAGTTGATGATACGTCCAGATCTCCACCAGAGAGCGATCGGCTTGAAAGCTGTACTGAATCGCCATGACCGTTTCAGCAATCACAGCCGTACCGAAGGCAATGAGTGCAACAGAGATAAAGTCTTCTTGAATGTAGCGACCTTTGCGTAAGCGTGCCGTCAGAACGCCAACGACCATGAGGCTCAAGATATGAGTCGGGACAGGCGATGTCATACCGTCTTGAATTAACCCCAGCACTAACCCAGCCAGCGCTCCCTGAAACATGGTGCGGTTAACGCTCCACGCAACCACCCAAATCAGTAGCCAGTTCGGTCCAATACCAGCCAGTTCCATACCAGGCAACCGAGTCGGCAAAATCAGCAGACACAGGATTAACGAGCCAACCGTGACAGCGCCATTGACTAGAAGCCGTTGCAGTGGGTTTTCTCGCCAGGTGCTTGCTAACGACTCACTTTTCATGGCTGCTTTTGGGCTGGCGCTGGGGTAGGTGAAACTGTGGGTTGAGCCGTTTGGTCGTGGGCATACACCACTGCCCATTCTAAAAAGCTGACTGGAGCCGAAAGCTCGATCGTGGCTTCGGGGGCAGGGCTTTTGTTGAGATTGACAGACTCTACCCGACCAACAGGCATTCCAGCGGGGAAGAGCTGGCTTAAGGTAGACGTAGAAACCACATCACCCCGGCGAACATCCGGCACTTTATCAAAAAACTCCATGACAGCGTGGCTCGTCGATTGTCCGCGCATGTAACCCATATAGCGGCTACGACTGATCGTGGCACCAATGCGGCTGGAGGGATCGCTCAACAACAAAACGCGACTTGTATTCGGCGTAACGCTTGTGATACGCCCAACGACCCCCCCCGGAGCCATCACCACATAGCCTACCTTAATCTTGTCGTTGCTGCCTCGCCCCAAAATAAGCTGCTGCCACCAGTGATCGGCACTCCGTCCAACGACGGGTGCTGTAATACCAGGCTGTTTGCCTTCCGATACGTAGCCGAGTAGCTCGCGCAACCGCTGGTTCTGACTCTCTAATTCAGTGAGTCTCTGCTGCAACTCTTGAAATTGAGCATTCTCAAGCAGCGTTTGTTTCGCTAGATTTGGCTGGAAAGCACGGGAGAGTAGTTGATAAACCTCAAACAAAGGTGTCGCTTGAGTTTGCCGAATCAGCAAAGCAGAGCCGACAGCCATGCTCGCTAGAATAATTCTAAGCCGGTGACGATCCCACCAGCGGCGCAAGGTATACATGCAGGCAATTAGGCGTTAAGCGAGCGTTAACTGAATCCAGCCATTGATGAAGGAAAACACAGACGACTCAGGATAGGTTGAACATGAAAACAAAAAACCAATGTGACGAACTTAAGGGTCGGGAGATCAGGGTTTGGCATTAAAAATTTCGCGATCGCCCACTGAAGACGCGCTCCAGTTGCTTGAAGTTTTCCAAGACACGCCCTGTACCTAGCACAACACAGCTCAAGGGATCGGCTGCCACATGAACAACAATGCCTGTTTCGTGGCTAATGAGGGTATCAATTCCTTTCAAAAGCGCACCCCCACCTGCCAACATAATACCTCGATCGATAATATCTGCGGCTAATTCTGGCGGAGTCCGTTCCAGGGTGCGCTTGACTGCATCCACAATCACGGCTAGCGGCTCTGACATACTTTCGCGAATTTCGGGCGCTTTCACTGCAACGGTGCGAGGCAAGCCAGAGAGCAGGTGCAAGCCTCGCACTTCCATCGTGGTGTCATCGTCAACGGGATAGGCAGACCCGATCGTGATTTTAATTTCTTCAGACGTGCGTTCTCCAATCACCAGGTTATGCACTTTTTTCATGTACTGGGCGATCGACTCGCTCAGTTCATCGCCAGCGACCCGCACAGATTCACTGAGCACCGTTCCCTGCAAGCTCAACACAGCCACTTCAGTGGTACCGCCACCAATGTCGATGATCATATTGCCCGTTGGCTCAGCGACGGGTAAACCAGCGCCGATCGCGGCAGCCACTGGCTCATCAATCAGATAGACATCTCTGGCTCCTGCTTGAGAAGCGGCATCCATCACGGCTCGGCGCTCAACGCCCGTGACACCACTGGGGATACCAATGACAATCCGAGGTGATACGAGCGTCTTGCCTTCATGCACCCGTGTAATGAAGTGCTTCAGCATCAGTTCGGCAGTGTCAAAGTCAGCAATCACACCGTCACGCAGTGGGCGCAGTGCAATGACATTGCCAGGAGTCCGCCCAAGCATGCGCTTGGCATCTTCTCCAACCGCTAACGGCAATTTTGAATCCTGGTCCATCGCAACAACAGATGGCTCTTGTAGGACAATGCCTTTGCCCGATACATACACCAATGTATTTGCTGTTCCAAGGTCAATGCCCATATCCCGCGAAAGGGAAAAGCGACTAAAAAGTCCCACTAGCCTCTATGCCTCTCAAATAACTTTCGTATGACTGATGCTGCCGTATACAACTATAGATGCAATCAAGGTTGGATCTTATTATGTTTTTAGCTGTGCGTCCAGTCAGCCTAACATCTTCATCAACGATGTGGAGCGGCTCAAAAAGGAGGTAACTATCGTTAAACGTAGGATGGTTAGGCGCACCGCAAGACATCACTCCCTTAATCAGCAGGGGTTGCGCGATCGCCTTTCTCGCATACCAGAACAGTTTTACATATCCTACTCGATAGCACATTTTAATTTCACTAGGGGCTGTCATCAATTAATACTACACATTGCTTGCAGCAAGGGTGCCAGCCCCTAGCCTGGTGTGTTGGGACGGGCGTGACACTGCTGATATTGCAAGGTTTCGGAGCTAATTGATGACACGCCCTAGAGCTTACGCAAACCTCGGAGGTTTCAACCAAGCATCAAGCATCGCATTAACGTTATGGCTTAAACCTCCGAGGGTTTAGTCAAAATGCGTAATCGTTGTAAGTTGATTTTGGCGCAAATCCAAAACTTAACTCGTCTAACGTCTGAAAAACTTTTGCTTGAGCCGATCGACCACGTAATTTACCTCTGGCAGTCTAAGTTGAGCGGCAATCAGCGCAAAGACAGCTATCCCAACAATTCCAGCAAGACATAGCTGTGTCAGCAAGAGCCACAAACCGTCGCGTCCCCAGAGGTGTTCGCTTGCCTGCAATGTTCCCCAGGCTGCCCCTCCTGCGATCGCGCTACCGATTGTCAGCCCTGCTACCGAAAGCGACCACGATCGCACGGGCAAGCCACCCAGACGACGGTTTAAGATCCACAGCATTGCCACCATTGAAATGGCATTGACCGCGACCGTTGCCAGCACTAGACCGATCGCTCCCAGCGGTTTCACTAGAAAGAAATCGAGGAGCGCATTGAGAAAAATATTGACAACGCTAATCCGAAAGGGCGTATCGCCGTCTTCTAACGCATAAAAGACCCGCACCAGCACGTCCCGCGCTAGATAGAAGAACATCCCCAGCGCGTAGGCAACCATGACTGAAGCGGTCAGGTACGAGTCTTCGATTTTAAAGGCATAGCGTTCATACACCACCCGTGAGAGGGGAAACGCCAGCGCTATCATCAACGCACTAATAGGCAGCATGGTAACAGCAGTCGTCAGTAGCCCTTGACGAATGCGTACCTTCAGTTCAGACCAGTTTTCGGGTGCAGCGAGTTTTGCAAAGGCAGGCAGAAGTGGCACCAAAATGGCGTTAGAGAGAATGCCCAATGGCGTGAGCACCAGCAGTCCAGCGTAGCCCATTGCCGAAACAGCAGCAGCAGCGTTAGGAATGAATGACGCAAAAAAGAGGTCAGTCCAAACGTTGATCTGCATCATCCCAGACGAAAAAGTCGCTGGTCCCATAATTTTGATCACTTCCTGCACTTCCGGTTCACGGAAGTTGAAGCGCAACCGAAAGCCGCCCATCCCAGACTTCCACTGAGCTGGAAGCTGGACAAGCCACTGCAAAACGGCTCCTGCTAACGTTGACCAGGCTAAAACGGCACCGCCGAGAGCGGCATATTGTGGCAACGCCGCTTTGTCACCCAGGTAAAGGGCTAGCCCTCCCAACCCAATCAACATGGTCACGCTAGAAAACAGTGGGCTGATGGACGGCAACCAATACTGGTCGGCAGCGTTGAGTGCTCCAAACCCGATGCCAATGAGACCTGCCAGCACTGCCATCGGTGCCATAATGCGAAATTGCTGAATGGCAATGTCCTTCGTTTGTTGCAGCACTTGAAATGTTGCTGTGTCCATGCCTTGTGCAGCAGCCTGAGCAGGCGTGATGTATAGCCCTGGTGCAACCAGATGCATTAAGGGATGAGCAAAGACCACCAACCCGATCGTGACCAGCAGCAAAAGACCGACCACCAGCGTTGTGATGCTCTCCATAATAGGGGCGACTTCATCTTGCTTGCGCTTGGCGAGAACGCTGACGATCGCGCTATGAAACGGTCCATTGATCCCACCCAGCAGGATGAGCAAAAACCCTGGAATGACATAGGCAAAGTTGTATGCGCCGTAGGCAGGACCAACTCCAAAGGCAGCCGCGATCGCCTGCTGTCGCACCAGTCCAAAAACTTTACTAATGAGAGTGGCGATCGCCACAATGCCAGCAATGCCTGCCAGGGAACGGGTTGATTTCGATTCAGTCACGCAGACAGACACAGTGAAACAGCTTCATCTATTTAAGCTTGAATCGGGAGCGTCTTAAGCTTGAATCGGGAGCATCAGCTTTGACCAGTCGTGCCCATCCCTTGGGTTGATACCAGTGAGCAATCAGGTCATCAGAGGGAAGTAAGGTGATGACTGCTAACTACGTCGCTAAGCATGAGCAAAATGCAGGTGCGTTCAATTGTTTCTAAACAGCAAGCGTTGGCTGAGTTCCTAGCAAGTTAGTCAAATTTGATGGACGCGAAAATTCGTAGCGAATCTTAATCTTATCCAGCGTTAAAACGGGCATTTCTTGCCAGCAATGGGTACAGAACCAGTAAACGCCAGTATGGCGAGCATGGCGTAACAACACTTCACCGCAGCAAGGACATGCACTCATATAACACCTCTTATTTAAGCGGGTAAAGAACCGTGAGGTTCTAAAAAGACAAATTGAAAAACGATTCTGAAAAGGTTAGGGAACTGAAAAGGCTTAGAAAATTAAAAAGATGAGGGAACTGACAAGGTTAGGGAACTGTCTACCAGGATATGAGACAGAAAAAGTGGAGACAAGGGTTCACCTTGCCGATGCACCGTAAAAACTCTGGTCTTTTTACTTTTAGGTAGTATCAAATGCTACCACCCATAAACCAGTAGCCAACACTGGCTATAGATAGCTCTAGTCTTTACGGCTAAAAACGATATGAGAGGCGTTTCCTTAAAGATTTATTTTGCTTAAACAATCGTTGCTGATTGCATTATTTGTTTGTAGTTTGATTTAGTTCTTCACGTAGCAAAACTGCGATCGCAGACGCTAGACTCTCGTACTGCTCCAGTTGATTGTAAAGCTGTGCCGAAACCCGGACGAGCCGACTGCAAGCAGTTGGATAGGGCACGATCGGCACTTCAATCTGGTAGTGCTCCAGCAAAGCATCTTGCAGCCATTGCGGGTTGCCCTCTGGTAAGGGAACAACCGCTAAGGAGCCAAGCATTTCATCAGGGCAGGGTGGTGCGATCGCCAGCGTTTCGCACAGACGACGACGAGCCGCGATCGCCAGCGCATGATTGGCTGCCATCACCTCATCCCATCCCCCTGACAGCAGCGATCCCATCACGCGAATGGCGGCGGGAACAGACAGATAAGCCGTTGGATCATCCGTTCCCATCCAGTCAAATTCCAGCCGAAAGCGACTGCGATCGGTGCGGGTTGCGTTGGCACCGTGGCTAATCGTCAGCGGACGGATGACAGATTGACGATCGCGCTGTACAACCAAGAAAGCGGCTCCTTTCGGGGCACAGAGCCATTTATGGCAATTCCCTGTGTAATAGGTAGCCCCGATCGCGCGCAGATTCAACGGCACCATTCCTGGCGCATGAGCACCGTCTACCAGGGTCTCAACTCCTTGCTGTGTGAGCACCTGCACCAACTCCGCGATGGGAAAGACCAGTCCCGTCTGACTCACCACATGATCCAGCAGAGCCAGCCGAGTACGCGCCGAAATGCAGCCGACGATCGCATCCATCACTTGCTGTGGAGACTCAATCGGAAAGGGTATGTCTGCAACCACGATTTTCAAGCCATACCGCTCTGCCACGTAGTTCAAAGCATTCCGGCAGGCATTATATTCCTGGTTGGTTGTAAGCAATTCGTCGCCTGGTGCAAAAACGAGCGATCGCAGCACGGTGTTAATGGCTGTTGTGGCATTAGGCACAAAGGCAAGGTCGTCTGCATCAGCGCCAACAAAGACCGCTAACTCAACACGAGCCTCATCCAGCAAAACTTCCAGGTCGCGCCCAAAAAACTGGAGCGGTTGTTGTTCCATGCGTGCCCGAAACTGCTGTTGTACAGCCAGCACAGCTAAAGGGCACGCGCCAAACGACCCGTGATTTAAGAAGGTAATCGAGCGATCAAGCGACCAATGTTGCAGAAATTGAGACTCAGACACAGGCAAGGCTTCAAGCACGGCTTTGGGGCGCAGCAAATTGGACGCGTACCTCGATGAGTCTAACTCAATCCCCGTCTTCTCCTGCCTGGTAATCTCCCGACTTGCCGCCTGTTTTGCTCACCAGATGGATGTTTTCAATGTGCATGGCTTTCTCCAGTGCCTTTGCCATGTCATAGAGCGTTAGAGCCGTCACAGAAACCGCCGTCAGGGCTTCCATTTCAACACCCGTCTCCGCTTTCGTTTTGACCAGCGCTTGAATGCGATACCCCGGTAAGTCAGCATCTGGATGCAGGGTTACTTCAACTTTATGCAGCGGCAACGGGTGACAGAGCGGAATCAGTTGTGCCGTTTGCTTAGCTGCCATGATGCCCGCCAATCTAGCTGTAGCCAGTACGTCGCCTTTGGGCGTATTGCCCGCAATAATCGCCGCCAATGTTTCTGATCGCATTCGCACCTGCCCGACTGCGATCGCCTCCCGGACGGTCTGCTGCTTGGCAGAAACATCGACCATGTGTGCCTGACCCTGGGCATCCAGATGGGTTAGGGGAGGGCTGTCGATCGAAGGAGTATCAGAGAAATTTTGTGTCATTCTGAGCCAATGTGATAGTATGGAATCCGTGCAAGGGCTTGTAGCTCAGTGGACTAGAGCACGTGGCTACGGACCACGGTGTCGGGGGTTCGAATCCCTCCTAGCCCGTCTAAGGACGGTATTTTTGAAAAGTTTATCGCTAAAGAGCCAGCGCTGACGCATGATTGAGCAGCGCTTGGTTAGAGCTTAAATTCTTTGCAGAATGCCTCTCTCTGAGACGCTACGGTTTGGGAAATTTCTGTTTTCATCAACGCTGCTAGATTCTACGATGAAACGGTCGATCGGTGCTTTTGGGCGATCGGCTATGATCCACACAGGTTGACATCCATCAAATCTTGCCACCACAGCAGGGGCAAGTCGCGTCATGATCCACGTTTTTGTCTACGGCACGCTGAAGCCAGGTGAAAAAAACCACCAGATTTGTGCCAGTTACGTGGTTGCATCAAAGCCTGCCAGCGCGAACGGTCGTCTGTATGCACTACCATTTGGCTACCCTGCCATGACGCTTGAGGAGGGGACAGTGCATGGCACGGTGCTATCGTTTGTTGATGAAATTGCCCTGGAAGCACTGGATGCCTACGAGCGGCATGATCCGGCAGAATTCTATGCCTACGTGCCCGATCAACACCTGGAACAGAACGAGTACGATCGCCAAAAGATCACCGTTTACGACCAGGCGCAACAAGAAAGCGGTCAAGCCTGGACATATCTGATGACCAAAGAGCAAGTGCAGCGGTTGAGCGGCGTTTTCCTCCCCGATGGGCAATGGGTCCAGCAGTCAACCGCGTGATTTTGGAATCATCTACTGGCGCGCAGTCGGCTTAGAGCTATTGGGAGTGGTTGCATTCTTGAAAGCACCATTGTTCGGCACAGCAACCGGAGTTTTCGGAATATCAACCAATGGCTTATCCAGTGCGACTAGCAGCACCTCATTGGCATTCGTTTGAGGAGCTTCGATCGCAGGCTGTTGAGACCCTTTCGCAAGCTGAGGCGCTGAAGGCTGACTACCAGGTAAGATATTGCTGGCAAGGGCACCTACAAACAGCGCCGCAATCGCCGCACCACCCCAGACCAATGATAGCTTCGGCTTACGCTCTAACCGATCAAACACCTGATGGGCAGTCTGCTCGGCTGTTTGTGTGGCGGCTGGCACAGGCATGTTTTGTAACCCATGGCGCAGCTTAAGCAAGCGACTATAGAGACGCTGCACGGCTGGATCGTTGGCTAGCCATGCCTCAACCACTTTACGTTCGGCTGCGGTGACTTCGCCGTCCAGATAAGCACTCAGCAACTCAAAGCGATCGCGCTGCATCAAGTTAGACGAGGATGAGGACGAGTTTTGACCATTCATAGAAGGCGGCTGTTGAGGATCGTTGGGAGTATTAAAGTTGGAGGTCATGTCGGCACCACGTCGTGTGTTGAAACACACTGGTATGAGAAGTGTACAGAAGAAGCAAGCAAAGATCAGGGGCAAGTATGAAGCAAACTCGTAAGCCAGCAAACGCAGCCACTTAACCTAATCATTAGTAAACCTTGAATGCCCCAAAGATGCGAGAGTCTTAACGAAAAAATAGTCTTAACACGGTCTTGACCTGGTGTGATCGACATCAGGTATCAATCGCCATCCAGATACCGTTGAAGCTGAGACTGTAACCGTAACCGTGCCCTGGCAATCCTCGATTTTACAGTTCCTAACGAAACGCCTGTCATCTCAGCAATTTCTTCATACGCCATCCCCTGAATTTCGCGGAGGACGATCGTGGTGCGAAACACTTCAGGCAGATCCGCGATCGCCGATCGCAACTGATCATAAAACTCTCTAGTGGTCAAATCCTCTTCTGGTCCAGGGGTTTCGGAAGCAATTTCCCAGTCCATTTCACCATCCTCAACGGTCAACCGGGCATCCAGCGATAACGGATAGCTGTTGCGCTTACGTTTGCGCAGTTCATCGTAGAACAGATTGGTCGCAATCCGGCTGAGCCAACCTCGAAATTTGACGGGTTCCTGTAAGCGCTTGATGTGCCGATAGACGCGAATCCAAACTTCTTGTACGAGGTCAGAGCGATCCTGCCAGTCGGGCGCTAAGTGGTAGAGCACTCGTTCTACATGAGACTGATAGCGGCGGATCAGTTCTGCAAAAGCAGTTTTTTCTGGTCGCAGCCCAGCCTGACATTGCAACACCAGATCAACGTTAGACAACTTTTCGACTGGTACTGGTGCATCAACAGCTTTGATGGATGCCCAGGATGCAGAAACAGACTGGTTCATGGATAACGTCACTCTTCAGACATTCCATGTTTTAGGACGCGTTCTACTTGAGTAAAGTTCCCTCAGAAGCACTAGGGGCTGTCATCAATTACTCTACACATTGCTTGCAGTAAAGGTTCCACCCCCTAGCCTGGTGTGTTGGGACGGGCGCGACTATACTGATACCGCAAGGTTTTAGAGCTAATTAATGACGCGCCCTAGCGATATCTGATACAAAAGCTGTTTAAAGGCATCACTTACTCAAACCACTTACTGAAATAAACCCCGCAGTAAAGGACTCTCGTGCAGTGCTTTTGCAAGATAAACCGACTGCTGTGTGGGTTGGGTCGCCGTTGCTTGAGTGTTCGTCGCTTGAGCCTTCGTTACTTGAGCGGTTGTTGTTTGGGCTGTGACTGTCGGCTGGTTTGCAGACTGAACGCTCATCCCAATAAATAGATTGAGCGAAAATGTGATAGTTCCGGCTAGTAGTAATTTCTCAAACATAGTCACTCCTCTCGCATCCAGACTAACCGTATGATTCTTCGCAGAAGTCAGCTTTAGTTACAGCACATTCAACAGGGATTCCAGAACCTTTCTATACCCTTTAACGAGATCTCTGCCCATATTGTGCCCATTCTGGTTGAAAAATCTAACCCCAAAAAATCAAGATAGTATAAAGTCTGTGTGCAAATTTTTGCTGTATGCGGCGAGGATAACGCGGTTTTAACGGGCAAGAGGCTGGGTAAGTCATGATCCCCGTCCCATGCTGGGAGATAAAAACTTGAAGTGAGCGTCTTGCCGTAAATCGGTGTTTTGGTAAGCGATCGATTGCAGTTTCCCTCTTGTTGATAAAAGTACGCCTCGATCGAGCCAGCAGAGGCAATTTAGATCAGATGGCACGGTTCATACCTGCTCTAGCCATACAGAAACCGAACCACCGCTACAAGCAAAGGCACCCCAACCGTCTGCATTGGTCTGTATAGGCGTTTTGATGTGTTCGGTTAAATCTGTAAAGGTGGTGTTGGGCTTGCCTACTTCCATCCATTTGCTCCCGCCTGCCCCGTTGCTCATGACAACCGCGATCGCCCCAGGATGAGCTTTATCGCCTAGCCGTGTCCAACCAATGAGGTTAGGGTGATCAAAATAGTCGTACTGTGCGCCGTAGGCTGCGTGCTGACGGGCATAAAGGAACTTGTCAAGCAGCCAGCGGTGGGTGTCTAGCCAGATTTCGTAGCCGCGATCGACGTAGTGTGCGCCGTAGTAATCGGCATAGAACACACATGGATAGCCTTCCTGTCGCAGCAAAATCAACGCATACGCCAGAGGCTTAAACCAGGACTCCACCACAGATTCCAATGCTTGAAGTGGTTGCGAATCGTGATTTTCAACAAAGGTGACAGCCAGAGCGGGCTGCTGCTGCATCAGCGTTCCATCGAAAATCTGACGCATATCGTAGGTGTCACCTGCTTTACTGGCGCGGCTGAAGTTGAAATGCAACGGCACATCAAACAGCGACATGCAGCCACCTGTATTGCCGAGATACCAATGCAGCGAGGCAATATCAGCAGACCAGTATTCACCGATCACGGTTAAGTCGCGCTTGACGTGATCCCGCATAGCCTGGAGCCAGTCTACGTAGAACCAGGAAGAGATGTGTTTGACAGCATCAAGCCGAAACCCATCAACTCCGGTGGTGTCCAAATACCACTTGCCCCAGGCAGTGAGTTCATCGCGGACGGCTTCACTTTCCATGTCTAGGTCGCATCCCAGCAGGTAGGCAAAGTTGCCTTTCTCCAGGCTGACGAAGTTATCAAAGCTTTTGCCTTCCAACACGTAAACGGTGCTGCGATCGTCCGATTTATAATGGTTGTAGGTGACGGCATCAAAATGATACCAGTGCCATTCGAGAGCAGAATATTTGCCCTTCCGACCGGTAAACTTAAACGAGGAGTAGGTGGAAATGTCCTCTAACCCACCTTTAGGCTGCAACCGATTTTCGCTATCAAACGGGGTTGCTTTTACGGTTTCTGTTGCATCGCCACCGTCTTTTTGGTTTAGAACCACATCGGCATAAACTTGAATGCCCACAGCTTGAAGTGCCTGGATAGCCGCAAGGTACTGCTCACGGGTGCCATATTTGGTGCGTACAGCGCCCTTCTGGTCAAACTCTCCCAGGTCGAATAAATCGTAGACCCCGTACCCCACATCGCTGATCCCACTGCTGCCTTTGTAGGCTGGTGGCAGCCAGAGCGCTGTAAATCCGGCTTTAGCCAACTCGTCTGCCTTGCTGGTAACCTCCTGCCAATGGTTCCCATCGTTGAGGGTGTACCAGTGAAAGTACTGCATGATCGTGCCATTCGTAGCGGTCATAGTGCGCCCTGGTTGTGAGAACGGTAGCAATTGTGAGGAAACGGTGTTGCGGTATGAGCCTGTTGCACGACGACCGATAGCGGTCAGCCAGACTCCTAAGCTGCCGATGAGGGAAACGATGTAGAGTAGCCACTGCCGTCGAGTCGTCATGGCTTATCGCGGCACTATTTAAAGGCGATCCACAGCAAGCTCCGTGCTCACAGGGTCACCTAATTGACTCACCAACTATAGAAGAGGTCATGGAAAGAAAGTCTTAACAGATAGTGAAAAATGGCGATCGTGCCAAGTGTTGGTGTTCTGAGGTCGATCGAGTTCTGCAGTAAAAAATGCTGGTTTTTTCTTTGAAGTTGTCAGCATCAGAGCCTATACTGGATATTCTGGCTAAAACTTTTAGACAATTAGAGGAAGTTAGATGTCGCGATATCGAGGTCCGCGCCTGCGGATTGTGCGTCGGCTAGGAGATTTACCTGGCTTGACCCGCAAAGCACCCAGACGGGCATATCCCCCTGGTCAGCATGGTCAAAACCGTAAAAAACGCTCCGAATATGCGGTGCGTTTAGAGGAGAAGCAAAAGCTCCGGTTCAACTATGGCTTAACCGAGCGTCAGCTTCTACGCTACGTGCGTAAGGCTCGTCGTGCTGCTGGTTCTACCGGGCAAACCCTGCTGCAATTGTTGGAGATGCGCCTGGATAATACCGTTTTTCGTTTGGGCATGGCACCGACGATCCCCGGTGCTCGGCAGTTGGTGAACCACGGGCATGTAACGGTGAATGGTCGCGTGGTGGATATTCCCAGCTATCAGTGCCGTCCTGGTGAAGTGATCGGTGTGAAAGATCAAGATCGTTCTCGCAAGATTGTGGAAACCAATTTGCAGTATCCAGGGTTGGCAAACTTGCCCAGTCATTTAGAGTTCGATAAGAACAAGCTGACAGGTAAGGTCAACAGTGTGATCGATCGCGAATGGGTAGCACTGCAAATCAACGAACTGTTGGTGGTTGAGTACTACTCTCGACAAGCTTAACGCGCTACTTTTACGCTTCAGTTTCACCGCGGCATTTGAAACAGCTAAAAGTAAAGCATTTTTGCAGCCTTCTGAACCCGTCAGTCAGGAGGCTGCTTTTTGCATGAGTGGTGAATGGGGAGAACGGAAAAAAGCCTCTTGCCTATCCCCAAGAATCCAGGTCTAATGCCTGAGAGCCGCCGCGCTCTAACTGGGTGAGAATTTTGCCCAGTTGTGACCAGATCAGCCAACCAATGAGAACCGTCAACGGGAGCGCGATCGCATAGGATAGCTGGGTCGTAAAGCCAAAGACTTCCATGCCAGATGACAAAAACAGGCAAATGCCCAGAGAGATTCCCAAGAAGGGTAGAAAGAGCTGCATCCCTTGCAAGGTGGCTAGTGTGCGGGTCGATCGGTTTTTTGACCAGTCCTGAACCGATTTTTTCAAAACAGACTCAAAAGCAGCACCAGAGGTCAGGCTGATAAAGAGACCGAGAATCAGCAGTACGTATGGCGGTTCGGGAAGAGAATACATCATGAATGAACGCGATGAAATTTTGGACATTGAGCGTCGAGTGAGCCGTACCACTCGTCAATCCTGACGTTTTCTAACCCTACACCGTTTCGGCGTTCTATGTTTTACGAATTGCGGTTAAAGCAGAGGGTATGAGAGCCGCTGTGCCTGCTGTAGAAAACTCAGTGAGCGCACCGATCGCAGCATTAAACAAGCGTGCAGGCTGAAGGTCGTCTTTGATCAAGTGCCACAAGCGCTGCACTTCTTCGGTATGAAGCCGATCGTCTTCTGTGAGAGCAATGATCAACTGCCGACGGAGAAACTTGCCTTCGTCCGACAGCAGAAATTGCAAGCCCAGTTGTGCGGTAGGCAACAGGTCAAAGGACTGATCACTGCGAGCGATCGCAATCAAATTCTCCAGACGCTCCCATTGAAACTTTCCGTCTTTGAACAGCACTTCCAGCAAGCGGCGGCGTAGTGCAGGTGATTCGCCCGTCAGCAACCGTTGCGCCACATAGGGATAGGCAACATCGACAATCTTGAAGTTTGGATTGAGCGTCAGCGCCAGCCCCTCTTGCGTCACCAGCGATCGAATAATCAACGCAAACTTGGCAGGTAAGCGAAACGGATACTCGTACATGAGTTCCGAAAAGCGATCAGTAATCGTTTTGAAGTTGAAATCTTTCACGCTTTCGCCCACTATGTCTCCCAGGACGGCTTCTAAGGCTGGCACGATCGGCTGAATATCTGTATCCGGGGTGAGAAAGCCCAGCTTTACAAAGTCTTTTGCCAGATCGACATAATCTTTGTTGATGAGGTGGACGACGGCATCGACGATCGTTTCCTTCGCAGACTCCTCAAGCTGATCCATCATCCCGAAGTCGATGTAAGCCATCTGAGCCGTTAGGGGATCACTGATCGCCCTGCCACCCTGAACATCACAATGGGGTGCCATCGCAAACAGATTACCGGGGTGAGGGTCGGCGTGGAAAAAGCCATACTCCAAAAGCTGACGCAATCCAGACGTAACCCCGATTTCAATCAAAGCATCCGTCCCCAGCCCAGCTTCACGAATTTTGTTGGTATCGGTCAGCTTAAAGCCGTGAATCCACTCCAGAACCAGCACATGCTGACTGCTGTAGCGCCAGTAAATCGCAGGCACTTTCACCGTTGGGTCATCGCGGAAGTTAGTGGCAAACTTTTCGGCATTGCGCCCTTCGTTGAGGTAGTCAATTTCTTCAAACAGCTTGATCCCGAATTCGTCTACAATCAGCGTCAAGTCGTGCCCCAAATTCAGCGGAAGCCAGGGAGCTAGCCAGCTTGCAGCCCACCGCATCAGGTATAGATCCAGCGTAATGACAGGCAAAAGATGAGGACGCTGCACCTTGACGGCAACTTCTTCGCCTGTAAACAACCGCGCCTGGTAAACCTGCCCTAAACTTGCAGCCGCAACTGGGAGGGGCGAAATTTGGCTAAAGATTTCATTCACGGAGCGATCAAGTTCGGCTTCAATGAGCGCAAAGGCGATCGGTGTGGGAAACGGCGGCAACTGGTCTTGCAGCTTAATCAGCTCATCCAGATAGTCTTTACGAATCAGGTCTGGTCGTGTGGAAAGTGCCTGACCAACTTTAATGAAGGTTGGACCGAGGCGAATTAGCGTTTTGCGTAATTGTTCTGCACGCTTGAGCCGAGCCGCTACCTGATCACCGTGCCATTCGTCCCACTTAAGCCCGACAAAAAAGCTCAGAAATGAAAAAATAATCCGTAAAGAACGCCAAAGCGCTTTCCAGGGACGATAGCGATAGTATTGAGCGATCGCGCCTGCGTCGTAGTGTCGTAACCGACTGAGGGGATGCTGACCCACGCTTGCTTTTACCTCTCTAACGATGCTCTCAGCAGTTGAGGGCAGCACCGCAAACCGCTGGCATCGCCCCCAGTAGAATTAATTACAGGCAAGAGTTTTATGAGTTACTTAAGACTCAGTGCCAATCTGTTCACTAACTTAATCATAGTATACGAAACTACAAACAATCAGGGAATCTTCTTTACCTGCTGTAAACTTCACCTGCTGTAGATTCCAGGAGGGTACAGGCACTTTCTATGGGACTCTGGCTTCACGTCCCCGCCTGTAAGCAAGACGATCGCTCAGACAAGGCAATCTTTCAAGCTATACACCACGCGGTCTTGGGCTTCCGGTGAAAGTTCGGGAAACATCGGCAACGAGAGGACTTCGTTGGCAACCTGTTCTGCGATCGGGTGATTTGTCTGTTGATCCTGGTTGTAAATCGGTTGTAAATGCAGGGGCAGTGGGTAGTACACCATTGAACTCACGCCTTCTGCCTGCAACCGTTGGCGCACCTGATCACGACGGCAAGGTTCGCCTTGTATGTTGGTAGAGTCTGGACTGAGAACCCGGAGCGTGTACTGGTTCCAAACGCCCTGACCACCCGCTGGCTCTTGTGGTAAAACGATGCCAGGGACGTGCTGGAGCAATTGGCGGTAGCGATCGGCAACGGCTCGACGCTGGCTATTCCAGGTATCCAGGTAGCGTAGTTTAATTTGCAGAATGGCGGCTTGAATGGCATCCAACCGGGAGTTTACACCGATCGCCTCATGGTAGTAGCCGCCCGCCCGCCGACCGTGATCACGCAGCATCCGAATGGTTGCGGCGATTTGGGGATCGTTCGTCGTCACAGCGCCCCCATCCCCGCAGGCACCCAGATTTTTGGTTGGATAAAAGCTAAAGCAACCAATATGTCCGATGCTGCCAACTTTTTGCTCTGCCCACGCAGCACCAACTGCCTGAGCGCAATCTTCGACGACTGTTAAATTGTGGGCTTGGGCGATCGCCATGAGCCGAGTCATATCCACAGGTTGCCCAAACAAATGGACAGGGAGAAGTACCCGCGTCCGTTCGGTAATCGCCGCTTCGACCTGAGCCAAATCCAGATTAAACGTATCGGCTTCAATATCAACAAAGACAGGCGTTGCGCCAACTGCACTAATGACTTCCGCCGTAGCGATAAAGGTGAACGGAGTCGTAATGACTTCATCACCAGGCTGGATGTTTAAGGCTCGTAGTGCTAGATAGAGCGCATCCGTACCCGAATTACAGGCAAGGCATTCAGTTGTCCCGATGTAGCCGGAAAACTGTTGCTCAAACCCTTCAACGGCAGCGCCACCGATATAGCGACCGGATGCAAGCACGCCTAAAACAGCCGCATTAACCTCATCACCAATGATTTTGTACTGCTCGGATAGATCGAACGGGGGAATTGTACTCACTCACTTACACCACACGTCACACTCTGTTAATAAAATCAAATTTTGACCACAAAGGGAATCAAATTGCAGCATCTACAGCAGAATCCAAGAGTCAGAAGCTAGAAGTCAGCCGTGAAAAGCACTTCTAATCTGGCTTTCAGGCTGAGAGCTGGACTTCATCTTGCTGCAAACCGCTGTAAGTTCTTGGACTGCTTTAAAGCGCAATTGTTGCAATCGAATTGTCATTCAAACAGTCGCTCGAAGGCTTCCCTAACAGGTAATGGCTCGCAGGTTACGGCTGACTTAAACCAAGAAACTGCTGGATGAGGATGGTTAGCGCTGCTTGCTGCTCCGGTTGATCGTGCCCTGGGTGTAATTTTAGCGCTTGCCCCGATCGCAAGATCAAGTGAATCTCTCGCCAAAAGGTTGGTGGTGAGTCTATCGCTTCTGTATTGACAGCTAAAACGTTAACCACCTCGCTGAAGTCAAACCGTTGAGTAAACTTGCCGTGAGTAATTGTCATTTGCCCTGATGATTTGTCAAACACGTAGGTTGGAGGCGCTTCTCCTGTCATCAGCTCAAGAAGCAGGGGTGCCCCCAGCAAAAAGAGTACGATCGCGGCGACGGGTTGGAACGTTGTCGGAATTTTTCCAGTGAGCCATGCAACGCCCAGACTTAGGCTGGCTACCAGCGAGAAACCCTTGATGACTGTCTGCCATTTATCACTAACCAGCGTCAGCAAGCCATGCATAGGGCTGCTAGTATGCCAGCGAGAGCCATCTTTAATCACAAGGCGCGTTGTGGTGTGTTCAAGAATTTTCATCGAGTGAAGCGGGGAGTGCAACCCAGCCTATGAGAACGCCTGGGATTTCTTCTATACTGCCCGCAGAAGCGCTCAAAACGGTTCAGTAGGAATCAACCTTTATGGACTCACCACTACAAATAGTTTGGGCTTTGGGGATGATGGCGATCGCGATCGCTCTTTCAGCATGGCAGCGCTTGGGGCTGGAGTGGAACTTAGCTGTCGCCACGGGACGCACGGTGATCCAACTGCTGGTCGTCGGGTATGTGCTGGCGGCGGTTTTTGCCATTCGCAATCCCTGGGCAGTGCTGGCTGTACTTGCTGTGATGTTGGCGATCGCGACGATCGTTGCACGCAACCGCATCAGCCAAAAAGTACCGCATCTGCTGCCATTAGTGGGTGGGTCGATTCTAACAGGCACCGTTTCGACGCTAGCGTATACCAATCTGTTCGTGATTCGACCGGAGGTTTGGTATGAACCGCAATACGTCATACCGCTGGCGGGCATTGTGTTAGGCAATGCGATGAACGGCGCAGCGATTACAGGCGAACGATTGGTCAGCACCCTCAACAGTAGTCAGCTAGAGATCGAGACATACCTGAGTTTAGGCGCGACTCCGCAACAGGCGATCGCGCACTACCGCAACGATGCCATCAAAGCAGGACTCATTCCCACTATCAACACCATGATGGTCGTCGGTCTTGTCACCTTACCCGGAATCATGACGGGACAACTGCTGAGTGGAGCTGATCCACTGATAGCCGCCGCCTATCAAATGCTGATCATGTTTATGCTGGCATTTGCAACAGTGGTGACGACGCTCCTGATTACCTGGGGCATTAGCCGTCAATTTTTCAACCAGGCAGCACAGTTAATGCTTTGGTGATTGTGTAATGCTTTGGTGATTGTGCCTAAAACTGCTCTTGTGTCCAGCTACGGAATGTGGTGAGGGCGATGCAATTTTCAAAGCAGGTCTACCGTTCCCTAGCGACTGTGCTCTGTTCCCTGGTGACTGTTCACTAATTAAACCGCTTCGCTGTCGCGCAACGCATAATCCCAAACGTTCTGCTTGTTGCTCACAAAATCCGCCACAGGTTGCATTACGGTTGCTCATGCAATCTCTAGAGTTGAGATGATCGCTTAGCAAAATCTGTGTGGACATTTACATTCTTGATCTGTTGGTCATTGGCTTGCTGCTGCTGTTCATTACGTTAGGGTCGGGATGGATTGCGCGTTTGCCAATTTCCTATGCACTCATTTATCTGGTTGTGGGTATCACACTCAGTCCTTACGGCTTTAATTTAATTCAACTCCGTCCCGACGCAAAATTTTTAGAGCGCATGACGGAGTTTGTTGTTTTAATCTCGCTGTTTGGCTGCGGTTTAAAGATGAACCGTCCCTTGAAAGCGTGGGCATGGAATTCGACCATTCGGCTCATTGGTTTTTTGCTACCTCTATCCATTTTTGCCATTGCCGCGATCGCCCATTGGGTTTTGCAGCTAAACTGGGGCGCTGCCGTTCTCCTGGGCGCGATTCTGGCACCTACTGATCCGGTGTTGGCATCAGAAGTGCAGCTAGAGGATCCGAGCGATCGAGACGAATTGCGCTTTGGTCTCACATCCGAAGGCGGCTTAAACGATGCGCTGGCATTTCCCTTCGTCTACTTTGGGTTGCGCTGGCTGGAAGACGAGCAGTGGCAGAACTGGTTTGCTCAATGGGTTGCCGTGGATGTCGTGTGGGCGATCGTGGCGGGTATCGGGATGGGTATTGGAGTGGCACGGTGCATCGAATGGATCGATCGCTCCCTGCAACGGTACCGACCAGCGGATGATTTAATCGAAGATTTTGTTGCCCTTGCCACCATTCTGATTACGTACTCACTCACCGAGTTAATTAATGGCTATGGCTTTGCAGCAGTTTTTGTGGCTGGCATGGTGATGCAGCACCGCGTTTCTAACCCAGATAAATCTAACTCTCAGCTTCGGTTTATTTCGCGCCTTGAAAAGCTAGCTGAGGTGGGAGCGATTCTCATTCTAGGATCATTGCTACGGCTGGGACCGATCGTTCAGTTTGCGGCTCCCGCTTTCTTCATTGCAGGACTATTACTTCTTGTGATTCGCCCTTTAGGAACCTGGCTCAGCACGATCGGCGCACCCACTCACCCTGCAACCCGCTGGCTTTTTGGCTGGTTTGGCATTCGCGGGGTGGGGTCTCTTTACTATTTAACCTACGCGTTTGGGCACGGGCTACAGGGGCAAACAGGCGAATTAATTGCCTGGATTACTTTTGTTACTGTGGTGCTTTCGGTGGTGCTGCATGGGATCAGTTCAACGCCTCTCATGGCGTGGTATGAGCGACGGATTAAGCCTAAAACGCCTCAGAAAGAGTCTTTTGAATCGTAATT
The DNA here is from genome assembly GCA_019359375.1 of Lyngbya sp. HA4199-MV5. Classification (GTDB taxonomy): domain Bacteria; phylum Cyanobacteriota; class Cyanobacteriia; order Leptolyngbyales; family Leptolyngbyaceae; genus Stenomitos. The sequence goes on from JAHHHL010000009.1 coordinate 131,325, forward strand.
TGAGTTCGTAAGACGGGTGAGCTTTACGTTTCTTCAAATCTACCAAATGGTAGAGCAGTTCTTCACACAGCCTCGTTACAGTAAACCTTGTTCATGTTTAATACTGTTAAGGAATGCTAAACATGCGAAATGTTTATCGCTCGACGTTACTCCAAAACTTTTCTATCCTGGCGAGTGTTGCCGGGTTAGTTGTGGTTGGTGTCCCTGCGATCGCTCAAATGTCACCCAGTCCAGAGCAGTCTCCCGCAGGCAGCGTACAAACGTCGCCCACTCAGGCTCCTGCTGAGATCCAGCCTGGTGGCACAATCCAAACTCCTGCTGACACAACCCAGCCTGCCGATCCTACTCAAGCACCTGCAACCAGCGCCCCTGCTACGCCCACCAAAAACCTCACGCTGTCTGAGCTACTTCAAAAAGGCTCCAGCACAGGCTCGTTCAAAACTCTTGCCAAAGCTGTGCAGGCTGCTGGGCTAGAGCAGACGTTGCAAGAAAGCAGCGGCTCTTTTACCGTGTTTGCACCCACTGATGAAGCCTTTGCCGCCCTACCTAAAGGCACGCTTGAAAAATTGCTGAAGCCAGAAAACAAAGCGCTTTTGAGACAGGTTTTGGCTTACCATGTAGCACCCAGCGAACTGCCTTCGAGTGACTTGAAAACAGGTTTGGTGAAAACCCTGGGTGGTGGTCTTGCGGTGAGAGTCAATGCAGGCAAAGTTGTGGTTAACGATGCCACCGTGATTCAACCCGACATCGAAGCGTCCAACGGTGTTGTACACGCAATTAATCGCGTTCTGATTTCGCCAACCATCAAGCAGCGCCTGATCTCGCTGAAGTAGGGGCTGATGCTTTAGTTGATCGAACGCTTTAGTTAAACAAAGCCTGGAAAAGACACCACGATTGCAGTCTCTTTTCCAGGTTTTGTCTTTCATATTCTTTTTGCAGGACTACTTTTAATCTGCCGAACAGATGGTTATGCAGCGGATGAAGCAGACGCTTTTTTGACACGTTTGTCGATCGCTTCATCTGCTATCAGATCTGTGGATATGCAGCGGATGAGAATGGATGAACCAGATGACTTTTCACACGTTTGTCAATCGCTTATCCGCTATCAAATCTGTTGCCACGGGACTTGATGCTTGGAATGAAATGACCCTGATTCTTTTTGTTTCAACAGCTTCAACTCTCCTGAGCAATCGCCGCTAAAATTGCCGCGTCCACTCTTGCCAACGTTCTACCACTACCTTGGTTTGTGTGAAAAACTCAACTGCCTGGTGTCCCTGTCCGTGTAAATCGCCGAAAAAGCTGTCTTTCCAGCCGCTAAAAGGAAAAAACGCCATTGGAGCCGCTACGCCAATGTTGATGCCAATATTGCCCGCCTCGACCTCGTAGCGAAACTTCCGCGCTGCGCCGCCATTGGTCGTAAACAGGCACGCCATGTTGCCATATTGACCCTGGTTGATCAGCGCGATCGCCTCGTCAAGCGTCTCCAGATGCATCAGGCTTAGAACGGGACCAAAGATTTCAGTCCGGGCAATGTCGCTCAGTGGATTGACATCCTGTAGCACCGTTGGTCGTACAAAATAGCCTTCTTCGCAACCAGCAATCTTGGGTTGCCGACCATCGACTAAAACCGTTGCGCCTTCGTCAATCCCCTTTTGAATCAAACCTTCAATACGGCTCTGGCTTTGAGTCGTGATGACGGGTCCCATTTGTACACCGTTGTCTAAGCCATTGCCCACAACGCGGGTTTGAGCGACTTCGGCGATCGCCTCTGTAAATGGTTGACGAGCATCACCAATGGTGAGCGCGATCGAAGCGGCAAGACACCGCTGTCCCGCACAGCCAAAGGCACTATCCGCCATAATGCGCGTGGTCATTGCTATATCTGCATCCGGTAAAATTACCACTGGATTCTTCGCACCACCTTGGCACTGAGCACGCTTACCGTTTGCTGCCGCACGACTGTACACATACTTGGCGACAGGCGTAGAGCCGACGAAGCTGACCGCTCGCACTAGCGGATGATCGAGAATCGCATCGACGACCGTTTTATCGCCATTCACCAAATTCACAACCCCATTTGGCAAGCCTGTTTGCTCCAGCAGATGCATCACCGTTTGCATCGTGAGGGGCACGCGCTCAGACGGTTTGAGAATGGTGGTATTGCCACAGGCGATCGCGTAGGGCATAAACCAAAAGGGAATCATGCCTGGAAAGTTGAAGGGCGCAATCACGGCTGTCACTCCAAGCGGCTGACGAATCATGCTTTCGTCAATGCCCCTGGCAATATCTTCGGAGTTATAGCCCTGCATCAGCATGGGAATGCCACAGGCAACCTCGACGTTTTCGATCGCCCGTCGCAACTCACCTTTTGACTCGGCGATCGTTTTGCCGCATTCCTGCGTAATCGTCTGCGCCAGAGTATCAAGCTGGTCTTCTAACAACCCCTTGAGCTTGAAAAGATATTGAATACGCTCCGTTGCAGGTGTGCGCCTCCAGGACACAAACGCCCTGGTAGCCGCCTGTACGGCTTCATCCACGTCCTTAGCCGGTGAGAGTGGTACCGTTGCCAACGTTTCGACCGTCGCTGGATTCAGCACATCTAGATAAGTGGTCGCCGTTGACGCAGACCATGCGCCGTCGATGTAGTTTCTAAGAGCGGTAGATGCACCCATATTGTTTTTGAGTTTGCAGAAGAATGACGACCGCCACAAAATCGATCGTGCGGCGTTACCCAACAGTGTTTTTAGCCTGCACTACTGGGTAGATGTTTTAGTCTAGCGTCACTCTCTGCGATCGTCGTTGTTGCTGCTACAGATCAAGCAGTGCTTAAGTTTATTGGCAAAATTCAGCTTTCCTGCTTGCACAAGAAGCCTTTAGAGGGTTCGCCCAATAAAGATAGCACTGCATTAGTTGTTTAAATTCTCAAAAGAACCAGCACACGACGGTCCCACATCTGGCACAAAGGTAACGCCAGAAGAATCACCTGCTTGCGGCTTCTGCGATTGACAGAGTACAGCAAGTGTCGTCAATTCGCCACCCGCTGCACCCGTCGTACTGCCCACGCTCACCCCGCCCACATGTGCGCGCAACGAAAGCGTATTCTGCGGATAGGAAACGTTCGTCGCAGCAGTGCTGGTATTGTCGTCGATGGCGTAGGTATAGTTCGTCGTTTGAGTTTTAATGCCCAACCCTAACAGCGAGAAATCATCTGTGAACGTGTTTTTCTCAAGAAAGTACGCCTGATGCGCCCGATTGAGTGAGCCAATGTACTGCTTTGATTCGGTTTCTTTTGCTTTGCTCGCCTGGTTTAAAAACGAGGGCAGCGCGATCGCAGAGAGAACGCCAACAATGACAATGACAACTAGCAGTTCGATTAAGGTAAACCCTCCAGATTCGTTAAGGGTAAATGTACGGAGAGACGATTTCATGGATTGCTCCTGTAGTCTGTGGAGAATAAGCACTCAGGAGATGCAACCCTTGCCTATTTAAACTTGGCTATTTAAGCTTTGAATGGTGTTCTAAATCAGCCTAGCCAAAGGAATCAAAACGTATCTTTCTTGACATATTATCAGCAATTCTACTGATGGTAACAAGCCAAGCGGCTGCGGGTTTATGAATTCTTGACAAAAGAATACTTAGGGTTCATTAGCGCTATATCACTTTGCACAAGGATTCATAGAGTTGCCTTTTGTCAAAATTTTGTGTAAGGGTTCACAAGGTTACATCGCGTCAAACCGTTTGTACAAAAGGATTTAAGGAATTAAATCATCGTATTGAAGCATTGTGTACTAGACGCGTTTCGTGAGCATCACAATCGGACAATTGGCAAATGATTAGAAAGATCGGCAGTTTGGCTGAGCATAATGGTGTGCTATTTAGGGAACCTTAAGCCAAGCATTCTGAGTATGACGATGTTTTCTTTGCTACTGCTAACGTTGATGACGAGCTTTACGATTTATCGCGTGTTGCTGCTTTCACACAAGCGTGTTTAAACGGCAGTTGAACGATCGCTCAAGCCTCAAAGCGCTTGCTCTCGCGCACCGCATAAGCGTGCTTAACCCAAACTGACGTAATCTATGGCGAAGAAATCACAAAAAACAATGGACTGAGTGCTGGGGGTTGACCGTAGCGCTCAGTCCATTACAAATTACACAAACCTCGGAGATTTTAACGAGGAATCAGGCAGTCGCTCAATGAGTGACTCAAACCTCCGAGGTTTTGGTTTAGTGGTTTTTAGTTAACCGACCAGTTCTTTGACTTTAGCGATGATGCCATCCGGATCGATGCCCTGGTGGGGGTACTGTTCCCACAGACCACCGGAGCCTTCTTTGTGGGTACCGAGGTGGGCGTATTTGGGAGTCAAGCCACGCTCTAGGAGCCAGGTGCCAAAGCGGCTGCCTAAACCTGTTTTGCGATTAAATGCCTCAACGACAAGGACGAAGGGGGTTGCGCCGATTTTGGCGATCATCGCTTCATCCACCACATTTAACGTTGGCTTATTGACCAGACCCACATCAATGCCGTCTTGCTTCAAACGATGCACCGCATCCAGCGCACGATACAGACCGTCGCCAAAGCTGACAATGTAGCCTGCGGTGCCTTCCCGTATCACTTCATCTTTACCGGGCACAAAGGTATAGCCTTCGCCGTACAGATCTTTAGCATCAGCATTCAGAATGTTGGGCGTTTTGGAGCGCGTGGAAAAGATGAACCGCAGCCCCGGATCGTGGAAGACGGTTTTGACGACTGCTCTCATTTGCCCAGCATCGGCAGGGAAGTAAAGGCGGGTTTCGTAGCCATCATCCAATCCGTTGTCGGCATAGAAGTTGTTGATACCAAAGTGGCAGGTGTTGTCTGCCATGTCGTCGATGCCAGAGTGGGAGAAGTGGCAGAGCAGGTTGGAGTAGTTCAACCGCGCCATCGTGATCTCGGAAATGCACATTTCTAGAAAGGCGGCAAAGGTGGCGAAGATGCCCTGCTTGCCTTTTTCCATACCAAAGCCTGCTGCCGCAGAGATGTTCCCCCGCTCCATAATGCCGGAGGGGATGAAGACTTCGGGATGCGCGTCGTGGATTTTCTTCAGACCGCAGGAGCCTTCGAGATCGCTGTCAATCACCAATACCTTGGCTTTGCGATCGGTTTCACTCATGCCATCCAACACCGCATTCACGGCATCACCAAACACATTGCGGTTGGAGTCCCACGTATCGCCTGCACCGATAAACTTGTAGGGATTCTTAGGGGTTTCGATCGCCTTCAAAAAGTCCACAGCAGCCGTTAAGCCGCGTTTTTCGAGATAGGCGATCGCCAGTTTCACGGAAATCACGTCATGCCCGTGAGTGGAACCTTCCAGCCCTTCGATGCCAACCGACATGGGGCGCTTGTTGACAACGGCAATCGGTCCCGGTGTCGCGATGGCTTCCACAATCCGAGCGTATAGATCATCCAGATCTTCACCGTTGCCTTCTAGCACTTTCAGCCCGTGCCCTTCGAGTGTTTTAGCCACGCTGTAGCCAGGGAGATATTTGGAGGGGTGTCCAGCGATCGTCACATCGTTGTCATCAATGATCAGCTTGACGTTGATGTGCTGAGCGACCGCTAAGCGCGCGGCTTCGGCATCGTTCCCTTCCTGCTGCGATCCATCAGACCCCAGACAGAAAACCGTTTTGCCGGGGTTTGCCAGCGCTACGCCGTTCACGTAAGGCCACATATGACCGAGACGACCGGAGCTAAATTTCACGCCGGGGGTCAAACCGAGTTCCGGGTGTCCGGGTAGATGGGCGTGTGCTTCCCGGTAGCGAGTGAGTTGTTCGGCAGGCAGTTCGCCGTGCAGAGTTGCCATCAGGTATTGGGTTGCCACGCGATGTCCGGCTTCGTCAAAGAAGATGGGGACAAACTGATTGGGGGCACCGCGGAAGAGGGCATCCAGAATCATGACTTCGGGCACGGTGTCGTAGGGTCCGCCTGTGTGACCGCCTACCCCCCTTGCGGCACCCGTTGCAGTGAAAAAGATGATCGCATCCCGGCAAAGCTGAATGTTTGCCTTGAGGGTTTCGCGCTGCTCATCAGTCAGGGTTTTGTTAGCAGGGTCTAGCGTCAGCGGCTTGTAAGCACCGAGGTCGATCGGAAAGCGAGTAGTCGTGGTCGTCATGGCTTAGATCCTGAATAGGGCATGTGAGGCAAACGGATACGATGGTCTAACACGCAAAGGGCTGACACGCGAACGTTGGGTAACGAGAAAAAGCTACTGATACTTCTTGAATGCCAGGGTAACGTTATGTCCACCGAACCCGAAAGAGTTAGACAGAGCTACATCTACTATCTGCTCGCGGCTCTGATTGGGCACGTAGTCCAGATCACAAGCCGGGTCAGGGTTTTCGAGGTTGATGGTGGGGGGCACACGATCGTTGGCAACTGCCATCACTGCTGCGACCGCTTCGATGCCGCCAGAACCGCCCAACAGGTGCCCCGTCATCGATTTTGTCGAGCTAACGGTAATGTTGTAGGCATGTTCGCCCAGTGCCTTCTTCATCGCGGCGGTCTCCGTCGAGTCGTTGGCAGGCGTGCTGGTGCCGTGAGCGTTGATGTAGCTCACCTGATCGGGCGTTAGATTGGCATCTTTTAAGGCGAGTGAAATGGCTCGTGCCGCACCTTCGCCGCCCGGAACTGGAGAGGTAATATGATAGGCATCGCAGGTCGCACCATAGCCTACAAGCTCAGCATAGATTCGGGCACCCCTGGCTAAAGCATGCTCCAGCTCTTCAAGAATCAAAATACCGCTGCCTTCACCCAGTACAAAGCCATCCCGGTCTTTGTCAAACGGGCGGCTGGCGTGGGCAGGATCATCGTTACGGGTAGACATGGCTTTACAGGCCGCAAAGCCAGCCACCGAAAGAGAGGTAACGGCAGCTTCTGTACCGCCACAAATTATTGCCTGGGCATAGCCATTTTGCACGAGCCGAAAGGCATCGCCGATCGCGTTTGAACCTGCTGCACAAGCGGTTACAGAACAGGAATTTGGACCTTTTGCGCCCGTATGAATCGCCGTCAAGCCCGCTGCCATATTGGCAATCATCATAGGAATCATGAAGGGGCTACAGCGATCGGGTCCTTTAGTCAGGTTGATTTCTTGCTGATCTTCCAGCACTTTTAACCCGCCAATGCCGGTGCCAATGAGGACACCTACCTGTTCTGCATTCAGATCGTTGATGACAAATTTGGCATCCGCAAGCGCTTGTTTACTGGCAGACACGCCAAACTGAGCGAACCGATCCATGCGTTTCGCTTCTTTTCGATCCATATAGACGTGCGGATCAAACCCTTTTACCTCGCCCGCCATCCGGCAATCATGCCGAGAGGCATCAAAGAGAGTAATGGGAGCAATACCGTTACGCCCATTCAGCAACCCCTCCCAGTATTCAGTCAGGGTGTTTCCAATGGGGGTGATTGCGCCGAGTCCGGTGACGACAACGCGCTTACGATCGAGACTTGTCATGGCTTCAACGTGATGGGTCGATACCCAGAATGCAGAACAGAAGAAAAACAGTCACCAGTCTTCAGTGAACAGTCAGCAGTCTTCAGTCACCAGTCTTCAGCCGTCAGTTCATCACTGTTCACTGGCTACTGTTCACTGTCCACTGGCTACTGTTCACTGACTCTAAGCCGATGCTGCTACTTTATTGTTGATATAGTCTACGGCGGACTGCACTGTGGCAATTTCCTCTGCCGCTTCGTCAGGAATTTCGATATCAAATTCTTCTTCTAGCGCCATGACTAGCTCAACGGTATCCAGAGAGTCGGCTCCTAAATCGTTCGCAAAGCTAGCCTGGGGGGTGACTTCACTGGTTTCGACACCCAACTGTTCAGCCACGATTTTCTGAACTTTATCAAAAATTTCTGTCTCGGTCATAAACTTCCTCAATCAATGCGGCGGCGATGGTTATAGAGTAAAACTTGTTTGCTTGTCTGCTCATCGGCAGTGGGGGCGGTTAAAGCCTCATACTCGACGGCAATCAATACCAAACATTCTCTGATCTTATCTGAAAGCGCGATCGTCCGAGTTATTCGCAGACGCTTTCCTAAGTGAGCCAAACTTTAAGCATAGAAGATCAGGGGCACAAAACGAAACCGGGTAGAAACGAAAGGCGATTTCGTAGGGACGTTTCATGGAATGTCCCTACAGATTGTGAACTGGCAGTGACGTTCCAGCGAAAAAAGGCATGATAATGGAACAGCGTGAACGCTAGGGCGTGTCGTCAATTAGCTCCGAAACCTTGCAATATCAGCAGTGTAACGCCCGTCCCAACACACCAGGCTAGGGGCTGGAGACCTTGCTGCAAGCAATGTGTAGTATTAATTGATGACAGCCCCTAGCAAACGGTGACTGAGGAGTCTGGCAAGAGCCGCTCTGACTCCCTGAGCGCCTGTCCTTTGTACTTCGTTAACTAATGTCAGAGTCTACTCTCAAATATGCCTACTTCCCTGGTTGTGTGGCGCAGGGAGCCTGCCGGGAACTGTATCAATCGACGCAGGCGCTTACCCAGGCACTTGGCATCGAGTTAATTGAACTTAAAAAAGCATCCTGCTGCGGGTCGGGCACGTTTAAAGAAGATTCTCAGCTTTTGGAAGATACGGTCAATGCGCGCAACATCGCCCTTGCAGAATCGCTGAACCTGCCGCTGCTCACTCATTGCAGCACATGCCAGGGTGTAATTGGGCATGTGGATGAGCGGCTGAAGGAGCGGCAGACCAATGATCCTGCCTATGTCGATCGCATCAACGGTTTGCTGCAACACGAAGGCTGTTCGCCCTACCAAGGCAGTACGGACGTGAAACATCTGCTGTGGGCGATCGTGGGCGACTATGGCTTGGATGCGCTGGCACAGAAAGTCACCCACAAACTTGCAGGGCTGAAATGCGCTGCCTTCTACGGCTGCTATCTGCTACGTGCCCAGGATCACCTGCCTTACGATGATCCTTACAATCCACAGTCGATGGAGAATGTGTTTCGCGCGATCGGAGCCACCCCCGTCATCTATCGCGGACGCACCCAATGCTGCGGTTGGCCCCTTTCCAGTTACGCTACCGATCAGTCATTCAAAATGGCAGGCATGCACATTCAGGACGCGATCGCGCAAGGAGCCGACTGCATGGTGACTCCCTGCCCGCTGTGCCACCTGAACCTGGACTCTCGCCAACCCGAAGTGGAGAAGGTGATTGGGCAAAAGTTGGGTTTGCCTGTGCTTCACTTGCCGCAACTCATTTCACTGGCGCTGGGTGTTGATCCAAAAGCGTTGGGACTCGATCGGCATATTGTTTCCACGCGATCGGTGTTGGAAAAGTTGGCACTCTAGCTCTATCGAGACATAAAAGAAAGGCGATCGCGGCTTTGACGACTGCTCCCGATGGACAGATTTCAGCAGCAGTGATTACTGCCTATGTCACCGAGCGTGAACGGCAAGGGGCGATCGAGGCTGGGTTTCAACGACATCTTGCGAAACCGATCGACCTGGCACAGTTGATCTGGACAGTTGCGCTCCTGGTGGGGCGGGTGAGCAATCCCTGAACGAACTGCATCCCATTTTGACTCAAACCTCGGAGGTTTAAGCGGCTTCCTCTTCACGCGTCTCCATCTCCTTCTAGCTGCTCCAGGAAATGCGAACAGCCCATTGGTGGGTCAAACATATGGAGTTCAAATCGGCGGGAGAGTTCTTCACAAACTTTGATGCCCCGCACACTGTTGCCGTGGGCATCGAGCGGCGGCGAAAAAACAGCAATGCCAACCTGACGCGGGACGATCGCAATCATGCCACCCGACACCCCACTTTTGGCGGGAATGCCCACGGTATAAGCCCATTGCCCTGCAAAGTTGTACATGCCGCAGGTATACATCACGCTGAGAATGTCGCGGATGTAGCAAGTGGGAACCGCCCGATCGCCCGTCAGCGGATTTACCCCACAATTGGCAAGCGTTGCCGCCATCACCGCTAAATCACGACAGTTCACCATCATGGCGCACTGCTGAAAGTACAGATCCAGCGATTCGTCCATGCGATCGTCAATCATCCCAAAATGGCGCATGAGCGATGCCATCGCCCGATTGCGGTGTCCCGTCGATCGTTCAGAGAGAAACACTGGCATATCAATGTATACGTCGTGCCCCGCGTAATGACGAAACATCTCCAGCATCCGATTCAGGCGATCGGTGGGACCATTGCCCTTGATCAAGCTAGTGGTGGCGATCGCGCCCGCATTAATCATTGGATTATCAGGACGTTTAGAGTATTCATCCAGCCGAATCATCGAGTTGAAGGGATCACCCGTTGGCTCCACTCCAACTTTTGACAAAACCGCTTCACGCCCGTGATCCTCCAGCGCCAAACCGTAGACAAAGACTTTTGAAATCGACTGAATGGTAAAAAGCTGCTCTGCATCCCCCACCGCAAATGTACGACCATCGGCAGTCACCACACAAAGGCTGAACCAATCGGGGTTCATCTTCGCCAATTCAGGAATGTAGCTCGCTACGCTGCCATCCTTTAGCCCTTTGTACTTGTGATACAAGTCATCCAGAATGGCTTGAAAGGACTGTGATACACCCATAGAGAGAAAGGCTAACAGCTAACGGTCAATGACTTTGCGGTTCTATTGAACCGAACGATGCCACTCATGCTTGCCTACAGTATGCTCACGATTGACTACAGTATCAAGAGGAATCCAGGTGCATAGGGGAACGCGATGTCTTTTAGGCATGAAAATTGAATCAGTAAGCCGTCACGAATCGAGGACATTCACCTCAAACTGTTCGCGAATGCTGTCAGGGGTCAGGTTTTCGGTGATGCGGACGATCGAGACGAGTGTGAGTCGATCCAGACAGTGAATCTGAGACGGGATAGCAAGTGTTGATGAATCCTTCATGATTTTAAGGCTGACGTTTGAACTTCTACCGGACGGACGGCGCACTGACTGAATGGATAGGAGGACAACTATTGCGGCAATCATGGGGAACGGTCTTCGCGCTTATCTGGCTCCATCCTGGTGCAAACGGTGGCTTCTGCTTGCCTGCGTGCTGCTGCTGAGTACAGGGTGTTCGCGGTTGCTACAGTCGCGACCTTCGCAGGATATTAGTTTGACATTTACGGTGAATAGTCGGTTACCTGGAGTCTATGCGATCGCGGGTAAAACCAACCTGCCCGAAAAAACTCAGATTACGGTGGCAGCCATTCGCTATCTGTATCCAACGACCAGCGCTGCCAAAAATTTCAACCCCAACCCGACCTATGCAGTCCTGGCATATCAACCCACAGAGGTTAATAAGGGCACCTGGCAAACGACGCTGAACCTCTGGGAGACGGGGGCAGACGGTCGGTTTCAAGAATCCTGGCAGTTGGATCAGAAGAAGCTGAACTGGACAGTGGCTCCCGCTGATGAGGTGGTGTTTTTGGCAACCCTCGCTCCGGTCGATCGCAGCGATCAGTTAGAGCAGCTAGAAAGTCAGTTGGCTAAGAAGAACATTCAGCTATCTCGCAAGCTGGTTTATGGCACGGCAGATGGGCAGCAATACCTCCAGGTGAGTCAGACAATGGCGATCGCCCTACCAACCGGGAATACTACGCCTCCGTCCCTCCGTCCCGAAGAGCTTAACGGTGGCTGGGGTAATCGCTTTTTGATACCACCTGAGCCACAAAATCCCATCAAGCTAGAACTGCCAAAAGAACGACGGACAAATGCACCTGTGACGGCTGAGGAGTTTTTTAGGTAGGAAAGGTAGAGGGCAGAAGGTTAAAGGCTAAAGGATAAAAAGCTGATAGCTAGATAAAAGGCAGAAGGCAGGAGGCAGGAGGCAGAGGGCTGACCCCTGACCGCTACACAGGAGCCAGGAGTTAGGGTGACTGACGAGTGATTGAGTGGTCTGCGCGTGCATAGTAAATGCCAGCAACAATCGCCACCAGATACAGAATGGAGCCTAGAAAAAATACAAGGCTGCTCACAAGCGGAGTCTGTGCGAGCAGGTTCATATCCAGTAGCAAAAAATGCCAGTCGTGCAGCACGCCTTCGCCGCCTAGCAACGGCAGCGATCGGTCTTGAGCATCCTGGATGTAGATGGAGACATCCCACAGGTTTTGTGCTGCCCAGCACAGGGCGATCGCGCCTGCATACATCTGGCGTGTCACCACAAAATAACCTGCGATCGCGGCTGGCACCATGACCTGCATCAGTGAGCCGCCGAGAATATGCAGGAATTGACCAAAGCCCGCCAGGATGGTGTGTCCTGCTTCGTGAAAGATCAAATTGACTCCATGCAAAAACATCATGATGCGATCGCTACCGTCTAAAAAGCCTTCTACGGTGTAGTGCGAGGCTCCAAACAGCCCATAAAGCGCCAAGCAACCGACGCATCCCAGTTTAAAGGGATTGAATCTTGCCAAAAACTGCCAGACATCGTTAAACGTCAGGGTAAAAGGCTTCTGACGCTGTTTGGGCTGATTGAGGCGCGCCGATCGAGGTGAAGATGTTAGGACAGTTGGTGTTGCCTCAGGCTGAAGTTCCTGCACCCACTCTGGCTGATTCGATGTGAAGGGCTTGCCGCTGATGGTGATGCTTGTGGCTGGCAGCTTTAAACTCAACAGTTCCCGGTGAATCAGCGTTGTGGCGATTTGCTGATCGGGCGTGGTGTCGGCTTCCAGGTAAATGTCCAGATGGTGTGCGTCGAACACAACCTTTGCAGTGATGTGCTTATGGGCGATTGCATCCTGGATGAGTTGGGCAATGGCAGCGCGATCGCCTTGCTTTGCCCGTTGCTTGATGGTAAGGGGTCGATCGGGTTGCGTCATCCAGTTTGCGCCTCCTGGCACCAGTGCCTTAAACGCAGTATGCCCGTTCAAAGTGGCACTATACGCCTGCCACCACAAAATAAACCATTGTGACGAGTACCAGCACAAACCCCATCTTAAACAGTTCAAAGCGGCGTTTGGGAATTGTGGATGCGATCGCGGTCTGTGAGGGTGCGGGTGACGACGGATGATCCATCGCAGCAGAGGGTGAAGCATTTCCATCAACGGGGCTGTCCAAATCAGCCAGGGGTAGACTGACAATTGAGTGAGCGTGACCTTCAGAGGATGGTTCCAGTGAGAAGGTGGTAATCCATACGGGAAAGGCATCTCCTGTGCGCCATGCGTAGGCTCTTACTTGGGCGATCGCCGCTGGCTGAAGGTTGAGCAAGCCTCGACGCAAAAACGCGATGCAGGTAGCTTGATTGAGGTCGGCAGACGCTTTGAGCATGACCTGAAGACAGTCGGCATCCAACGCAGCTTTGACCCATACATCCTGAGGGCGAAGCACGTCGTTCATCAACCCTGCGATGGCTTCAGCGTTTCCTTGCTTGGCGCGTTCTAGCAGACTTAGTGGAGTCATCATAGGGAAAGAAGAGGGAAACGATCGCTCCCATTAGCCAATGAACGATCGTTTCCCCAATTATAGTACATATGTACGATTTTAAGCGAAGATTTTCAGGCGTTTGGGTTAGATTGTACGCGCTGCCAGAAGAAACGAGCGAACAATTTCGTATCGTCGCCAGAATGCCCAATGGCTACGTTTAGGCAATTTCCACACAAGAAATGACCCAACGTAGTGCGGGCATCTTGCCCGCGTCGCAAGCGAGGCGCTTGCACACGGCATCAATCAGGTAGATTCTTGAAGAGCAATCACCTTAGGGCGCGATCGCTACTTTTACGACCTGTCGCTGCTTCATCGCTTCAAAGACCTGCCCTAGCTCCGTTAACGGTTGCTGCTCGCTCACCAACAGTTCAAAGGGAAGGGTGCGGCTGGCTAGCAGGTTTAAGGCAGCACGAACATGGGTGGGCGTGTTATGAAACACCCCTTTCAGCGTCAACTCGCTGTAGTGCAGCAGTTCTGTGCTTACGGTAATACTGGTATCACGAGGACAGCCGCCAAACAGATTCACCGTGGCACCGGGACGCGCGCAGGCGATCGCGGTTTCCCAGACAGAGGGCACGCCTGTTGCTTCAATGACCACATCGGCTCCCCAGCCATCGGTGAGTGACTTCACCAGGGCTGGCACATTCTCTACATGGCGATAGTTGAAGGTTTTTGTCGCACCTAACGCTTTGCCGAACTGCAACCGTTGCTCATTCCCACCAAAAAGGATGACATCAGCAAACCGATGACCGTCCGTTGTCAGAGGTCGATCGTGCCATTCGCCTCGACCGGATGCCAACGCTGCCACAAACATCAGCCCGATCGCCCCATCGCCCAAAAGCACGACGCGATCGCCCGGTTTCACGTTTGAGCGGGCGGCTCCATGCAGCACACACGCCAGCGGTTCGGTCATGGATGCCAGTGCGTAGGGCAGCTCGGCAGGAATAGGCAGCAGGTTGTGGTGGACGATCGGTGCAGGGATTTTCAAATACTCCGCAAAAGTGCCGTTGTTAAACAGCAAGTTCTGACAGAGCGAATACTCCTGTTTCTGGCAGAAGAAGCACGTCATGCAGGGGGCAGAATTATTGGCAACCACGCGATCGCCCAGCTTCCAGCCTGTGACACCCTGCCCGATCGCCACAATCTCTCCTGCCGCTTCGTGCCCAAAGAGGGTTGGTGGCTTCAACATCCGGGCATGACCGCCCCGTCGCCATACTTTCAGGTCTGTGCCACAAGTGGTTGCGACTCCGACCCGCAGCACCACTTCCCCGATGCCTGGAGTGGGGTCTGCAACGGTTTCTAAGCGTAAATCTTCTTGACCATACAGGAGAGCTGCTAGCAAGGTGAGGTTGCCTTCATCGAACACTATCGTTCATCTTAAATTTTGATGGCGACGATCGCAGAATTTTTCGTCGAGGCAACGATGTTCACTGTACGGAGTATGGGGTGTGGGGTGTGGGGTGTAGGGTGTGGTAAAGGCATCGAGAGACGGAGGTCACAGATAATTCAGGTTAGCTTCAAGCTGTGAGCAATCCGTTTCATCCGTTCCTCATCCGCTGCTGATCGTACGGCTAGACATCCTCTTAGTCTTCGCGATCGAAGCGATGGAGCAGAAAATCCAGGGCGGCGGCATGAAGCTGCTGATAAACGGGATCGTGGCGGATGGCTTCTCGATCGCGCGGATGAGGAAAGGGTACCTCTAAAATTTCGCCGATCGTGGCTTCGGGTCCATTGGTCATCAGCACAATGCGATCGCTCATATGAATCGCTTCATCAATGTCGTGGGTAATCATCATCACAGCCTGACGCTGGCTCTCCCAAATGCGGAGTACCTGCTGCTGCAACTTGCTGCGCGTCAAAGCATCCAATGCGCCAAACGGTTCATCCATTAGCAAAATTTTGGGACGCACTGCCAGCGCACGGGCAATGCCAACCCGTTGCTTCATGCCGCCTGATAGTTGATCAGGGTACTTCTCGGCGGCGGCGGCAAGATTCACCATTGTGAGATGCTCGTTGACCAGATTAGCCTTCTCTGCGCCCGGTAACGATTCAAAGACCTCATCGATCGCCAGACGAATGTTTTGGCGTACCGTCAGCCAGGGCAACAGGCAATACTGCTGAAATACCATCATGCGATCGGAGCCGGGTTTGCGAATGGGCTGCCCCTCCAAGCGAATGCTGCCCTGAGTCACGGGTTCTAGCCCTGCAACCAACCGCACCAGCATTGATTTGCCGCAGCCAGAATGACCGACGATCGTCACAAACTCCTGCTCTCCCAGCGTCAAGTTAATGTCATTGAGCACGATCGACCGTCCACCGCGAGGTTTTGGGTATGCCTTGACGAGATGCTCAATTTCGAGAAAAGGGGTAGACGCAGAACCCGGATTCACCTCATTAGCTGAACTAGGGGAAACATTGAGCATAAGAACCTCCTGTAGACGACATTGCAAGTAAAAGAAACAACCTCTGGAAGGGCAAAGCATTCGGTTGCTAATCTTTGGAAATGGCACAAAATCATTTGCCGTAGCTTGCTTCCCGCAGGGTATGCTTTGCCCCTACAATTCGTGGGCATAGACTTTCCTAGAAATCGCCTAAAAAATAGTTGAATCTAACGTTAAGAACGACTGCCTTTCCCACTCCCGACTCCCCATTCCCTCAAGACAAGTAGATCCTGGTCGGACGATCGGCACGAATTTCAAAGCTCTTCAAATAGCCGTGGGGATCGCTGGGGTCAAACGGTTTGTTGTCAATAAATAGGGCACCAGGCTCGACTTTGTAATCTTCCTTAGGGCATTCAATGCCTAACTCGGCAGCAATCTCTCGATACAAATCGGTGCGCCACGCCTGACGCGCAATCTGTTCGGCGTTGGGAGGAATGCCCGCAATTTGCCCCTAGCGAGCCGATTGGGTCATCAACCACAGGCTTTGCGACTGCCAGAGAAACGTGGAATGATTTCCCGCAATGTTGCCTTCTGCCGCTGCCAGATCCGATGGCAGGTTGAAGAAAATCGTAGTTTCATCGGGTTTGTTCACGATGCGCTGACGATCGTCAAACCCGCCATAGTTATACAACCCTGTAATGCCGGGGCGGGTGAGTTTCGGCTTGGCTCCGGTAAACGATCGCTCCGAGACCAACTGCGCTACCTCTTGCCGATGGTTGGGATCGCTGCAATAACGACAGGCTTCGATCATGGCTTTGACCAGCGATCGATAGGTTTTGGGGTTCTCCTCAATGAATGAATCCTGCACGGCTAGGACGCGATCGGGGTGTCCGCGCCAAATTTCGCGCCCCTGGGCAAAGGTAAACCCGATGCCTTCATTGCCCTTAATAGCGCGTGTATTCCACGGTTCAGCAACCATATATGCCTGCATCGCGCCAATCCGCATATTGACCAGCATTTGGGGCGGCGGCACCACCATAATGCGAAATTCTTCCAGCGGATTGATGCCCACCGCCGCAATTAAATAGCGCACAAAATACTCGTAGATGGCGGAACTCAGCACTACTGCCATAATGCGCTTCTCGCAGGGTAAGCTGCTGAAGTAGCGATGGAAGTCCTGGCTAAATGCCTCCAGGTTGCCATTGTAGTCCTGCCAGGGACGTAAGCCCGATTCCCACATGGCACGGTTCATAGTGATGGCGTTGCCGTGCCGATGGATGGTCATCGCGGCACAGAGCGGGGCATGTCTGGCACCTTCTGCCCCGGTTCGGGCATTTGTAACTGCGCCAGAAACGACTGGTAATGCATCCAACCGACCGAAGATGCCCCCATCACGAGACGTTGCCCAACTGGCTTCGCGATTGAGTTTGACGTTCAAGCCATATTTGCGACAGAAGCCTTTCTTCCAGGCGATCGCAAAGGGGGCACAATCATTCACTGGCACGTAGCCAATCACCAGGTTGGGTTTTTCTAGCGTTTTGGGGTTAATCACAGGCTCCACAGCCCGCGCCTCTGCTGTGAGCGCTGATGGACTGCGATTGCCATCCACATTGAGTGAAAAAAGCGCTGCACCTGCAAGAGATGCCCCCGCCACCGTGAGAAATTCGCGCCGTGTCCAGCGGTTGCGATCGGTCATAATCAGTTCTTGGTAAAAAGTTCTTTGTGAAAAAATGGTTTGAGCTTTACGCCTGTTGACCAAAACCTCGGAGGTTTAAGGGGATTTCTCGTAGGGGCGAACGACCGTTCGCCCTTACCATCTCCAATCTCACAATGCTTGCTTCTGGGTTCAAACCTCCGAGGTTTGCGTAGAGGTTCAAGACTTGCGCCTGTGAGCCAAAACCTCGGAGGTTTAGATCAATCGTGTTAATTACTGCCTGCCTCTGGATTCAAACCTCCGAGGTTTGCGTGGTTTAGAGCAGCGCCTACGATCGCACGGGTCGATGCGTCACGGCTTCTTGAAGCTTGCACAGCAGCCAATCAAGAACCAATCCCGTCAGCCCAATCAAAACCACTGCCAGAAAGACGGAACTGAGATTTAAGCGGCTCCACTCATCCCACACAAAAAAGCCGATCCCGACACCACCTGTCAGCATTTCAACGGCTACAATGACCAGCCATGCAACGCCCAAACTGATGCGGAGTCCCGTGAAAATATAGTCCAGGCTGGCGGGCAGAATAATCTTGGTCAACTGCCTCCAGCGAGGCATTTCCAGCACTTTAGAGACATCAAGGTAATCTCGAGGCACGCTGGAAACCCCTAGCGCTGTATTGATGACCGTTGACCACAGCGACGTGATAAAAATAACAAAAATGGCAGAGGGATTCGCCAGGTTGAAAATGGCTAGAGCAAGGGTAGCCATGCCAGCGGCGAAACAGGCTTCAAGACCTGAATTAGCGGATTAAGCGCCAGGTAAGCAGGACGATACAGTCCAATTAAAAACCCGATCGGGATCGCGACGATCGCCCCCAATACAAACCCGATCAACACGCGACGGATGCTCGCTAGCAGCAGCCAACCCACACCCAAATCACCCGGTCCGCGTTTGTAAAACGGATGGGTAATATAATCCCAGTTTGCGGTTAGCGCTTGCCAGGGCGTTGGCATAATGTCGCTTCTTGCGGTTGCCAGTAGCCACCACAGGGCGAGAATGCATGCAAAGCCTGCGATCGGCAACAGCACGGTGTCGCGTAAAAAAGCGATACGAAACTGTCGAGCGGCAGCATAGCTGGCATCCACTGCCTGACTGAGCAGCAATGTCATGGATATCACCTCATTTCATCAAGCGTTTGCTGTCACTGAACGTCCAGTAAAGAAGCCTGATGAAACTGACATCGCATGACATCAGCGCTTGAGCGTCTGTGTCTACGAAGCAAATAATCAACAGTCTTCTCTCAATGCCTACGAGGTTAGCTGTCGGGCTAGGGTTGAGAGATACCCTTCATCAAAGCCTCTACCGTCTCGATAAAGTGCCTTTGAAAATGCGCCCCTTACTCTTAAGTTCTCACTTTGGAGTTCTTATCTTGAGTAACGTTGGTTCCCCCGTTTTTTGCTCTGCTTTAAGCGGTCTACACTCAAAGTGCCAGAGGTCAAATTAGGCTGACTTATTCAGTTTTGCAAACGCTAACATTAATTTTTTAAGTTTTCAACTCCCTGCTCAGAAATGGCTCAGCCCGTGAAGAGGCGATCGCCTTACCACTTCGATCGCACATCTGGATGCAGTTGGTCTTCCTGCCACGACAGGGGATTGTTCTGAGTATATTGCCGCAAGCGTTGTAGAGATTCTTCATTGCGGATAATGTGTTCATAATAATTGCGCTGCCACATCACAGATCCCGGCGATCGTGCAATCCGATTCCTGGTGCGCGTTGTAACCGCTTTGAAGTTCAGCACGATCGCCCCCACCGACCCAGAAACCAATGCCAACGGTAGGGGCGCGGCAGGCGGCAAAGGATTTTGATCCGTTTCAACCAGTTCTCGCCCGTCTGCCACGCCCGGTTCGGATTGATCGGAGGGCGTGGCATTGGGACAGGTATCTGCGGCAAGATCCACCAAACCTTGACCCAATGCCGCGCCCCTACCAGGATTGGTCAGAATCAAAATGCCATGCATGTGGTTGGGCATGACCACAAAGGCATTGAGGGTGAGGTTGGGACAATGAAGCGGTAATCGTTGCCAGCAGGCAGGCATCATTTTTCCCAATGCATTCAACTGCATTTCACAATTAACAACTGTGCCAAACAGACATTCTCTGCGGTGAGTACAAATGGTAATGAAGTAAGCACCAGAAGATGCATAGTCATACCCTTTTAACCGGATTGATTTTCTGTGGTGCTTGTCTGGATTGTATTTCACAAGACTCTACCAATGCCCCTGATTGATAGAATGCCCGGTTAATAGGGTCAATCGCCCCGCTTTCCGCAAGAATCGCGCTAAGCATTGTAGATTGGCTGATGCCCTACAACGAAGCTCTACTTGATCGCACATTCTAGCCCCTGTTTTAGCAATTTCCAGCAGTTGCTTGAATCATTCTGACGATGATGAAAAATTTTTTTCTAGTTCTATAACTAAAGGAGCAAGATCGTTTTTCACCGTGTCCCAGACAACATCCTCATCCACGTCTAGATAGTCATGGACAACTTTGCTTCGCATTCCGACGATCGCTTTCCAGGGAATTTCAGGATAAGCGTCTCTAAAATCTGGTGACACTCGTCGGGCTGCTTCGCCAATCACCTGTAATAAATGCGTTAGGGCTAAACGCAATTGCTCATTGTGATTAAAATCTTCTCGGTTCAAGCCTGTAACAAAATTAATTGCCTTATTTGCTGTGTCTATCATGTGCCCAACATAAACTCGGTCATCTCTTTGCGACATAGCACACCTCCGCCTCAGTTAACACGCGATCGCGTATTCGATGGTTGAGAAACTTGGGAGTGACTAAATCAATCGGACGGTTCTCAAATAATTCTGAAAGTTCTTCTTGAATTTGATGGAGCTTAAAGAAACCAGGGGTAAAAGAAGCTTCAAATTCAACCAAAATATCAATATCACTATGAGGTGCAAAGTCATCTCGCAAAACGGAACCAAACAATGAGAGCTTTTGAATGTGCCAGCGATCGCACAATACTGCAATTTGAGCAACAGGAACTTCAATGTTTTTAAGCTTCATGTCAGAGTTATCTCCAATGCGCCAAGTTGCTGATTCATCCAAGCGATCGCCCGCTTCTCTTCTTTGCTCGCCTGCGCGTCTAAAATCAACGCTTCAATCTCTTTTTGAAATCGATCGCTTCCGGCTCACGATCGCTCTGGCTCTGCCACCTCATCCGGGACAATCGGTACCTTACCCTCAAGGATAGTTCCCTTCAGATTCGCCCCTTTAAGATTCGCCCCTTCAAGATTCGCCCTTTCAAGATTCGCCCCTTCAAGATTCGCCCCCAATAAATCCTTAAAAGACAAAAAACACTCCTGTAAGCCCATCAAGCTAAGGTACTGCACAACAGGTGCAACTGCGATCGCTGGTCGAGGTCCTTGAAGTCTTAATATCCAAGCACCCAGAGCCTCATCCGAAATCCACTGAACGTTGGAGATGGTATCTGTTGATCTTGCACAAGCATTTAAGACCGCTAATAATGCCTCCTCCGCATTGATTGCCTGTCGATTTTCTTCATGAAAATCAGGTCGAGGATTTAATCGTTCCATTGACATTCCGTACCGCAACATATGGCTAATTAAACGGCAGAGGGTCTGCTGCCAGGCGATGACGTTGGCTGAGTTTTGCTGATAGTGCAAGTACATCTCATCCAAAACAAAGTCAAACAGATACTCATCCATTGCCGAGGGGCCACAGACCAATGCCCAACGATGCAAGGCAGAACGCTCATCCCAGTCGTCATAGGAATCGTTGTGACGGTTTTCGAGTCTGTGGTGAATGTATTGCACCTCCTGCACTATGCGTCTGGCGGTCAAATACTCACCAAAACTCTTGTGGGTAAACTCAAAGGTATTTTCACCAGAATGGTCGTGTCCGCTCTTACGGAAATAGAAAGCAGTCATCAGACGAGTAATGTTCGCTTTTGAGTCTGGTTGATAGCCCTCTTGAAAACGACTCAACAGGTTTTTGAGGTTGCTGCTGTTACAATGACGCTCAATCTCTTGCACCGTTGTCGTCCGTCCTTTCCCATGCCAAGCTGCTAGGGCAATTTCTTCCAGAATGCGAACAAAATCTTTTTCCTCAATGCCCTGAATGGCAGCATGTTGATGTTCTGCCCAACCTCGCTCATAAATCGCTTTGATCAGGTCAGCATAGACTGCGTTCAGGTTTGTTTCTTCTGAAAACTTTAGTTCTCCCCGTCTCAGACTAAGAGCAACCAGGTAATTCAGCAGGGGTTGAGCCGTAATCTCAGTCAGGTTGCCCTGGTTTAGCTCTGTAGGTAAGCCAGCATAGCCACTGCCACTTGCTGCCCCATAGTTTTGCCACCAAAGCTGCCGCTGGTCTTGCTCCAGGAGCTTTTTAGCACCCACGTAATCTTCCCGCTCATCTTCGGGCACAACGTACGGCAGGACGTGCAAAATCTGTCCATCCTTGCGAAAGTCGGTTTCATTTGCCTGCACCACCAGTTCTCGACCACCAATGAGCACCTGCACGCAGGTTTCTCGCTGGTTAAATCGCTCTACTTTACGCTGCACCTCCCGCACGAAGTCTTGCGCGGTCTTCTCGGCAATCTTTCCCTGCATCGCCAACTCATCCAAGCCATCAAAGATGATCAGCAGGCGAGATTCGCGCTGCTCGGCAGTCAGCGGGTTGTGCGGCAAGATGCCATCCATCTGCACAAACTTGCCCACCGCATCAATGAGATCGTGTGAGGGTTCAAAATGGTGCAGAGGAATAAAGAGCACTGGAATAGTGCCCTTTGCTGCCAGCTTTGCGGCAAACATTTTGGCAAAGGATGACTTCCCGCTACCGGGACCGCCACTAATCAAGCGAATCGCATCCGTTCGTATCGGTTTACTGAGCCAGATTTCTAATTCTTTCTCTAGCTCAACGACCACTCGCTCGACTTGCCTGTCGCCTGAAAGCCGCCCTTCTAGCGCTTCAGCTTTCTGTCCCTCAACTTTGCGGTTGTAGTACGCCCGCAGCGGCACATACACCCGCTTCAGGCTAAATGCTTCCAAAAACATCGGCTCTTCTACCTGCTTTTGCAGCCAAACAGCATACCGTAGCCATGCCTGAACGCGCTCATTTGCCTGGGTGAAGGGAGTATCCAGCTTTTCTTTCAGTGCAGCGTAGTCTTTTGCATGACTGCCCCACTCCTCATGCAGTGCTGCCGCAAAGTAGATAGGCAATCGATCGCTAATTGCCTGAGCATCTGCCTCGCTCAGTTCACACTGCTTGAGCCATTTCACAAAGGTAGGTTTCACAGCCTCAACAATGGAGTCTTTATCAGGATGCTCAAAGAACTTCTTATTGATGGTTAAGCTGCTGGTTTCTAAAGCCTGATTAATGTTAGTCTGCAAGGCTTTGACATCAAATTTCTCCGGCTCCAGCTCGGTTTTCTCGTCAATCAGGGTCTTCATTGCCTGAAGCAGAGAGCGATAAACCAGCAACCAGGCGATTTCCTCTGCGTTCGCGGCTAATCCTAAAGCAGCCAGAGCGTCAACTCCGTCTCCTGTCAGACTATCCCACTTGCCAAAGGCAATATCCACTCCTGCCTTGCCCAGTGCCTTCGAGAAATCCTTGAAATTGACCTTGATTGATTTCTTCAAAACCGAAGTTGGCTTGCTAATTGAGAGTCCAGATTCACCACTCATACGTTCTTCGGGTTCGCTACTGCTGAAAAATCTCTGGCTGATCCATTTAAGCAAGCCATTCAGCTAACGTCAGTAGAGCAAACGGATGAATTTGGAGTAGGCAATTGACCCAATCACCGCACCTCCCAACCTCAAACGCTCATCATTCAGGTTCAAATCTGCATACTTCAAGTTCCAAGCACCAAGCTCCGACTTTAGAACTCCAATCTTCGAGTTTTGAGCTTGGAACTCCGACCTCAGAACTCGAAGCTCCAAGCTCAAAACTCGACACTCCGACCTTTTTGCTCCAAAAGCGAAGCTCAGAACTCGGAACGTCGAGATCTTTGCTTCGACATCCAAGTTTCAAGCTTCAACGTTCGACCTTTGATGTCTACCAATGCTTGCAACTGCGTCAGCGACAGAAAAATGGGGTATAGCAATTCAAACAACTCCACATCCCCCTTTATTGCATCCAGGTCAAAAGAAGTCCCAGCAGAAGGGAGGTGTGCTTGTCCAGGCACGATCGAGGTTTTCCAGTAATGCTCGATCGCCGTCTACCTCCAGTTCGCCTGTCCACAGCAAGTCACTCGATCGACGGAAGCCAGCAAACAACTCGGTTAAATGCTCGATCGATAGTTTGATGACAGTTGAAGCAGCTTGGGCTGTAGGTTGCATGTTCCCATCCACAAAGTCGGCAGTAATCGTGCGATCGCCCAAGACTGGATCGATGATCTGAAAGGTGAGTGTAAAGGGTGGCTGTGGGGCGATCGGGCGGAGGCGAAAGGCGGCTTCCACATCTACCAAGCGCCACATAAAGCCTGCATTGATTGCTCCCAAATGCTTTGACCAGCCAAACTCGGAAGGAATGACGCTAAGACCTGGATCGCGCTGCTGTTCTTGCAACAAATGGGGAAAGGGATCGTCGGTATGGGTATTCCAGGCGATCGTCGAAAGCTGATCGCGCAGCGATGCCAGAAAGCCAAGAATGCCGCGGTAAACAGCAGGTGTAGGGGCTACCCATTCCTGCACGATCGCAGCCAGCAAATTCTGCGGTGGTTCCAGTCGCGCAAACTGCACGATCGCGTAGCCTCGTGCTTCCCCCGCTTCCGTATAGCAGTAAACTTCTCGCCCCGTCACAGGCTTGACGCGAGACTGCCACTGCCAATCCCACCGCTTGACCCAGCCGTTATGGCGTAAGGCTTCTCGCTGGTAGATGGCTTGCAGCATTGGCTCATGCTGAAACGGGTCATAGGGCACCATGTGCGATCGCTCGGCGTATCGAGGCAAATGACGTGCTGCCACGCGATACTGGTGCGATCGTCCTACCCATGCCCAGCCCAGCTTGCGGTAAAAGCCATGCTGAAAGGGATACAGCATCATCAACGGAAGCTGTTGCGCCTGACCGTCTTTCAGCGCGTGTTCCACCATCAACCGCGCCAGCTTTTGTCCCCGCGCATGAGGTGCAACTGCCACAGCCGAAAGCCCCATTGCTGGAAAAAGCTTACCTTCAAAGCAAAGATTCAAACGGAGTTGAGCATAGCTACTAACGGCAAGCCCGGTTGGGTTGTGGATGGCAACAAAGAGCGATCGATTGGGCAGATCCAGGCCGTGGGCGTACCATTCGCGCTCAATTTCGGCATTGGTACTCAGGGGTGCAAAGGATAGGCGATCGAGATTCACAATCTGTGGTAAGTCGCCATCTTCAGCCGGACGGAGGGTGATTTCTGGTAAAAGGGACATGGGGGAGGGAGCGGGAGTGGGGAGTGGGGAGTGGGGAGTGGGGAGTGGGGAATGGGGAGTCGAGAAACGAAGAGAGGGGCGATCGTGATGAAAATACGACTGTTTGAGAAAGAGGATGTTGAAAAAGTAGCACGGTTATTTCACGAAACTGTGCGCGAAATTAATTGTCGCGATTACTCCAGCGCTCAGGTTAATGCATGGGCACCGGATGACATTCACTTTAGAGCGTGGGAAACCATCTGCTCCAGTCACTTTACCTATGTTGCGGATGATGAGGGTGCTATTGCTGGGTTTGGAGAACTAGAGCCAAATGGTCACATCGGTTGCTTCTACTGCCATAAAGACTATCAGGGCTGTGGCGTGGGCAGGCGAATCTACCAGGCGATCGAAGCAAAAGCGCTTGCGTTGGGGTTAAACCATCTGATGGTGGAAGCCAGCATCACCGCCAAACCATTTTTTCAACGGATGGGCTTCTCAATGGTTCAAGAGCAGGAGGTATCTTGTCGGGGTAAACGATTCATCAACTACCGGATGGAGAAGTGGCTTTAATGGGTGGCTTCGCAACCTGGCGCGATCGTATGCTGTCACCGATGCTTTACAGAATATGCAGAATGAGGGGATAGGTAAAGGGGCGATCGCGTGAAACCAAACAATGAAACATGGCGACGAAGGGCAAGACGATTGCGCCAAGCACAATCACGCAGAGAAAGATAACCGCTAACGTGGGTATCAACAAAAACATTGGTATTAAACAAATGATGTAAAACCACAGCGTAAGGCGGAAATTGATTGCTTCTTTTGCGTTCTTTTTCACCACCTCATCAGGGTGCAGTTGCCAGAGCAAAATCATGATTGCTAAACCGACAAGACTCAAAAATGATGACGCATGACATAGCACTGACAGCCACTTTCTAGAGCCAGTTGGACGTGCTGCCACCGGAACCGAGGGTAAGAATGAGTCTCTTGTAGCAATCTCACTGTGCTGAATGGCTGTAGGCATTTGAGAGACCCAACTACAACGCCCACACACCTGTCGTCCTGACGATAGCGGTGGTGCGAGAGGATTGGCACAATTAAGGCAGATGTCGTAAGCCATACACAAATCTCCAAAGGCAGGACGGGTTTTACTGAGCATGTAGCAGCATGTCACTCCTTCTACAAAGTGCCCACGTATGACCTGTGAGTGAGTTTGCTGCGCTAAATTTTTCTTAGATTGTGAGATGTTTCAGTGTTCCAGTGAGAAGGTGCAAAACCGACCTAAGCTGAAAGCAATGACCAATGCTTTTCTGTTGCCGCTCAACGCTTTTATGCCCGATCAAATTACGCTTCAAGTCAATGGCGAATCTCGTACCTGCGCTCCCAAAACGTCTCTACCAGGCTTTTTAGAGCAACTCGGCTTAAATCCTCGACTCGTCGCGGTGGAATACAACGGCGAGATTTTGCACCGTCAATTTTGGGAACAAACCGAAATGCAGCCCGACGATCGCCTCGAAATTGTCACGATCGTGGGTGGCGGGTAGAAAAAGGCAGGAGGCAGGAGGCAGGAGGCAGAAGGCTAAAAGCTAAAAGCCAAAAGCCAAAAGCTAAAAGCTGACCGCTAAACACAGTTTCAAGTCTGCCAGTTTAAGCTAGACATAACGGCGATTCACGAGGTAGCGATGGACGTTGGCGTTCCTAAAGAGACGAAAGATCAGGAATACCGGGTGGGGTTGAGTCCGCATAGTGTGCGGAGCTTGACCGAGCAGGGGCATACCGTGTTTGTCGAAACTGGGGCAGGCGATGGCTCTGGTTTTACAGACGCTGAGTATTTTCAGGCAGGTGCGAAGCTGGTGACTGAGGCAGCAGCAGCCTGGAATCACGGGTTGGTGGTCAAGGTCAAAGAACCCCTTCCCGCTGAGTATGCTTACTTGCAAAAAGAGCAAATGCTTTTTACCTATCTCCATCTAGCTGCCGATCGCGCCCTTACCCGGGCATTGTTAGATGCAGGCACAACGGCGATCGCGTATGAGACAGTAGAACTGCCCGATAAGCGCTTGCCACTGCTGGCTCCCATGAGCATCATTGCAGGACGGTTAGCAGTGCAGTTTGGCGCACGTTATTTAGAACGGCAGCAGGGTGGACGAGGAGTGCTTTTAGGGGGAGTTCCGGGTGTGAAGCCGGGTAACGTGGTCATTTTGGGGGGCGGTGTCGTTGGCACAGAAGCGGCTCGCATTGCCGTTGGGCTGGGTGCGCGGGTACAAATTGTGGATGTGAACGTCGATCGGCTGTCCTATCTGGAAACGCTCTTTGGTTCCAGGGTGGAACTGCTCTACAGCAGCGTGAGCCAGATCGAAACGGTGGTTCCTGACGCAGATTTGCTCATTGGTGCGGTGCTGGTGCTGGCACGCAAAGCGCCTATCTTAGTCTCGCGGGCACTGGTGCAGCAGATGCGCCCTGGCTCAGTGATCGTTGATGTAGCGGTAGACCAGGGCGGCTGTATCGAAACCGTTCGCCCGACTTCCCATTCGCATCCAACCTACGTCGAAGCAGGCGTTGTCCACTACGGCGTGCCCAACATGCCCGGTGCCGTTCCCTGGACAGCAACGCAGGCATTAAACAACTCTACGCTGCCTTATACGATGCAGTTGGCAAACTATGGTCTGGAAGCGCTCGATCGCAACCCTGCCCTTGCTCACGGGTTGAATGTTCAGCGTCATCATCTCGTCCATCTGGCTGTGCAAGGGGTCTTTCCAGATTTGGTGACGTGAGAAGAGAGTTGTTGGTTGTTAGTTGTTAGTTGTTAGACAGGAGGTAGGAGACAGAAGGAGTAAGAGCTAAAGGCTAAAAGCTGACCGTTAGCTAGGAGGCAGAAGGCGGAAGGCGGAAGGCAGAGGGCAGGGGACAGAAGGCAAGGGAGTTTTTGGTTTTTAGAAGGAGTCAGGAGTCAGAAGTCAGGAGTTAGCGGACAGCGCGCACTCAAAGCTTCATTCTTTAGCCTTACTCCCTACTCCCCACTCCCTATTCCCCACTCTTCTCTAACAACCAACAACCAACAACCAACAACTGGTTTAACTCAAACTCCCAGGCTGACGGCTGCTCTTAACTTTCAGTTCGCAGTGCGGTCAATGTCCACTTCTTGTAGCGCTGGCGATTCATGCAGCCTCGACTGTAGGTGACTTCTTGCCCACCGCCAGCGGTAAACTGCACGCACCATTCGCGTTGGCTGTGCTGCCAATAACCAATTGCAATTCCCGCTGCCAACACTCCTAATCCTGTCGCAATGAGGATCAGCTTCTTTTTTACGTCAGGCGTTTTCATTGCCACAGAGTACCCAACTTAAACAACGGCTTTCACTTAATCTAAGCTAAAAATTAGCAATGCACCAATTAGCGTTTTGAGAGAATGGTATGGCTCAAGCTTCTGGCTTTCCCTGGTATTTTGCGATCGACGATCGCCCCGTCAAAGTCATCGCCACAGCCAATGGTGGGATGGATGTGCTGGTTGCCAACCTGACCACCGGAAAGCTGGAGCGCGATATGCAGTACCTTGCCTACTGCTTTGAGCCAGGGCAAAATGTGCAGCGTCTTTCCGAGACCGAGTTTAACGATCGGCTGGCAGCATTGCGGACTTCTTTGAGCGATCGTCAAACGGACTCCTAGATTGATAAACACTGTCTAACGATAAAATTTAATGAACGTCTGCCATCTTTAGCGAGCCTATCTGTATCTTGTCTTACCCCTCTGCCTATTTGCTCGTCGCCCACGGCAGCCGCGATCCACGTCCTCAAGCGGCGATGGAAGCACTGGCTGAGCGTTTTGCCCAAACCATTCAACACGTCGGCTTGCAGTCTCTGGCAACGGGTCGGGTGAACGAGGCGATCGCACAGAATAGTAGTCTAAACGAAACGACTGTCTTAACACCTCATCAAGCAGCAACCGAGCGCCCAAAACCGCTAGTCGGCACTGGCTACTTAGACTGTCATCCTCTACCGCTACACCAACAAATTGAGCAGTTTAGCGACACGGTACGGGCATCCTGGAGCGCGCAAGGTGCCGATCAGTCAAAGCCTCTCAAGCTTGTACTCTTGCCGCTGTTCTTGCTGTCTGGTGTGCATGTGATGGAGGATATTCCCGCAGAAATTGCGCTGGCACAAGAGGCACTGGGAGACGCGATCGAGCTAGATTTACGTCCCGCGATCGGCTCCCATTCGGGGCTGCACCGTTTGGTGACAGAGTGCATGGCAGCCCAACCTGTCGAAGCCTGGATTTTGCTCTCTCACGGCAGTCGTCGCCCTCACGGCAATGAACCTGTCGAAGCACTGGCAGAACGTTTAGGCACCTTAACGGCTTACTGGTCTGTGCCGCCAAGCCTGGAATCTCGTCTGCAAGAACTCTCCCAGCTTGGTATTCGTCAAGTTGGCATTTTGCCCTACTTCTTGTTTTCGGGTGGTATTACAGATGCGATCGCCCACACCGTCGCCACCCTCGCTTACCAATTCCCTACGCTCAAGCTCCACCTCGCGCCTCCACTAGCTGCACGTTCAGAATTAACAGATTTGCTGGTGGACTTGGCACAGGATGAAGCAGTGAAGGCAGAAGGCAGGAGGCAGAAGGCAGAAGGCTAAAGGCTAAAAAGCCTGTAGCTTGCTTCCCGCAGGGTTCGCTGACCGCTGACTGCTCTTCAAACTCAAAACTTTCATCCCTCATTTCTCATCCCACACTCCTCTCCCCTCACTCCTCTCACCTCTCCCCCTACTCCTCTCCCTTCCATGCAACACACAGGCAAAGTCTACTTAGTTGGCGCGGGTCCTGGCGATCCGGGGTTGATGACGCTGAAGGGCAAGACGCTGCTGGAATGTGCGGATGTCGTGGTTTACGATGCGTTGGTCAGTCCGCAGGTGCTGGCGATGATTAACCCAAAAGCAGAGCAGATTCATGCAGGCAAGCGACGAGGAAAGCACTCGCTGATGCAAGAAGAGATTACGCCCCTGCTGATTGAGAAGGCGAAAACGGCAGCGATCGTCGTGCGGCTCAAAGGCGGTGATCCCTTTATGTTTGGGCGCGGTGGCGAGGAAATGGAAGATCTCGTCAAGGCAGGCATTGCGGTGGAAGTGGTACCAGGCATTACATCGGGCATTGCAGCGACGGCGTATGCAGGCATTCCGTTGACGCATCGTGCTTATAGTTCGTCCGTAACGTTTGTGACAGGGCATGAGGGTGCCGGAAAGTACCGTCCAGCGGTGAACTGGCAGGCGATCGCGCAAGGTTCTGAAACGATCGTGGTTTACATGGGCATTCACAATCTGCCGTACATCACGGAACAGCTTCACTTGGCAGGGTTGAGTGTGGATACACCCGTGGCGCTGGTACGCTGGGGCACACGACCCGAACAGGAAGAACTTGTTGGCACCTTAGGGACGATCGTGCAGCAGGTAGAAGCCGTCAAGTTCGAGGCTCCCGCGATCGCGGTGATTGGTTCTGTCGTCAACCTGCACGAGATTCTGGCGGGTTGTCGTCCTGCGGCGATCGCGCCCAAACACTATTCCGGCAAGTAGTCCTCATCTAGTGCTTGCTCTGGCGTAAAAGGCGAGTCTGGGGGAAAGGTGGCGATCGGTAGGTCGGTTTCAATAGACGCTTTTTTGCGAGCGCTACGATAGCAGTCCTCAAACACACTGGTGAGGTAAGGACGTAAGCTTGGGCTCTCGCGAAACGCTCTTTTCAGACGATCGCGATGTTCAAAGAGCGTTAAACGCCAACTTTTGGACCGACGATTGGGCTGGTATTTATATTTCAGCAGGTGCATTAAAACAACTTCAAGGTTGCTTTCAATGGCATGTTTGTCGCTTCTGCCCATGCTCTCAATTTCTTCGACCAAATTTTCTATATCCAGCTTGCCAAACTCACCGTTTCGCAGCAGTCGGGCAGTTTCCTGCAACCAGAGGTAAAAATCGCGATCGTAAAGCTGAGCTTCAGGTACAGAGGTTTCGGGCTGAACAGTCATGGCAATAACCCAACTCAGTCAGTAATATTACTTTGAACCTAACATAAGCTGCTTTTAAGGGCGTTGAACGTTGCTTTCAGCGCAACAAGCGAGCATCCTGGCGTAACAAACCATGCCGCGACATAACATGAGCAATCTTGTCGGTATCGCGGAGAATACAGGCGTTAATCCAGCGGTAAAACGAGTGACTAGAAAGAACGTCACGGTCACGGTCAACGCCAAGTAACGTAGACAACGCATCAAGCTCTAACCAGTTCACTGCAAAGTGGAGATAGGTGGAATATTCATCCGCCCCTACTTCATCGCGCCTTGATGAATCGGGAGCATTCATCCAACCCAACCGAAATTCTTCAATGGCGGCATCTACAGCGCTTAGATCGCACGCGCACAAAAACCAATGCATTTGTTCGTGAAGAAACACTGAGAGAAAGCGGTCTGGCTCTCTTGCATGCATCACACCAAGCGATAGCGTTGGGTGACTCACACCTCCACGACCTAAAGAAGGGTCAAGGCGAATGTGGCGTGTGAAGAGAAATGGCTCTAAATCAAACCGAGCCGCGAGATCCTGCAATACCCGTGCGGCAAACTGAACGTCCATATCATCGGGTTGGATGCACTCGATCTCTAGCATTTTGCTCCAGCATTTTGCAACTTTAGAGGTTGTTTAAAAGGGTGTGAGGTGACAGCTTTTATGCCCAGCAAGCGCAGCATCATGCGGCGCATGTCCATTGAGCCAAATCAACAAGCCATTTTTGTTCCATGCCTCAAAGATTGCTAAAGATTGGAATGAGGTCTAGCACGAATCCAGGCAGGACAGCCTCACCTGAGAGAGTTGTTGGGTTTTGCAGCACTTCAACAGGCTTCCCTGGGCGGTAAATTTCTACTTGTTGATTTTTGGGATCAATTAGCCAACCAAGCCGCGTACCGTTCTCGATGTACTCCTGCATTTTTGCTTGAAGGGTTTGCAGGGAGTCACTTTCGGAGGGCAGTTCGATGACGAAATTGGGACACAGAGGTGGAGATTTGCGTTTTTGCTCTGGCGTGAGAGCATCCCATCGATCGCGCTTCACCCAAGCAACATCGGGCGATCGGTCTGCCCCATTCGGTAACTTAAAGCCCGTAGAAGAATCGAACGCGATGCCCAGATTGTCTAGATCTGTCCAGTTGAAGACTTGTTGATTGACTCTGCCGCTGCGCGAGCCGCCTTCGCCACCTACGGGAGCCATAATGAGCAGTTCTCCATTTGCGGTACGTTCGATGCGTAAATCGCGATTGTGCTGGCAGAGGTCGTAGAACTGGTCGTCGGTCAGTTCCAGGGTGGGGCTCAGGGTGAGGGTGAGGGCGGGCATGGGGAGGAGTGGGGAGTGGGGAAGCAGAGGAGGCAAGGGAAGCAGTTCAAAACTCAAAGCTGACGGCTGATGGCTGATCGCTTGAAGGAGGGTTATCTGAGATCTTGCAGCTTTCGCAACAACCCGCCCTGCAATGAATTGCGGGCTAACAAAATAAAGTCCGTTAAAACGGACTGGAAAAACCGCTCAGTTGCCTCTTAGTCCACTTCAGTGGACTTTCCTCTATTAGCCCGAACCTTTAGTTCAGGGCGGGTTATACCAGAACGATCGTTAAGAGTCTCGTTCTGATAATTCTAACCAGCGATCGGTGGCAGTGTCGATCGCGTCATTTAGCTCAGCCAAGCGCTTAGAAAGTTTTTCTACTTCCGTAAAACCGGATGGCGGATTGGTGTACAACGTTTTCTCGATCTGTTCTTTTTCGGCTTCCATTGCAGGAATCTGAGCTTCTAACTGCTCGAATTCGCGCTTTTCTTTGTAGGAAAGCTTTATTGAGTTTTGAGTAGCGCTTTGCGCCGCTGCGCTAGAGAGTTTTGAGTGTTGAGTTTGGGGCGTTGTTGGTTGTAAAGTCTCCGGCATGGCTACGCTAAGGTTGTTAGTTGTTGGTAACGGTGACTCCTTGTCCCCTTGCCCTTCTGCCTTCTGCCTTCTGCCTTCTGCCTCCTCACCCCTCACGCCTCTCCCCCCACCCCTCTCCTCTTCCGCCTGCTTGTAATCCAAATACACCGAATAATTCCCCGGATACTGGCGCAGGGTGCCGCTGGGTTCAAAGGCGAAGATGGTATCGACGACGCGATCGAGGAAGTAGCGATCGTGGGAGACCACGATGACGCAGCCGTTGAAGTCTTCCAGGTAGTCTTCGAGGACGGCGAGGGTTTGCACGTCGAGATCGTTGGTGGGTTCATCCAGAATGAGGACGTTGGGAGCGCTCATGAGGACGCGCAGCAGGAAGAGACGGCGTTTTTCGCCACCGGAGAGTTTGCTGATGGGTGCATACTGCTGGTTGCCAGGAAACAGAAAGCGCTCCAGCATTTGAGAGGCGGTAATCACCGTACCATCAGCGATTTTCACCAGTTCGGCGACATCTTTGAGGTAGTCGATGACGCGCTGTTCGGGGTTGAGGGCGAGGTCGTCGGAGTGCTGGTCGAAGTAGCCAATGTGAATGGTGGTGCCGATTTCGACGGTGCCGGAGTCGGGCTGTAAGCGTCCGGTGATGATGTCCATCAGGGTGGATTTGCCTACGCCATTGCCACCGATGATGCCGACGCGATCTTCGGGGCTAAATTCGTAGGTGAAGCCGTTGATGAGGGTGCGATCGCCATACCCTTTCGAGACGTTGACCAGTTCAATCACTTTCTTGCCGATGCGCCGTCCAGCGGTGGCAATATCCACTTTGCCGTGACTTTGCTTGAATTCGGTTGCCTGCATGGCGCGGATGCGATCGATCCGGGCTTTTTGCTTCGTACTGCGGGCTTTGGGTCCGCGTTTGAGCCATTCCAGTTCGCGGCGCAGCACGCCCTGATGTTTGCGCTCGGTGCTGGCAGCGGAGTCTTCGGCAAGGGCTTTCTTTTCTAAGTAGTAGGAATAGTTGCCGCTGTAGGTATAGAGGTCGCCTCGATCGATCTCTAGAATGCGGTTGGTGACGCGATCGAGGAAGTAGCGATCGTGGGTGATGAGCAGCAGTGCGCCCCGAAAACGGTTGAGATAGCTTTGGAGCCATTCGACCGAAAGGGCATCGAGATGGTTGGTTGGCTCATCCATGAGCAGTACGTCAGGTTCAGAGAGCAAGGCGGCAGCCAGGGCAATGCGCTTACGGTAGCCACCCGAAAGGTCGCCAATTTTAGCCTCGAAGTCTTCAATGCCCAGTTTGGTCAAAATAATTTTGGCGTTGGTCTCCAGATCCCAGGCTCCGGTTGCATCGAGTTGGTGGGTCAGGCTGGAAAGCTTTGCCATCAGTTGATCTTGATTGCCGTGCCCATGTGCCAATTTGTCCGAAATTTCTTCAAACTCGCGTACCAGTGCCATCTGATCGCCACTATCGGCAAAGACTTGCTCTAAGACGGTGCGATCGTTCTCTAACTCTGGTTGCTGTGGCAGATAGACAATCCGCACGCTGGGGTTGACCAGCATTTCGCCGCTGTCGATCGTCTCCTGCCCCGCAATCATTTTCAACAATGTCGATTTGCCCGACCCGTTGGTGCCGATCAGCCCTACTTTGTCGCCGTCATCCAGGCTAAAGCTGGCATCGCGCAAAATCTCTTTGATGCCAAAGTCTTTATGGAGCGATCGCAGCGTAAAAATACTCATTGGATGCTTCTGGCAGTTGAATTAAAGCACGGTTCTACGGTAGCACTGGTGGGAGGGTGAGGAGTGAGGGGTGAGGAGTGAGGAGTGGGTAGGCA
Source organism: Lyngbya sp. HA4199-MV5 (assembly GCA_019359375.1). GTDB lineage: Bacteria > Cyanobacteriota > Cyanobacteriia > Leptolyngbyales > Leptolyngbyaceae > Stenomitos. Next base: position 165,955 of record JAHHHL010000009.1, read on the forward strand.
GAGGGCAGAAGGCAAGGGAGTTTTTGGTTTTTAGTTTTTAGTTTTTAGAAGGAGTCAGGAGTCAGAAGTCAGGAATTAGCGGACAGCGCGCACTCAAAGCTTCATTCTTTAGCCCTAATCCCGACTCCCCACTCCCTATTCCCCACTCTTTTCTAACAACTAACAACCAACAACTAACAACTAACAACTCTCCCGACTCCCGACTCACCACTTCAACCGTAATCAAAAGGGACAGTAATCCGAACCTCAAGCAGACCGAAACGTAGGTTAGACCAGAGGTAGATAGTTTTAGACAAGTGGCTACATACAGTAGAGGTAAACTACTGATCGCTTGCACCAGTGATTACTATCATCGAGGAAAACGAGATATGAATGCATGGCGCGATCGCCTGAATCAATTTAGCGGCAAAACTCGTTTTGTTGTGTGTCGTCTATTTGTGCATCTGGCAGGGGCAGAGGTTGCAGCCTTGATTGGGGTACTCAATGGCGCTGGTCTGGATGCCATTGACAGTGAAGGCGATATGACCGTGCTGGGAGAAGGCTTGGTTGAAATTTGCCAGGGTCTGCTGCAATACGATACTTACTGGCAAGCGGCGGCAAACGAAGGCGATGTGTTTTGGCAGGAGGGCGACGCGGGCGACTTTGTGACGGAACTCTTCACCGATTCGGCGCAGCGCTATTTGAGTGCCCCTGCTTTAGACGCGTCCGATCCTGATGAACCTTTGACCTTGCCTGCGACTCAGAACCTCGTCGTCATGCTGACGATCGCCTACGAAGGAGAAGTCCCCGAACTGGAAACCGACCTCGCTAGCATGGGTGCATTGAGAGCCGGACTCAAGGCGATGATTAATTTGCACTACCAGGAAAAGCTGCGGGCTGTGCAGGTTCATTTTTCGCCAGCCCAATTAGGCGATGAGTTGACAGCTGATCAAGTACTGGTCAGTTTTCCAGAACTGATTCCGCTCTAATGTGTTGACTTCTGCTGACGATCGCGTTCTTTCACCGAATCAAACCCATTCACCGACCTATGCTACGACAATTTTTGCTTTACTCAATGGCGTTAACGCTTCTTGTGACTTCGGTTGGCTGTGGCAGTCCTGTGGCTGAACAACCGAAGACAGATGGACAGGCACAGACCGAACAAGCCCGTAATGTTGCCCAAACTAAGATCTCAGACGGGCAGTATCCCGTGCAGCAGGCAACCTACAACGACGATGGGGGCGAATATAACATCGTTCTGCTCAACACCAAACCTGGCGAGTCGTCGGTCTTCCGTGCAACGAATGTACCCATGGCACGTCTGACGAACGAAGAAGTTTCGGCTGGCAAGAAGAGCTATCTCAAAATTGAGAACGGTCAGCCCTCGTTATATCTCACCGAAGATTTCAAGCTGGAATACGTCCATAACGTGACGCAGGAGCAGACAAACCCGGAAACAGGTCGCCAGGAAACCGTGGTAGTGCGTCAGGAATCTAACTTTTGGGCACCGTTTGCAGGTGCATTGGCAGGGCAGGCATTGGGCAGTCTGTTGTTTAGACCGCAATATTACGTGCCGCCGCTTTACCAACCGGGTGTACCGCTGTCTGGCTATGGTGGCTATGGCTCTTCCTACAATCAGGCGGTGAATAGCTACCAGAGCCGCTATCAAGCTCCTCCGGCGGAAGCGCGAAATCGTCAGTTGCGAACAACGGGACAGCTTAGAACGCCGACCTCCAGTGCTACCCGATCGCGCAACACGGGGCAGTACGATCGCTCCACAGGTTCCGGCTACGGCAACAGTACCTTACAGCGATCGAATCGTTCGAGTGGCAGCTATCGTAGCCCCAGTGGAGGGTTTGGCAGCGGGTCGCGATCGCGCAGCTTTGGTAGAAGACGATAAGGTGAAGCGATCAGCTTTTTAGCCTTTAGCCTCCTACCCCGTACTCTCTCCCTACACCTTCATCGCTCCCGATGGACATTGAATCTCCTTACCCACCAGTTGTGGCGCACCAGGAGGCGTTTTAGAGGGCTTGCTGGTGGCGCAGATCATCGTGACGATTGTGTCATTGTTTTTGTCATCTTTAATCGAAAGCAGGATACCTAAATAGCTCGGCAAACCGTCCTGCTTTGCCGTTGCCGTTGCGATCGCTTGCTTTGACGGCGGCAAGAGATTGGTGCTGTAGGTGTAGTTGGGGGTATCGACAGGAATGGTGCTGCCTAACTCTGCAAGCGTTGGGGCATACCGTTTCTCTTTGGCAAAAAACTCGGTTTGCTGTTGAAGCAACGCTTTGACCGTGGCAACGGCAGTGGTTGCAGTCTCTTCCGCGGCATTAGGGTTTGCGAGTGGTTGATTCCCTGCAATTAGCGGTGTGCCCTCTTCAGCACCACGCCCTCTGGCAACAGCCGTAGTCTGGGCACCACCCCGTTTCGCTTGCTGTTGAGCACGTACCAGGTCTTGCTGATAGCTGGATAGTAATTTTCGGGCGGCAGCGTAATTGGGGCTGGATTCAGGGACAGCTTTCATAAACGCGATCGCGCGCTGCCATTGGCTCAGCACTAGATTCCAGTCTTCTGGCGTTTGGGCAGACTGAGCCAGACTGGTCGCACTCGCTGCCTTATCGACCCCTTTCGCAAACGGATCACCCGTCACGGTTGGCGTAGGTAATGGGCTACCAGTAGGGCTTGCAATGACAAGTTCCGGTGAAGGCGACGTGGCTGTGGGACGAGATGTGCTGCAAGCTGCCAACGTCATCACGATCGCAAACTGAGCGATCGCCATCCGTGCACCAGGAGGAATCAAAAGAATCTTCATAGCTAGCCATCTTACCCTTAGAAGGAGACAGGAGGCAGGAGAGTTGTTAGTTGTTAGTTGTTGGTTGTTAGAGAAGAGCGGGGAGTGGGGAGTCAGGAGAGTTGTTAGTTGTTAGTGCAGAAGATATTTCGCTACTTCTAAAAACTAAAAACCAAAAACCAAAAACTCCCTTGCCTTCTGCCTTCATCAAAACGGATTCACCACGATCGAAAAGTACACTCCATTTTCCTGCCACGTATTTTTGGGACCGCCGATCGAGATGAGTGGGATACCCCAATCAAGTCGTGCTGTGATGCGATCGCCCCATTGCAGGCGCAATCCTAAACCAACAGCAGCTAATGTCCTGGGGTCGGGATTGGGGTTGGTGCCCAGGTTCCAGGCGGTGCCCAGGTCGATGAAGGGGGTGAGCTGGAGCAGGCTTCTCAGCTTAGGCAAGCGTAGGATGGGAAGGCGAAGTTCTGCGGAGGCGAAGAGTCCGCTATCGGTGAGTAGAGCGTCCTGACGGTATCCGCGCACGCTGTCTTGTCCGCCTAGGCTAAATTGCTCAAGGGGGAGAAGGGGACGGTCTGCCAGTTGCACATCGCCGCGTAGGAGTAATAAGGTGTCGGGTGCGAGGAGCCGTACCCATTGTGCCTGTCCTCTCCAGGCAAAGAAGCGGCTATCTGGCGGGTTAGGATTGATAGTAGCGTTGAGGGCACTGAGTCCAAGGGTGAATTGAGAGCGCAGGGCAATCACTTCAACGCCGCTTCGCCAGGTCATGTCTTGAAAAAAGCGCAGGGCAGTGAGGCGGGTTCTGCCGTTGCGATCGGCTCCTTGTGCCGGGAAGGGGAAGAGTCCGTCTGCAATGGTTGCTTCGCTTTCGCGTCGAGTGCCTGTGAGACCGATGGCGAATTCATACGTTGGCGTTTGGGCGATCGGTTGCCGCATTGTGAGTTCGTAGTAGCGTGACTTTGACTCAATCCCCAATCCATCGAAGGGTGACTCAATGACGTTGCTGGAAGCACTGCCATAGTTAAAACTCAGGGTGCCATTACGCGGATTGACCGGAACGGTATAGTTCAAATCGATGGTGTTACTTCCCGTTGTGTTGGCGTACACCGCACTCAGGCGATCGCCCAGACCAGTGACGTTACCAAAGCTGGCTTGCAGTTGGCGGCGATCGGTGCCAACTGTGGGAGCACGCCCATTATCAAACGTGAGCTGTGCGTTGAGCGGGGGTTCCTCAACGACCCGCACCGAAAGCACGCTTTCACCGGGGCGAGATCCCGCCGACAGTTCGGCTGAGAGCGACTGAATGAGTGGGTCAAGCTGGAGTAATTGCAGTGCTTCTAGCAGCCGATCGCGGTTAAGGGGAGTGCCTGCTGCCAGTGCTAAGCGCGATCGTACATAGTTTGGCTTGAGTCGGCGGGTGCCTGTAATGGCGATGGTTGCCAGTTTGCCTTCGACGACTCGAATGGTGACGACTCCACGCTGGAGCACTTGAGGCGGAATGAAAGCACCAGAGGTAATGTAGCCGTTGTCAAGGTAAAGCTGGGCAATGGCAGACCGCAACTGAAATAATTCGGCGATCGTTAAGGAGCGTCTGGTATATGACTCGGTAATTTTGGCGAAGTCTGCGGCACCAAAGACGGTGCTGCCCATGACTTCAATGCGATCGACGGTAATGGTTTCTGGTGGGGCGCTAGAGGGTTCTGGTGGTGTCGAAGCTGGCGGCAGCGGGAGGAGGCGATCGAGGGATGGCAGTGGGTCAGGTGCCACAGCGGGCGGTGGTTGGTTGGAGGGGGGGGATGGCTCGCGTGGTAATGCTGGCGATAATTCCTTGGGCGGAGCGCTACCGGGTGGGATAGTTTGGGCGATCGCATCTAACCGCTGTGCTAATGAGGGGGACGGCGGGTATGAGACGGCTGTTGTGAGCAGCAATCTTTGAAAGGTTGTCGGCTCAGCGTATTGCGCTCTCACCGCTTTGGTAATCAAAACCTCACAGGTGATGAGCAAGCCGAGCCAAAATTGAAATGCGATCAACGAGTGCTGCATGAAACCCTGGTTTCAACCTTTCGCATCATCTCATGTGAGGTTGGTTCCAGGATGTTGAGTTTCAATCACGCCTTCGGCTTCGTTAGCGATCGCTTTCAGCCGTTCTAAGGTTTCTGGAGCGACCTGTTGCCATAAACCGCGCTGGTTGGCTTCTAGAAGCCGTTCTGCCATATCACGCAGTGCCCAGGGGTTACTTTTTTGGATAAAATCCTGCACGGCTGGGTCAAAAACGTAGGCTTCGGCAACACCGTCGTACATGAAGTCTTCGATGCAGTGAGTGGTGGCATCGTAGGCGAAGAGGTAATCCAATGTCGCAGCCATTTCAAAGGCTCCTTTGTAGCCATGCCGCATGGCACCCGCGATCCATTTGGGGTTGACGACACGCGATCGATACACACAGGCAATTTCTTCGCTCAGTTTGCGGACTTTGGGCTGTGCGGTGCGGGAGTTGTCGCCAAAATAGATTTCTGGAGTCGTTTGAGAAACAGAGCGAACAGCAGCGGTTAAGCCACCTTGGAACTGGTAATAATCATCGGAATCGAGCAGATCGTGTTCGCGGTTGTCCTGGTTTTGCAGCACAATTTGCATCGTGCCAAGGCGTTGGGTGAAGGCTTCGGGGGCAGATTTTCCTTCGGCGTTGCGGGTGTAGGCGTAGGCGCTCCAGTTGATGTAGGCGCGGGCGAGGTCGGCATCGCTTTCCCAGTTCTGTGCTTCGATTAAGCCTTGCAGTCCGGCTCCGTAGGCGCTGGGTTTGGAGCCAAAGATGCGGTAGCGCGATCGGGCGGCGGCTTGCTCCGGAGTCAATCCTTGCGCTTCCCACTGCTGGGTTTCTTGCTGTACTTGAGCGGCAAGGGGATTTTGGTCGACGGGTTCGTCGAGGTTGGCAACGGCATTCACGGCGCTGTCAAAGAAATCAATTAAGTTGGGGAAGGCATCGCGGAAGAAGCCGGAGATGCGTAGGGTGACATCAACACGAGGGCGACCCAGAAGGGAGAGGGGTAGGATTTCAAAGTCGATAACGCGTCGAGAAACTCCATCCCAGACGGGCTGTACGCCGAGTAGGGCGAGGGCTTCTGCGAGATCGTCTCCGCCTGTACGCATGGTGGCAGTGCCCCAGATGGAGAGTCCAAGGGTTTTGGGATATTCGCCGTGTTCCTGGGTGTAGCGTTCGATGAGGGTTTCGGCGGCGTTGCGTCCGATGTCCCAGGCGGTTTCGGTGGGGATGGCGCGAATGTCTACGGAGTAAAAGTTGCGTCCGGTGGGGAGGACTTCGGGTCGTCCGCGTGTGGGGGCACCGGAGGCACCGCTGGGGATGTAGTGTCCGTCTAAGCCGCGTAGAAGGTTGAGGAGTTCTTGATCGGTTTGGTGCAAGGCGGGGAGGAGGCGATCGCGTACCCAACGTAATTCTTGCTGTGTCTGCTGTCCGATCGTGGGTTGCGGCGAGCGATCATGTATAGATGCAGTTACTTCGCTTGAAAGCTCTCTCCGGGGGACTTCCCCCCTGTCAAAGTCTTTTCTCTGGCACAGCGTCATAGAAAAGTCTTTGCCCCCCGCCATGTGGGATCCTAACTCCTCCACACCCCCCGAATAAGAGGTCTGACAAGAAGGTTGAGGTTTGATCGAGGGGCGATCGACGTTGGCTTTTGAAGTAATCGAGAATATAAATGTAGGTTGGGTTAAGGAACGAAACCCAACATCGGTACTTAATGTTGATGCACTATTAAACGCTAATGGCGGAGTAATCAGTGCTTCGACAAGGGCGGCAGCGTGGGTTTCGATGATTTCGATGGCATCGCCGATCGTGCGACAGGTTTGAAGGGCGGGATGATCTGTTGGTTCCAGGGGAGCGCCTAAGTTGGCGGTGAGGGGATCGAAGTCGAGGTGCCAATCCTGGGCGATCGCGCGGGTTAAGCCGATGCGGTTAGCGTTCGGGTTGCGGGCGATCGCGACGGCTAAATCGCGGAGTTGGACACCTGTGGGGCACTGTCCAAAAATGTGTAAGCCATCTCGAATTTGGGCTTCTTTGAGTTCGCAGAGGTAACCATCGGTGGTGGTTAAAAGGGTGGCGATCTCGTCTTCGGATGGCTCGGTTGCACACCCCAATTCTTGGTGAAGATGTTCCTGGCGAATGAGTGCTAGAAGGCGATCGCGGATTAAATTGACTCGTGACGGATCGAGGGTTTGAGCTTCGTAATATTCGTCAATTAAGCCTTCCAGTTGATGCAAACTGCCGTAAAGTTCGGCACGGGTCATGGGTGGCGTGAGGTGATCGAGAATGACGGCGTGCGATCGACGTTTTGCCTGTGACCCTTCTCCTGGATCGTTCACAATGAAGGGGTAGAAATGAGGCATTGCGCCAAACATGGCTTCGGGATAGCAGTTTTCTGAGAGAGCAACGCTTTTGCCAGGAAGCCATTCTAAATTGCCATGCTTGCCGACATGGACAACCGCATGAGCACCAAAATGAGCGCTAATCCAGTGATAGAAAGCAACGTAATGATGAGTTGGTTCTAAGTCAGGTGCGTGATAGTTTAAAGTGGGATCGCGATCGTAGCCTCGCGCTGGTTGAATGCCGACGAAAACGTTGCCAAATTGGATACCTGCTATCGGGAATGCATCCGTTTCTTGAGGTTTTCCCCAACGGGTTTGAATGCCAGCTTGCACAGATTCAGATAAGGTTTGAAAATGGGTTTGATAGTTTTCTAAGGAGAGGGATTGATGGATCGATCGCAGATCCAAACTTTCTGGATCGTTGGTAATGCCAGCAGCCAGCATTTTCATCAAGGCATCACTGGTTTCAGGTATTTCTGCAACGGTATAGCCTGCCAACTTCAGCGCTTTAAGGATTTCTAAACAGCTTGCAGGCGTATCTAACCCCACTCCATTCGCCAGCCGTCCATCGCGGTTAGGATAGTTTGCCAAAATGAGCGCAATTTTACGATCGGCGGTCGGTGTCTGGCGCAACTTCACCCACTGAGCGGCTAAATCCGCGACAAAGTTAATGCGCGATCGCTCCGGTTCATACACCACCACATCCGTTTGCAACAGAGGATTTTGAGCCTGTACTGCTTTAAACGAAACCGCTCGTGTGATGATTCTGCCATCCACCTCCGGCAGCGCCACATTCATCGCCATATCACGCGGCATCAAACCCTGCGTACCTGCCTCCCAGCCTTCCTTTGTACCACCACTAAAAATGACTTGAAACACTGGTACATCCAGCGTTTGCCATAAATCAACCTTCGGCGTATCTGTATCTAAACTCGCCAACGAAAAGCTTGTGGTATTGAGTAAAACATCCACCTTCCCTTTGCAAAAGCGAATCAGTTCCGCCTGCACATCCGGTTCTTTCAGCGACGAAATAAAGATGGGCACAGGTCTTAAATTTCGCTCCATCAAAGCCTCACAAAGCGCCTCGATCGCCGCCGTATTTCCCGCCAAATAATGTGCCCGATAAAAGACGATCGCAACGCTCCGTAAATCTCCCTCATTTTCATACTCAGCCACTGTTGGGAAGTTCTCTAACGCTTCCTCAAAAGTTAAAGCGCTTTCTAGACCAACCTCAGACCATCTTTGTTTTTCACCACAAGACTCTTGTTCGGGGGGCGTGGGGGAGTTAGTCCCCCACATGGCGGGGGACCGAGGGGAAGTCCCCCGGAGAGAGGTTTGAATATACCCAAAATCTCGATGTACATCAGCTTCCGCCAGAGGAAGACCATCGTATCGTTTATAAATCCCTACACGCGGCACTGCTTGCGGCAGTTCATAGTCGATCGCCCACGGCAAAAATTCCGCCACCACAAACCTCAGCAAATTCTGATAATTCTCACTTCCCCCCTCAATAAAGTACCGCCACACCTGATTCACGATCGACAGCGGCACCGTCGAATGACTCGTCAACGTTGGATCAGGACGTTCATCCCCTGGAATAAAAAGCAACGCCGCGCCCGTCTGCTTCGCCGTTTGCTCAACAATATCCAGCCCATAACTCCAATAAGCCTGCCCACCAATCAACCGCACAATGATGATACGCGCAGCCGCCAACACCTCTTCCGCATAGGTATCGATCGTCAACTGCTGCTGAAGCTGAAGCAAATTCACCACCCGCAAGGCGGGAAAATCGTCAGGTAGCTGAGCCGTCGCCGTTGCGAGCGTTTGAACATCCGTATCCGCTGCCGTCAGCACCACGACCGGGGCAGGCTGCTGTTCTACAAAAATCACCCCATCCGCAGACGGGTTCCAGCCTCCTGGCAAAGTAGCAAGACGATGCATGGTGTCAAAAGGGTAGCGGACAATGGCTACTATTATTGCAGGTGAGTCAGGCATTGCACCTGCGATCGAGGATCAACGCGAACTTCCTCAATAGCCTGACCCATCAAAAAGCTAGGGTGTGTCATCAATTAGCTCCGAAACCTTGCAATATCAGCCGTGTCACGCCCGTCTCAACACACCAGGCTAGGGGCTGGAACCCTTGCTCCAAGAAATGTGTAGTCGTAATTGATGACAGCCCCTAGTTAAAAACTATCCATTAGGCAAAAGTCGGTAGAACGTTGACAGGGCTTAGGAGTGCGCTGCCATTTGTGCGCCTTCGAGCAAGTGATGGAACGTCCCTAGCCCGCGCCAGAGTGTTTTTAGCCCCGGTTCTCCA
>JAHHHL010000010.1 GCA_019359375.1 Lyngbya sp. HA4199-MV5
ATCCGGGTTCGACTGCCTGTCAGGCTCTTGGCACTATTGAGGATCAACCTCTTTGGTTAGCCTTATTGAGAAGCCTACGCCATTTTCATGCTTGGGGGTGAGCGCAGATCATGGAATACTGCCTTCTCACCCCTCTCTCCTCACCCCTCACCCCTCTCCTCCTTACCCCTTCGGATTGAACGACCCAATCAACTCGCTCCCATCTGCGCTGTAGACTTCGAGCGGCATACCTGCGTTATCCGCGATCGCTTGCAGGGCGGTTTGCAGCGTTTCGATGTGGTTGATGACTCCGCCTAAGGTGCCTCGATCGCCCGACTGTCCCAGCACATAGGCTGTGCGTAGCTTGCGTTCGTATGCACCTGTGAATTGCACGCGAACAACGTCGTTGGCGATCGTGTACGTGCACATGCGGGGCGACCCGGCACAAATGCGGTTCAGGTCAGCACGCGTTCGTTGCATGGCGCTGGCAACCTGAAGCTGTGCTTCTGCCTGCTTTAGCGAGGTGCCATAGGATGCCAGCAGGGGTTGAGCGGGTTCTGTATATGCCGTGTTCTTAGGCACTTGCTTGACCGTAGCGAGTGCGTCTCGCCAGTTCGCCACTGCCTGCGACCATTGATTTTGTCGCTGAGCCGTTTCAGCCCGTTGAGCGAGAGAAAGTGCCTGCGTGAAAGCTTTTTGGGCAACCTGCTCTTGCGTGGCACGATCGCGGGCGGCAGTGAGCTTCGGCTGATAGTCGGTCAGAAGTTTCTGTGCTTCGGCATAGCTGGTTGTGGTGTTGGAAATCTGCTGTAAGGTGTTGATCACGACCTGCCAGGTGGTTTGGGCAAGCTGCCAGTTTTCGGGCGTTTGGGCAATGCCCTGTCTGGCTTCTGCGACTTTGGCGGTTTCCCTCGCCGTTGTCAGCTTTTTCTGCGCCTGCTGTTCTGACTTGATGAGGGTGTCGATCGCGCTCAAGCGGTCGGTATAGCGGGTCAAGCGCTCCTGAGCAAACGCATGGAGAGGATTGTCTTGGGGAATGGTTTGCAGTTGGGCGATCGCCTCTCGCCAGAGTGACTGTGCCGACTGCAAGCCAGCAACAGGCTGGGGCAAGGTCTGACTGATCTGCGCGGCAGTATTGGCTTTGGTCTCGGCGGCTAACACCTGATCGAGCGTTTGGGACTGCGATCGGTAGGCTTGCTGCAACGTCTCTGCTTCTCCGTGATGGCTTGACCAGGCTGGAATGCTTTGCAATAAGCGGGTTGCCTCTGCAAGCTGCTGCTGTGCCTGCTGCAATTCCTGCCCCGTTTTGGCGGTCTGCATAGTCTGGGCAGATTTCTGACTGAGGATTTGCGCTGCCTGCAATGGTTCACAGACTCCCAAAACGCAAGGGCGCGACATCACCCACAGCCCCGCCGCAAACCCAGCTATGCTTACCCCAATGCCTGCCAGAAGCCACGGGAGTAAGGACGATCGCGCTGGACGGGTGGACGCTTCAACTGGCGGCTCTAACGCTGGATCTAAAGGCGCGAGATCAGAAGGCTCGACATACGCTGAGTCATAGATGGAATCTGTCGTGCCCAAGCTCTCCTGGCTAAAGATCGGGTCTGTATCCGAATGCCCCTGATGCTCGTCTGGCTCACTGTCATCGGCGCGATCGTCCGTTTCCTCCAACTCGTCGGCAGGACTCTCTAGCACATCCTCAGCCGTTTCTGCCTCAGAGAATGGCTCTAGCGTTGACAGCCGCAAGGGAAGACTCTGAGAGGCATAAGGCTGCCGTTGTCCCAATACTCTCAAATAAAGCTTTGCCTGTGCGGTTTCTCCTAACGCCAACTCATCCTTAAATGCGGGCAGTGCGGTTTGAATGGCTTCCTCTAGCGCGTCAAAAATAGCCTTGGGATGAGGAAGGTCGTCTGGCGGATGTTGACCCAGCACCATCAAAGTTCCTTGCTTGACCACACACTGAATCTGGATGGGTGTGTCAGCAGGCAACGATCGCATCCCTAGCTGCAACTGGTGAGCCAAGCGCTGTAGCGATTGCTGATGTGTCGTGGCTTCCATAGAGGCATGCAATGAATCAGAGGAATGTAACGAATCGGTTCCTATCATCCTACTCTCCAGCTTCAAGGCGATCGCGTTTCCTCTTCTGCCTTGAGGTCATTACGTTTTACCTCAGAATGCCCGGACTGCGATCGCAACTATTCACCCGTCTGCTGTGAACATCCATCTGTCACAAAACAGTCAAACGGTTGTGATAAAAACACTGGCACGGTAGCACAGAATGGATAAGCGATACTGTTGACTCTTGACCGCTTACTGCTGACCGACGACCGCTCACCCCAAGGCAACTCACATGGAAATTCTCATTGTGGAAGATGAAGCTGAGATTGCTCAACTCATCCAGCTTTACCTCGAAAAAGAGGGCTTTGCGTGTCGCCATTGTCGGGATGGCATCAACGCGCTTCAGATCTTTCAGGAGCAAAAGCCAGATTTGATCATTCTTGATTTGATGATTCCAGGTCTGGATGGTTTGGAAGTCTGCGCTAGAATTCGCCAGAAAGCGGGTATCAAAGATCCCTACATTCTGATGTTGACGGCTAAAGGGGAAGAGATCGATCGCATCATCGGCTTGTCTACGGGTGCCGATGACTACATGGTGAAGCCGTTCAGTCCTAAAGAATTGGTGGCGCGGGTGCGTGCCCTGTTACGTCGAACGCTTCGTCAAGGTGGTGAGAGTCAAACCTATCGGACACAGCACTTTCTGGTAGATGTGGATCAGCGATCGGCACAGCGCGTTGTCAACGCTGACCAGCTTGAGCCGCTGGAACTCACCACCCTGGAATTTGATCTGCTCTCCACCTTCATGAGCTACCCAGGGCGCGTCTGGAACCGGACGCAACTGATCGACAAACTCTGGGGCAGCAATTTCTTTGGCGATGAGCGGGTCGTGGATACCCATATTGCCCGTCTCCGCAAAAAGATTGAACCTGATCCCACCAGCCCCACCTTTGTCAAAACGGTGATTGGCGTTGGCTACAAGTTTGAAGATCCCGCTATGTCTTGATGGATGACAGCTCTGGAGCAAATTTTAGGGAGCCAGCAAGTTTGTGGGTTGGGGTGTGGGGTGTAGGGTGTAGGGTTTGGGGAATACCACTGAGCATACAAAGCTTGAAGGCTGGAAGTTAGGAGCCGAGCTTAAATGCGTCTACAAATAAGCTGTAGATCAGACCCACTTTGATGGCGTTGAGGCAATCCAGCAGGAGCGATCGCGCCGTGTCTGAGTGCCGACGATACACAACGGCACTGATCAATTCGGTCAGGGCTACCAAAAGCGCCGCAATGACGATATCCAACTGCCCTTGTTGCCCTGCGACAAGAGAGATGGCGGGTCCTAAATAATTGCCAAACAGCAGGCTGATGATCAGCATCGAAATGCGTCGCCATGGATTCTGTAGCCAACTGGTGAGACGATCGCCCGTCACATCGACCAACCGATTCAGCCGAGTATTTTGCATCGCTTTCTTGCCCTTCTACCTCGTTAGCGCTTCCTCTCGCCAACCCACGCACTCGCGCAGGCAGTTCTGCTTAACTTTAGAATGTTTCTCTCCCCAATGGACTGAAAGACTGCTATCACTAGGGTAGGGCTGTAGATGGCAAGTAGGCGATGACGGGCAAACAGGCGAGGCAGATCAGGTCACGATGGCAGTTTGGCATCGGCGTGACCGTAGCAGCACTGATATGTGTGCTGAGTGGATGGGTTGTGTTACAGCGCTTTACAGCCAGCCCGATCGACCCTTCCAGCATTGATCCCCTTACTCCCAACAATGACCTGAAAGCGACCGATCGACCAACGCCTGCTCCCAGCACACCAACGATTCCCACGCCGACAGCGACCCAGCGAGTCCCCTCCCTAGCCAGCAAGCAACCGACTGAGACACCCTCGTCTGGCAAAGTGGCTTTACGGCAAGGAATGTTTAGGGTTGGCAACCCAACCAGCTACCCCGTGCGAGTGGCGCTGTTGTCGCAGAAGACGGTAGCCACTGCTCAAACAGGGGCGGCTCGTTACGAACTCCCAGCCCATTGGGATTTTTCCCCTGAAGAAGGTGGAGCAGAAGGGTTGCTGGTTTCCTTACCCGATCGCACCCTCAAACTCAAAAAAGGCGATATCCTGGTTGCGTTTGCCCAGGATGGGTCTGGACGGTATTGGGGACCCTATGTCGTCGATGAAACCGCCCTGCCGACCTGGAATGCTAAAGCCGTTGAATGGCAGTTGATCCTACCCCCCTAAAGTCCTGCAAACCATTCATAACCCTGATCTTTCCAGTAGCCCGTTTGTTGAGATAGGTCGCTGACGAGCGTAATGCCTGTCACCCACTTACTCTGCTTATAGCCCAGCTTAATCGGTGATGCCAATCGCAAGGGCGCACCGTTTTTGGCAGGAAGGGGCGCACCATTCATCTGGTATGCCAGCAGCGTTTGAGGATGCAGCACTGATGCGAGATCCCAGCTTTCGTAGTAGCCATCCGCTGATTGAAAATAGACGTAGCGCACAGCAGCTTTGGGTTGCGCCAGTTGAATCAAGTCGTGCAGCCTGACTCCACCCCACTGCACGATCGCCGCCCACCCTTCCACACACACATGGCGAATCACCATTGAGGTCAGCGGCATCTGCTGAAGGCTGTTCAGGTCAAGGCTAAGTGGATTGTTAACTTCACCATCAATGGTCAGCCGAAACGCCGCGCGATCGATGCGGGGCACAAACCGAAACGTATTTTCAATCAACGCCGCTGGCTCGATCGCGCTGACGGGAAACTCTGGCACGAGCTTTTGTGGATTCAGCAGCAGGGCATCCAGCCGATCGTTCACAGGCATAAATAGCTTGCCTGCCACGCTTTCTACCAGCGTCAACCCGGCTGTACCAACAATCCAGCCAGCACCCGTGAGTCCGGCAATTCTAAGAAAACTGCGGCGAGGGAGAGAGTCGGGAGTATCGTCGGTGGGGGGCATGGGTGGGGAGTGGGGAGTAGGGAGTGGGAGCAGAGGAGGCAAGGGGGGCATTAGGGGGCAGAGGGAGCGGAGGGAGCGGAGGGCGATGGGGTATTAGGAAGAATGGAGAAAGGGCGAGACAGGGTTGCAGCTTTAGCACTGAGGTGGTGGACTTCCCTTGCTTCCCTTGCTTCCCCTGCCTCCCCTGCCTCCCTTGCCTCCCTCGCCTCCCCCTTCATTTGTCCAAAAACATGGAATCAACCAACCGATCGCCCCCTGCTTTGAATGCCAGCCAGGAATGGACGATCGCAAACCCAAGGACGATCGGCACGGTGAGAAAGTGAACGACTCGGAGCGCAAACCAATCGCCAAACAAGTCCACAATCCAGTGAAACTGAGCGGGTTTGTACATGCCGATGCCGCTCAGCAGTGCCAGCAACAGGATAGGAATAATTGACGTGTAGGCGATGCGGTGCCATGCGTAGATGCGTCGTTTGGGGTTTTTGCTCTGCTGCAAGGCTTGGATGTCGTTACCACCCACATAACGATGCTGCCAGCGTTGGGTGAACAGAACGTAGATACCATACCAGAGCAAATTCAGCGAGAAAAACCACATCGCGGCAAAATGCCAGTGCCGTCCGCCTGCCAGCCAACCACCCAGCAAACCAATGAACGGAAAGTGAAACCCTTCTCGCCCACCAAACACCGGATTGGCGTTGTAGATCTGCAAACCACTCGTCAGCAGGAGAAACAGGCTGATGATGTTGATCCAATGGAACAGCGTGGCGGGAGGTGCCTGGAGCGATCGACGGGGTTTGGCGACGGGCGATGAAGTCACTGTTTCGGTTTGTAACGGCTACTCATTCCACTGTAACGCGTTGGGCGCGATCGATGCTCGGTGGGTTCAAATGCGTCATTTATGTTGTTATCAGGGCAAATCCATCATGCTGGAGATGATTCTGCTGGCTTGCCGCCTGTGGTTTCTGGAGCGCGATGGAACTCTTGCATACCGAGTGGGTCTATCTTCCTAGTAGATTGATACGAGGTTAGGTTGATGATGTTGACAACGTTTAAGGTCGGTATGCTGAGTGTTGTGGCGATCGCCAGCAGTCTGGCATGGTCTCACACAGCCGTGGGCGCACTATTTGCCCCAACGCAGCCCATAACGGTAAAGCAGCAGCGACTGGCACAGGCAACTTCTACCATTCCAGCGTTAGAGCAAGCTGTTCTAACCCAAATCAATCAGTATCGTGCCAGCCGCAAACTACCACCACTGACGTTAGATTCGCGCATTAGTGTTCAAGCACGAGCACATAGTCAGGCAATGGCAAGTGGGCGCACCCCGTTTAGCCACAATGGGTTTCAGCAACGAGTGCAGGCGATCGCCCGTGCCATTCCCTATAGCAGTGCCGCCGAAAACGTAGCGTACAATCAGGGCTACAGCGATCCGGTGCGTCAAGCTGTGCAGGGCTGGCTGCAAAGTACGGGGCATCGCCAAAACATTGAAGGCTCATTTGATCTAACGGGGGTTGGCATCGCGCAAAATGCCAAAGGCGAATATTACTTCACGCAGATTTTTATTCGTCGTCGCTAGCCGTTACCCGGTACTCTATACTCTGTAACCCTAGCCCCTAATTCAGATGGTCTTGGCAGATTTCCAGATTTGCGATCGCGATTTGTCTGACGCACAGCTTGCCGAGTATTTGCAGGCAGACGCGATCGCGGTTGATACAGAGACGATGGGATTGTTACCCCAGCGCGATCGCCTCTGTTTAGTGCAACTCTGCGACCCGAATGATCACGTTTCTGTCGTGCGAATCGCCCGTGGGCAGACCGATGCTCCAAACCTCAAACGCTTACTAGAGGCAGAGAATAGCGTCAAGGTCTTCCACTTTGCCCGCTTTGATGTGGCGACGTTGCACCACCATTTGCAGATCAATGTCCAGCCGCTTTTTTGTACTAAAGTTGCTAGCAAACTGGCTCGTACCTACACCCCCAAACACGGGCTGAAAGATCTGGTGCAGGAACTGGAACACGTCGAACTTGACAAGAGTGCCCAAAGCTCAGACTGGGGCAATGCAGCAAACCTGTCGCCAGAACAACTCCGTTACGCCGCTAATGATGTGCGTTACCTCTTAAGCGCTCGTCAAAAGTTGATCGATATGCTGAAGCGCGAAGAACGGTGGGAACTGGCGCAGCAGTGCTTTCGGTGCATCCCCACGATCGCTCAGCTAGATCTTTTACAATACCAGGGCTTGTTTGAGCATTGATGCTTCAGAATTGAATCCAGCAATTCTCGTTTTGAAACATGATTACAAGGCAGTGAATCTGCATCAACGCTGTGTGAGTGCGTTTTTTCAAGACAATGCCAGATTAGTGAACTGAGTCAACGCCCAACTCTTGAAGCTATCCGGCACGCAATGAGAAAGGGGCACTGTTCCCCAGGTACTCAAGCAACGCACTGCCTACCTCAATGGGCAATTCTCAAAATAAGTCTTGCAAAACTGAGATGCTCTCGATCCGGTCGGTGTGCAACGGGATTGTTATGTGCTGCAATCTACCGTTTTGTCTCTTCTCTTCTTTCGCTTGAATGATGAAAGAAAGATAGAGAGATATTTTTTCACCCAATAAATCGGATTGGGAATTTGCCAATAACGTTGGTACCGATCGAGATGGTTGCTATGGAATGGAGGGAAATCCCAAATATCTGCTGGCGGTGATCCAAAATAACTTTGATAGAGTTCGATCGTGTAATCATATCGCTGACTGGCTCCGCTATCGCCGGGATAATGATGGAGCGATTTTTTCAAAATCTTGCCGCACAACTCTTCCCAATAAGAATGGGTGTAGAGTAAATGATAGTGCCAGACGCAATCGATCGCACTCGATGGCGATACCATACCTTCAGCGATCGCGGCTAGAAAAATGTACTTTTTATATTCGCACATCGCTCGCAAGGTATAAATTTCACTCCAATGATATTCCCATGCTAATTTAGCCGACATGGGATAGGGAGCAGTGGGATCGTCTAGCTTAAATTCGTAAAGCTTAGCGTAGAGTTCGGCTTCTATTTCATTCATCAGCAACCTCCTCCACAAGAGGGCGCGGGAGGCACTTTAGGAGTAGGATAAATGACTTGGAGTTCAAGATTGAGAAAGTCACTTAATTCCTGACCCAACCACCACAATTCTGCCTGGGAAAACTTGGCAGAGGAAAATTGAGCAGGAAAGGAGTATTCAAAACTTCCGCAATATAAATATAATTTTGGCGGGATGGTAATGGTACTACCTTGAACAAGGTTGCCATTTGTATCTAAACATTTGTCGAATGTATAGCCAGGATTGTACGCCAAGATTTTGATTTGCGATCGCAAATGCTCTGATAATTTGACAGATTTACGCTCGTTTCTATGATTTCTAGAATTGTAAATATAGTGATTATCTACGACTAAACTATAGCTTTCTTTGGGAATTATTTTGTAAATTTGCTGATACCAGCTCCACAATTTTCCCAGAATTACTGCTGAAAGCAGAAATGAGCAAATAAATGCTGGAAAGATCATCAATGAAAATATACCTGATAGTGTTGCAATGAATATCTGCAAGCTACCTAAAATAGAGAGGAATGCCACGAAGAATAGCAAGGTTCCTAGAAGGCAACCAGTAAGGTTAAGAACATGACTAACGACTCCATTTGCTTCCTGCCAGGTAATTTTTAATTGCTTGCGATCGCGCTCCAACCGAATTTGAGTATGGGCGGGCTTTAATCGATCGAAATCCCCGTAGCTGCCATCTTCAGATTTCAGCGCACGTTGTGCAACTTTGGCACTATCGAATCGTTTATCAAGATGGGGATGGGTCATTTTTTCTAGCCATCGCTCAAACTGCTTGCTAATCTCGGCATTAAATTTCACTCGTCCATCGACTTGGGGTAGCTCTGCGGGGTGTGTGCCCGTCAGTAGATAAATTAACGTCATCCCCAAACTATATAAATCCGAAGCGGTTGTCGTTTGTCCGCCAAATTGTTCGAGAGGAATATAGCCATAGCTGCCAACGATTGTAATGGTTCCTTCTTCTTTTTTTGCAACCGTTTGCACTGAGCCAAAATCAACGAGATAGACATCACCAATACTATTGCCAGAGCGATTTCCAAGCAGAATATTACTAGGCTTAATATCTCGATGAATCACAGGGGGATGTTGCTGGTGGAGATAGGTCAGGAGATCTAATAAGCGATCGGCTAGTTCGATCATTTCAGCTTCAGAAAATTTGCGCCCGCTAGTGATGAGAGTTGCGAGTGAAGGTGCCTCAATATAAGATTGCACCAAAGCAAAACCAGGAGTATCGACTTCATTAACCTCAAAGTAGTCGAGATATTTAGGGATTTCAGGATGATCGAGATTTTTAAGCGTGGCAGCTTCGCGCTCGAATAATTTTAGATCGTCCCATTCAAAGCCATCTCCAAATCGCAGCAGTTTAATGATGACTGGCACTTGAGCTTGGAGATCTTTCGCCAAAAACGTTCGCCGTCCAGCTTTTTGGCTCAATAATTCTTCGATTTGATAACGATCGATAAGAACGATATCAGTTGTCATTACAGTCATCCTTTTTCACTAGCGAGTGTTACAGCATTTCTAGAGAGGTACTCCAGCGGGAGCGTGTAGGCACTGAAGGTTCTAAACGGTATAATCATCATTGGCTGCATCCATAGATGCGTCAATATTGGGGAACTGTAGTGAAGTGTAATCAGGTGTAAGGGAGCTACAGAATGCTGTTGTCGTTTTGTCCGTTACCAAGTAGTGACTGATTATGAGCTGGGATTCTTTTTTAGAAACGCTTTCCAATCATCCAGAGTACGGCTTGACCTCTCTTGAAGCTGAGGTCGTGATGTGTCTTCAAGAAGCTCAATGTCCAACTAAAAGTGAATTGCTAGAAGCATATATCAAGTCTTACTCAATAATTGAAGAAGAAGCTTTCACCCAAAGGCTGAAGAATATCTATAGAAAATTTCAAATTGTAGGCAAAGGTCATAAACTCCCACAACTCCATAAACGTTTAAATGAACAGTATCTTCAATATCAGAATAACGATATATTCTTTTCGGAGATCGGTTTGAGTTACATTTATCCAAATTTTCCTAGAGATGGCTTTGGAAAAGCCATTGATCATTTGATCGATTTGGACAATTCAGAACATAAGCAAGTAGATATCCTTCAAACCTTTGCGCCCAATTTGAATGACTATTTTGAACATCTTATTCGATGCCTCCAAAATGACGTTCAGGTCAGAATATTACTAGCTTGGCCGTATTCCGAAGCAGCAAAGCTGCGAGAAGAGGTTTTGAGGAGGTATGCCAATAGCAGCATCGAGGATGAGATTAATATTCAGGATTGTGTGATTGCTAATCTGGAAACGTTAGAAAAAATCATCAGAGTTTCAGACACCTCTAAGCTTATTGAGATTAAGCTCTATGATACGCTTCCTTCTCTCGCAATTTATCGAGCTGGTCGTTATATGTTGGCAGCACCTTTTCTACACGGATCGCTTGCTATTAATACATTCCAGCTAGAGTTAACGCTAAACTCTGCCAATCAATTGATCACGCAGACTTTACAAAAAGACTTTGAGTTAATGTGGCAAGTCGCTCGTTGCTTTCATCCAGACCCAAATCAAAATTGGAGAAATGATCTAAAAATCTTATTCACGAGTTAAAAATTATGATTGAAACCCTCAACGATTGCGAGACTTCCTTGATTACGAAGTTTAGATCTCATCCATTGTTTAACCAGATTGATGCGATCGCCTGGGATGACTTGCTGAACATTCTCATCCAGCGCCGCTTTCTCTCGCTCTCTATTGTCAATTTTTATGAGTTCGTCATTGATGCGCTGACCGATCAGCAGATTAAGCAGACTGTCAGAGGCATTTTGAATGAGGAATACCCCCGCAATACTAAGGGCATTCCACTTCCTTCTCATCGAGAGTTGCTTTTCCAGGATCTCCTCAATCTTGGTGCTACCTCTGAGCTGATTTTAACCACTCCCGAAACGTCTGTAACTCAAGTGGTGAGAGATGAAAGCTATAAGCTGATGGTCAGTTGCCTGAGTGAACCGTATGGGCAGGTCGGACTTGTCGCGTTTCTTCGTTTTTGGGCAGAGGTACTTGTTTCAGTTGAATATGCCTGCCTGTGGTCACGAATTTCTGAACGCTTGTCTAATGGACAGTCAAATCACAAAGCCAGATCAGAGTTTTACTACTTTCACATGATCCACGACAGCAGAAACTCTGACGT
This sequence comes from Lyngbya sp. HA4199-MV5, assembly GCA_019359375.1. GTDB lineage: Bacteria > Cyanobacteriota > Cyanobacteriia > Leptolyngbyales > Leptolyngbyaceae > Stenomitos. The sequence goes on from JAHHHL010000010.1 coordinate 11,254, forward strand.
TGGCAAAGAAAGTTTTCTAGGCGGACTCACTCATGCTCAAGAGCTAGCCATTCATCTACAAAAACTAATTTCATCTGAAGAAATATTAACTCACTGCATCGATTTGGAACAGAGTGCCTATCAGCTCAAATGTCGCTTTTACGATCAGTTCATCCGTGAGAATCTCAGATCCACATCACAACGGTATCTCACGTAGAACGAGTATCAGGTCTATGGTTAGAATAGCCCTATGAGCCAACAACGTATTGAACCACAGCCCGGACAGGAATCCGTTTGGGATTACCCGCGCCCACCTCGCCTGGAAGACACCAGCAAGCACATTCAGATCATTCTTAATGGGGTGACGATCGCCGATACCCACCAAGCAAAGCGCGTTCTGGAAACCAGCCATCCTCCGGTCTACTACATCCCATTAGAGGATATCAAGCAGGAATATTTACTCAAAAGCGCTCGATCGACCTTCTGCGAATGGAAAGGTCATGGCGCTTATTACAGCCTTGTCGTGGGCGATAAGCGAGTAGATGACGTTGCCTGGTACTACCCAGAACCCACTCCTGCGTTTGCATCGATCGCCAACTACGTCGCGTTCTACCCTGCACCAATGGATGCTTGCTACGTGGATGGTGAAAAAGTAACCCCTCAGCCCGGAAACTTCTACGGTGGCTGGATTACGAGTGATATTGTGGGACCCTTCAAAGGAGCGTTGGGCACTTGGGGCTGGTAGATAAAGCTGTGGCTTGCTTCTGAACAACTTTTCTTGCAAAGGCGATTGCCCGCTAGAGGCGCTTTTCCAGATATTGACCAATCATCATCTGTTCGCCTGCACGCGAGATAATCGTCTGGCGCGTGCGGTAGTTACGCCCCACCAGCTTCAGTTCTTCCTCAAACACAGAGCCTTTATATTCAGTGCGTAGGCAAAGGGTGGTGGGATGAGAAAAGTGGAACTCTGCTGAAACTGGCTTGGTCGTCGCAAAGCCCCGATCGCGGTACAGCGTAGTACCAGACGCACCAAAGAGCGTGGAGCCTGCCGATTGGGGCTTCTCAGTTTCCGAGTCATGACTATCCCAAAGCACTTCGGCTCCGCAACTCAGCAGAGTGCCATCAATGCCATGCAGTTCTGCCAGGTGACTTAGCTCAGAACTGTTTGGCTCTAAAAAGCGAATGGTAATCAAACTAACGACCTCTTTCGTCTCGCCATCAGGCAGCGTGTAGTAGCGTCGTTCTGATTTCCAACGCCCTGCTGATTGTTGAAAAAACTCAGCGATTAAAGACGTTTCTTCGGCAGTAGTGGTCAGATTTAGTAGAGAAGTCACTTCGTACAGTCCTCACTCAAAGCAGAAACAATGATTTACAGCATTCTCAAGCGAGTTACACGCCTTGTGGCTACCGCTAGTTTGTTACTTTTCTTAATATAGCACTGGTACCAAAAGGGGTTATGCAAGCAGCCGCTCTATCCTCTTGTAATGAAACAGTACCGTCTGCTATTTAAAAGACACTTCCTGCGAATCGATACGGAGACGGCGTTGAGCGCAGAAGCTTTCCACTCTGTATTTGCCTCTCGTCCCTATGCTCGCTGTTTTAGCAATTCGTATAGTCAACCGCACCCTCCAAAGGGTACTTGTCGCCTCCACCTGCATCTCAAGTAACTCCTTCTGATTGAGTAGCGTTTTAGCAACCGCTCTCTACCTTTAAGGGTCGGTTTCTTTTATCGATCGATTTCTTTCGCTACTGGTTAACTGCACGACCTTCGCGGTAGCCATTGAGATTGAGCGGTTTTTGTCGCTCACTGGTTCGCATTCCGTCCTCCAGCCGATACTTTAGATCGCTACCTTCCACTACAAGCTCTCCTAGTGCCGTTTTCACATACAGTTTCCCGTGGCGTACCCGCACCACCTGCCTTAACTCAGGTTGAGAGACAGCCGAATCCAGCGCTTCAGGTTTGTTCAGAAAATCGGGTGAAGCAGGAATACTGGGGCGTTCTGGGACAGTGCTGGTTAATGGTGCTGTTTTGTTAAACGGCTGGAGCGATCGGGCGAGTGTTGGTGCTGTCGTTGGTGGGGTTTTCTCGATGGTTTGTGGCTCAGGCGATCGGCGGAGCCAGGTAAGTGAGTCATTGCCTGTAAACGCAACTTCGCTCACCAGCGTAGTGATAAAGAGAGTACCCTGGCTGCAAACAATATTACGAATGGGATACCAGGTATCGCGGGCAAAGATCAAAAGATCCATGTGAATGCCGTGCGTGCTGGTGTGACGGGCTGTTCGCCACCATTCCTTCCATAGCTCTTTGACGGTTGCATGAACCACTTCATAGCCTGCTGGGATGTCGTCTGCTCGATACTCTGTAAAACCAGATGGATCACCACCAGGAGTTGGCACAAAATGGCGGGCAAGCAAAAGCTGGTGCATCAGGACGCTGTAGTCCGATGGTTGCCGCATCACGATCGTCTGACGACTACCAACGCGCTTGAGGGAAGCGATGAGACCACCACGTTTTGCCAACAATTGCACGCTGTCGAAGGCGGGTTCAATCCGCAGGTTTTGGTTTGCTGCCAACGTTACTTCACCGCTGATAAATTGCTGAATTAACGTCGTGTCATCAAGGATAGGCATGGCTCAAACGCTGTGAATGTGAGATGCGGTTTGGGTTGCTTTAGCCGTGTAAGGGACGCAAGCAAGCCGTTTAAGAGCAGAAAAAAGGCAGGAAGCAAGATCCAATCAGCAAACCAGGATGGCATTCTGAGGCGTGATTATGCGAAGCAGCGAAGTAGAGAAAAAGTACGCAATAGGCGCAGAGCAATGGAACGCAAAGCAACGCAGCGAATATGCTGGTAAGAACGGTTGAGGCGACACCGCATTGGTCAGAAGGCAGACAATCGTACAGTACCCCTGCCAAGTCAGGTCTCTGGGGCTGCTACCTTTAGAAATGGCTTAAGGACGATCAGCGGCTTTGGGGGCAGCCACGATCGTCTTACAGTGCATGTCGTTTTAGGAAGTCGCTTTAGGAAACGGTCAAACGTTTTTGCTGGTCGCCAAGTGGGGGTACTTAGCTTGTTGTGTTGCGCTTGTTGTGTTGCGCTTGTTGTGTTGCGAAGGAATGGTTCGGCAAAAATTGCCGGAGCCAAAAATTGCTCGATCGTAGATGCAGCTTTACACCGCTTCGGGTGCCTTTTGTGTCCGCTATTTTGTGCGCACACCTAAGATCATAGAGGTTGCCAAACGCCGCAATAGTGTCTTTATAGAGTCTTTGAAGAAACCACTGGCTTTCTAAGCATGGTATGAAGCTAAGCTGTAACGTCTCCGTATTTATCCTTGCTCAGCTTGTTATCCCAGGTAGGCTTTTTTGACCTGATCATCGTTGAGCAGATCGCTGGCAGCACCGCTGAGGGTGATGTGTCCAGCTTCCAACACATAGCCGCGATCGGCGTATTGCAGCGCTAACGTGGCATTTTGCTCGACCAGCAGAATCGTTACGCCCGTTGTGTGGAGGGTTTGCATGATGCCAAAAATCTCGCGGACGATCGCGGGTGCCAGTCCTAAGCTGGGTTCGTCGAGGAGGAGCAACTTGGGGCGGCTCATGAGGGCGCGGGCGATCGCGAGCATTTGCTGTTCGCCACCGCTGAGGGTGCCTGCAAGCTGATGGCGACGTTCTGCCAGACGAGGAAAGGTGAGAAACTGCTGTTCGATATCCGCTTTGATGCCGAGGCGATCGAAGCGGGTGTATGCGCCCAGTTGCAGGTTATCCAACACCGTTTGTCGTGCTAGGATTCTGCGTCCTTCAGGGCTGTGAGCAATGCCAAGTTTGACAATCTTGTGGGCTGGCTGACGCGTGATGTTTTGCCCGTTGTAGAGAATGCACCCGTCTCGAATATTGATGATGCGTGAAATGGCTCTCAGTGTAGTCGTTTTGCCCGCGCCGTTGGCTCCAATGAGCGTGACGATCTCGCCTGCGTTGATGTCAAGATCGATCGCCTGCAACGCTTGAATGCCGCCATAGTTGACGCTGAGTTTTTGAAGGGTAAGCAGGGGAGAGGGCATGGAGAAGAATGAGGAAGGGGAGTAGGGAGTGGGGAGTAGGGAATGGGGTAGAAGGAGGGTTATTCGGCTCCGAGGTAGGCTTCGATGACGGCGGGATCGTTTTTGACTACGGCGGGTTCGCCGAGGGCGATGAGTTGCCCAAAGTCCAGCACGGCAATGCGATCGCACAAGCCCATGACCAGCGGGACATGATGTTCGATGAGTAGTACGGTTAAGTTGAACTGGTTACGAATTTGCCGGATAAAGTCGCTCAGTTGATGTTTTTCGTTGGGATTCATCCCTGCGGCGGGTTCGTCTAGGAGCAATACCTGCGGTTTTAGGGCGAGGGCACGGGCGATCTCTAAGCGGCGCTGGTTGCCATAGGCAAAGTTTTGCGCCTGTTCATCGGCGCGATCGCTTAGTCCAACGAGATCTAAGAGTTCCATTGCGGTCTGTCGGATTTGCTGTTCTTCTTGAGGTGCAGGTGGCAACCCCAATACGCCTGTGAAGACTCCGCTGTGATTGTGTACGTGCTGAGCAATCATGACATTCTCCAGTGCCGAGAGATTGCCAAACAGCCGAATGTTTTGAAAGGTACGAGCAATGCCTTTGGTTGCGATTTGATGGGGACGCAAGCGAGAAATGTCTGCTCCCCCATAGAGCATTTGTCCGCTGGACGGTGGGATTAGCCCGGTGACGAGATTAAAGAGAGTTGTCTTGCCTGCACCGTTGGGACCAATCAGCCCGAAAATTTCTCCCTGTTTGACGGCAAAGGAGACGTTGTTGACGGCAATCAGCCCTCCAAAGCGGCGGGTCAGCCCTTTTGCCTCTAGCGTCGAGCCACGATCGAATTCTGGGCTAGCATAGGCAGGTTCCACTGGAGGCATGGAGGCGTTGGCAAAAAAGCGAGCGGTGAATGCTCTTATTGTCTCCGATCTGGTGTCCTTGATCGTGCCCAGTTTTCGATGGCTAATGTTTGATCTTGAACTGAAAATCGCTTACGACTCTTCGTTATGACTATTACCAGCATCTTCCCCGCGATCGGTCTTGGCATCCTGCTCTTTTGGGGGGCAAGTGTCATCGTCGATCGTTCTGCTTTTTATCAAACCGCGATCCAATCTGCTAGTAAAGCTCAGTACAAAACGTTAGATGGCTTGAGGGGTTTTCTGGCATTAGGAGTGTTCTTCCATCATGCCGTAATCAGTTATCAATATTTTCAAATTGGCATCTGGAAAACAACGCCCTCTAGCGTTTATGCCTTCCTGGGGCAAGGTGCAGTTGCCTTCTTTTTTATGATTACTGGGTTTTTATTTTGGTCGAAAATGATCGTTAAACCCAGCTTTAATCTGAAGCAGTTTTACCTCAAACGTGCCTTGAGAGTGTTGCCAGCCTATTGGTTTTCACTGGCGCTAATCGTGCTGATTGTACTGATCGTCTCTCAATTTTCACTCAAAGTGAGCCTGCCGAGATTTCTCATCCAACTGAGTAGCTGGATCGTGTGTGGTATTTATGGCTTTTCTAATGTCAATACAGAGCAACTATTCCCTGATCTTAATTACAGTTCAGTCGGATTAATCAATGCATCCGTGCAATGGACGCTCACCTATGAACTACAGTTCTATCTTTTACTACCGCTGCTGGTCTGGTTGGTGAAACCGTGGAGATTTTTGGCGTTATTTCTGGGTCTGCTGACGTGCAGTTTACTCATCCCTTATGTGCCGCTACTCACAGTAAGAGGCTTTCTGTTTGGGATGGCAGCAGCTTATCTCGTGAAAAAGTTTGAGCCAAAAAACTGGCTTTCTAAGCGATGGGTTTCGTTAGGCATCCTGTTGCTCTTAGCAGCGATTCCTCTCTTGATTACACCGCCTTATATTGAGAGTATGAAGGCGATCGTGCTGATCTTTATTGCCTTCGTTTGTATTGCTAGTGGGAATGATCTTTTTGGCTTGTTAACGGCATCTGCTTCTAAATATCTTGGCACCATTAGCTATAGCGTTTATTTGCTGCATGGTATTGTGCTATTTTGCGTTTTGCGGCTGGTTAATTTGATCTATCCGATTCAGGGTATGAATCCACTTAATTTCTGGATATTGGCGGGTGTATGTGGGTTGCTTACGATCGGTTTGTCAGGGATCACCTATCGCTATATTGAGTATCCATTCTTGCGACTGAAGCCATCAACGGGTGTCGTGGAAAAACCAGAGCTAGCCCAAACAAGCCCCATTCCAGTTAATACTAAAGGTCGCTAGAGTTTGAGTGCAAAATGATGGCTGGTTATGTCCATGCGCTGTCGCAAATAGAAGCGATGGGCAGCAAACCGTTGTACACCAGAATCGAGGCTTAATTGTTGGCAATCATGGGCTTTGGCATAGTCAATGAGCCAATGAAAGAGTGCTTCGCCATAGCCGTGGGAGCGATCGCCCGATCGCGTCACCAAATCATCGACATACAAAAACTTGCCCGTCGCAAGGCATTCTGACAGTCGGAACCCTGCCACTGCTCTGATGCTGCCGTCTGCTTCGAGATACGCAAGCTGATAACCGTGCTGTTGCTGTCGCTGCACTTGTTGAACAAACGTTGATTGCACCAGATGAGGGCGTAGTTCAAGCATGACGGGGAAACAGCGGGTGATCGTTCCCTCTGACACGGCAAGGGCAATCTGGTGCATTTAGGCTCTCTGTCGTGGTTTGCGCGGCTTGAACAGGTTGGGTGTCACCAGTCCTTGTGGAAAGAAAACAGAACCAACCACAATCAGCAAGCCAAACAGAATCAGGCGACCATCGCGGAGAAATTGCGCCAGCCAGAGGGGAAGCCCTGGTGTATCGGCAGCCGCACGGAGAACTTCTGGTAAGGCAGTGAAGATCATGCCTCCAATTACAGGACCGACTACTGTTCTGGAGCCACCAATCAGCACAAAGGTAAGGTAAATAATGCTGGCATCAAACGTTCCCTGACGGGCATTCCAGGTGTTGAGAAAGTGAGCGCTGACAGCACCAACCACGCCTGCCAGCATAGCTCCCAAAGCAAAAGCCAGCACTTTATAGTAGGTCGGGTTAATGCCCATCGCATCGGCAGCGAGCTCATCTTCACGAATGGCGATGAAGGCGCGACCAACGCGGATATTTTCGAGGCGATACACAAACGCGATGCTGATTGCCAGTAAAGGGAGGACAATCCATAGGTAGTCGATCGCTGCACGAAACGGTTGTGGAATGCCAAAAATGCCGACGGCTCCGCCTGTAATCTCCAGGTTGAGCGCGAGAATGCGAAGAATTTCGACGAAGGCAATGGTGGCGATCGCCAGATAAATCCCTCGTAAGCGCAGGGCGGGAATGCCAACCAAAACCCCTAGCAGTCCTGACACAAGCCCAGCTACCAGCATCTCTAACAGCAGCAGCGGGATGGGAAAATCGCCTTCTGGTTTAAATACTTGCGTCGATAGAATCGCAGCAATGTAGCCTCCCAACGCATAAAAGCCAGGACTTGCCAGGGATAGTTGTCCTGCCATGAGCGGAAGATACAGCGATAGTCCCAGCATGGCTCCCAGGAGCATAGAGACCAGGAGGAAGCCGTAGGTGGAGAGAAAATCAGACATGGGAGCCGTGTCGCATAGTAGAGTCGTTGATTTTGTTAAGCTAAATCAACTATATTCCTCTAGCATTGCTCCTGATTAGGCAATTGCAATCCTGTTGCCCAATACAACGCTAAACCAAAGGTACTCACAACAGTCTTCACGGTCTGAAGCACGGTACGAAAATGGGCTGGCTCAATAATTCGGAGGAAAATTGGTTCTGGTTTACAGTCACTCACAGCATTCACAATGTGGCTTCTGCCTTCTAAACCGCTTCATCTAGCGCTGAAAGTTGCCTAGAAACAGTTCCAGATCTGCGCTGAACGTATGCGTCCAACCACCAGCTTCGCGTTCCTGCTGTTGTGCCCATGCAGTTTCCAAGACCAAAGCACTGTCTGCATCCATTGACTGAAACGAGAGAAATTTTCCTAAGGCAGCCGCACGCTGAAGACCCGCGACCAGTGCAGCGATGCCGTAAGAGTCGATCGCCTCAACCCACAAAAAATCTACCATGACCGTTTCAGTGACTTGCTCTAGCGCTTCTTCTAACGCCTGTTGAAAGTTGCGGCTGGTCGCTTCATTCAGCGCACCTTCGGGTTGAAGGGCGAGAATCGTGGGCTTGATGTCTGGCACCACGGTCAGCCGTCTTGGGGCATCAGCGTAAGCAAGTACCATTGGCGAAACTCTCCTTGGCGCGATCGCTGCGATCGGTGTTTTCATAGCGCTCCCCAATTGCCGTAGGGGGTAACAGCGGCTAGCTGTATCAGCAAAAAAAAGATACACTCATCTATCTACACAGTGACTGAAGACGTTTCCCTAAACGCTGTGATTGATCACTGGCTGCCTGTGTTCTTTATCAGGCAAGTCATTGCTGTACATCACCGATCGCGTGTGTTGCCTATCATCCGTAACGGTGATTTAAATTACTGTCCTGCTCTTCTCCACCGCGTATCAATTTGCCTGTAGCCCCCTCTATGCCCTCCCATTCGCCTCGTGCTGGCTACACGCTGCCCGTTTTTGCCTGTGCCGCCGCGATCGCTGCCTTGCGCTGGTTACGGCAACCCCAGACGATCGACGCTGTAGCCGTAGACCTACTTGACCCCGCCGAAACCGTGACGATCGCCATTGAGCAGGTAGCGGGCTTACAGTCTGGTGCCGCGCTAGCGATTACCCGCAGCGATCCAGGCGATAATCTGGATTTAACACGCCACACACCGCTTTGGGCGATGGTTGCATGGGGCGATCAAACCCAAGCGGAGTCGATCGTGCTGCGTGGTGGGGAAGGGCTGGGACGACAGGCAGACGGGCAAGCTGCGATCTATACCTATGCCAAACGCTTGCTGGTTGAGAACTTACAGAAGTGGCTTGAGCCAGGTGAAACGATTCAAGTCACGTTGATTTTGCCGGAGGGACGCGCCCTCGCCAAACGAACCTCCAATGAAGCATTTGGCGTCGTAGAGGGACTGTCGCTGCTGGGTACAACGGGCATTTCTCAACCTCTGAGCGCACCGGGGCAACTCGAAGTGTTTCGGGACGATCTGCGGCAGAAAAAAGACTGGTTTGACTGTCTGGTTTTTTGCATCGGCGAGAATGGGCTAGACCTGGCACGTCAGATGGGAGTGAACCCGTCTCGTCTGGTGAAAACCGCCAACTGGCTGGGTCCGCTTTTAGTCGAAGCAGGGATGCAGGGAGTCCAGTCTGTTTTGCTGTTTGGCTATCATGGCAAGCTGATGAAGCTGGCAAGCGGCATTTTCCATACCCATCATCATGTGGCGGATGGTCGGCAAGAAACCCTGACGGCTCATGGCGCGATCGCAGGACTTTCCACCGCAGCGCTGCAAGACTTGTTTGCCTGTGCCAGCGCAGAAGACGCTTTACAGTATCTTAAAACGCTCGCGACAACGACCGGGCAACCCTGGATCGAGCGAGTGTATCACCCAATCGTGCAAGCCATTGACACCCGATCGCAGACCTACATCCAGACGCACAGTGAACGATCGGTGCAGGTGGGAACGGTGTTGTTTGATCGCGCTCGTCAGATTCTGGTGAAGAGTCAAACAGGTGCCACTTTACTTGAGCAAGTTTTGTTAGTCTAGTTACAATACGCAAATTTACGCACTTTTATTTGAAAGCAACTGAATCTGGAAGCAACTGGTTTCTTGAAATTAACTGCTTCTTTGACTGATTCTTTGAAATTGACTGTTTGAAACTCACTGTTAGGGCAAGCGCTTTTAGAGCAACCTACCTGCTCTCATCGTCCACCTTCGTAGCAATCAGGACACCTCGGTGACTCTACAGACAGAAACACACACTCAGACCGCATCGATCGAGCACAATCGGCTCGATCGCCAGATGATTGTCATTCTCGATTTTGGCTCTCAATACTCCGAGCTCATTGCTCGCCGCATTCGGGAAACGCAAGTCTATTCCGAGGTACTCTCCTATCGGACAACTGCCGAACAACTGCGACAGCTCAACCCCAAAGGCATCATCCTCTCAGGTGGTCCCAGTTCGGTGTATGACACAGGCGCACCCCACTGCGATCGCGCCATTTGGGACTTGGGCGTACCCATCCTGGGTGTTTGCTACGGGATGCAGTTAATGGTGCAGCAGCTTGGCGGTGGTGTTGAGCGGTCTGAATTAGCAGAATATGGCAAAGCCTCGCTGCTGATTGATGATCCCACCGATCTGCTGACCAATGTGGAAGACGGCACGACGATGTGGATGAGTCATGGGGATTCTGTCACCCAGCTCCCCGACGGCTTTGAACTTCTGGCGCATACCGTGAATACAGCTTGTGCCGCGATCGCAGACCACGATCGCAAGCTCTATGGGGTGCAGTTTCATCCAGAGGTGGTGCATTCCATCGGCGGCTTGGCGCTCATTCGGAATTTTGTTTACCACATTTGTGACTGCGAGCCAACATGGACAACCGATGCCTTTGTGGAAGAAGCGGTTCGTGAAATTCGCGCCAGAGTAGGCGATAAGCGAGTGCTGCTAGCCCTTTCGGGTGGAGTCGATTCGTCCACACTTGCGTTTTTGCTCTATCGGGCGATCGGCGAACAACTGACCTGCATGTTTATCGACCAAGGCTTTATGCGGAAGCTAGAGCCAGAACGTCTGGTTAAATTGTTTCGAGAGCAATTTCATATTCCAGTGGCGTATGTGAATGCGCGCGATCGCTTTCTGGCACAGATCCAGGGCGTGACTGATCCCGAAGTGAAGCGGAAGCGCATTGGGCATGAGTTCATCCGCGTGTTTGAAGAAGAATCGCGACGGTTGGGACCCTTCGACTATCTCGCTCAAGGCACCCTCTATCCTGATGTCATCGAATCGGCTGATACCAACGTTGATCCCCAAACGGGAGAACGGGTCGCCGTGAAGATCAAAAGCCATCACAACGTCGGCGGACTGCCCAAAGATTTGCAGTTTAAGCTGATCGAGCCGCTGCGGAAACTATTCAAAGATGAAGTCCGCAAGGTTGGGCGATCGATCGGTTTGCCCGAAGAGATTGTCCAGCGTCAACCGTTTCCGGGTCCCGGCTTAGCCATTCGGATTCTGGGCGAAGTGACGGAAGATCGGCTCGATATCTTACGGGATGCCGATCTGATTGTGCGGCAAGAAATTAATCGATCGGGACTCTACAACAAGCTATGGCAAGCCTTTGCCGTCTTGCTCCCCATCCGCAGCGTGGGGGTCATGGGCGATCAACGGACGTATGCCTATCCGATCGTCTTACGCTTTGTGTCTAGCGAAGATGGCATGACTGCTGATTGGTCGCGGGTGCCTTACGATCTGCTTGAAACAATCTCAAACCGGATTGTGAATGAGGTCAGAGGCGTAAATCGCGTGGTTTACGATATCACCTCCAAGCCACCCGGCACGATCGAGTGGGAATAATACCTACCTGTAGTGCGAGCGTCTCGCTTTCGTCACGGGTAAGATGCCCGCTCTACCAGGGTCATTTCATCGCTGGAAATCTTCTTAACTCCATAAACGGTTGCAGTCTCTATCTGTGGAAAACTCGCGAAAGTCTGTGGAAAACCTACGCAAAAGCACCAATATCTGTGGAAAACCTTGCGTTTTCAGAAGCCTTGTGATTGCAAATTAATCACACAATCTGAGCTTATGCCATGAGCGCGATGAGCGTGAGGGTCACTGTAGCAGATTTGCCCTCAGGTGTCATCGCTAATCACACGATCGCCCTTTAAGTCAGGTACAGCGCTACGAATAGGGCTCTTCGGTGCTCTTCATCTTGGCTTTTGCCTTTGCCGCGCTCTTCTTCAATGCGTCTAGGCGGGCTTCGTACTTAGACCGCAACCGTTTTTTGGGGGATTGCTCAATCAACACTTTCAAAGCGCTACCAAGACTTTTGTAAGCATTGGGTAGCGTATAGCCGAAGCGGGTTGCCAGGGCGATCGCCTTCTCGTCTGCATCCAGCACCTCTTTCATCGTCTTCTCGGTGCTGTTCTTTTGCCATAGCCGCCAGCCCGAAACGCCGCATAGCCCTAATGCCAACAGCAGCAATAACCCATCCTGCACCCAAAGTTCGCCCACTGCGCCACCTAAACCGATCGCCAACGCTGCCATTTCCCAACCGTCTCTGGGGATCGTATCGTTTTGGATGCGTGCGACTTCGTGCCAGAACAGCAGATTGCGCTGATCCGTCGCCAACTGCTCCCACTTCACCATGTCAATCTGAATTTCGACTTCATCCTTGCCAATTTCTTCGCAGGTAACCAGGGGTGGATTCACGGCAGTGGTGCCTTCAACGGAAACCCAACTCTGAAGTTCTGGCGGCAGTAAGGTTCTGAGCCGCCGTAGCTCACTCATTTCAGCTTTAGCCGAGGTGGTTGCGTATGATGTCATGGTTCCGCCCAGAAAATCTCGAATTACAAAGACGCTTCACTTAGATCATAGCGATCCCAGGAAACCTTTGCCGTTCCGTTTATTCTGCAAGATCTTGCTACTCTCACGCAAGTGCGATCGCAAAAAGATTGTATTCCCTATCAGCCTTTCGCTGGCGATCGGACAAACCCCGATGGCTGGAGCGGCTCTGAGTCGCCTGAATAGTGAGCAATGACTGCTAGAGGCACAATGAGAGTGAGAAGGGCAATGATCACCCCGATCATGTCTGCTGTCCGACTGGTCGATCGTTCAGACGAACTGACAGAGTGACTACCTGGTTCCATAATGTCTCTTATGCACTGACGATTGAGTGTCGTGAAGCCAAATCACGGGTTAATGAACCCTGGTTCTTAACGATCATCTTAGCGAGGATACTGTAAGCGTGAACCTTCAGCAACCAAACTCAACGTTAACATCGCCCCGGCGGTTGCGTTGGGGGGTGAAAGCCTCGACAAGCAAAACCGCTAAGCTCTTCAGGGTACTCTTGACCCCCTTAGACCACTCTTCTACGATCGCTCCTTCAACAACGCATGAATATGCCGTAGCTCTGCCAGAATCTCCTGCAAAAGCTCTTGCGTTGGTGTAGGAGGAGCTTCGCGCACTTCAACGGTGACGTGCTTGATCTTCAACACGTCCCTGGCAAAGCGGGCAACCTCATTAGGGTGAAACCGCAAAAGATCATCCTTGTGCAGGCGTAATTCGGGGTTTAGAAGGGCGGGCTCATAGGGTGGGTTCAAAACATTGCCATCCGTGTTGGCATAGCGGTAGATAGAAGCTCTGGAACGATTGAGCGTTTTTTGTACCGCTTCAATGTCCATCAAACCGTTCCATTCAACCTCAGCTTCAGTATCCATAGACCTTCCACGCGATCGCGCTAAACCCTGTGAATCTTATCACGAGATTCAAGTCTTGAGCGTCAAGATTGCTGAAGGAGCATACCACCACCGATGCCGCAGCCCGATCGCTTGTTTCCTCACAATCTCACCGCTTTTAGAGAGCATTCGCTATTAAAAGTATCGCTAGCGTTGCCGTTACTAAAAACCCAATGCTACACAAAGGATTTGTTTGTAAAGACACGATAAGTAATAAGCACATCAGAGCGGTCAGTAAAAAAATCACCCCCAGTTGCAATAGGGGTTTGAAAAATGCCATCACTAAAACCTAACGAGCTATGCAGCAGTCAAACGATGTTAACGTTTGCACAGACATAATTCAGCAACCTTCCCGCTTTGGCACCAACCTTGAGCCTCAAACTGAAGGCGTGCTACAAGGATCAGCTAAAGGAAGCGAGTGGATCGAGCCAGCGCAAGACGGCGCGTTCTAGCTGATGGAGTTCTCGATAAACACCCTGGCGTACCCACTGCCCGATCGCGTCGAAGGGCGTAAAAACGTCACCTGTTTGCCAACTCACATCTGGACCAAGCGGTGTGAGATGGTTGCCAGACAGAGTTTGAGTGGCAGTCATGCCCGGAAAGCGGGTTTGCAGGACATCGGCTAAGGCAACCGTCTGGTCGATCGTGTCGTTTGTAAATTTCACCAGTAAATTTCGGCGTACCTGATAGCTTTGAGCCACCAGTTGATTAGTTTCCAGCGGTGATGGCGTAAACTCCACGGCAAAGACAGGTGAAAATTGCTCGACCAGGGGAACAGCGTTGCGAGCCGAAAAATTGTTGAAGGCAATCAAGATATTGCCCGATCGCTCCACAGGAAACAAGCTGCCAATCAGCAAGTGCAGTTTGCAGCCCATGCTATGTCCTACCCCATAAATCGGCAGGTAGCGCTTGCGAAGCACCTTTTCGTAGAGCATCTCCAAGGTTCGCTCAAACTCTTTAAGCACGCTTTGGGCGATCGCGGCGTGGTCAAACGTATTGACAAACGGTGTCGCAACAATGACGTACCCTTTCGCGGCTAACTGCTCTAAAAAGCGGCGATAGGTGACATGCGGTGCTGTTGCCACAAACGCACCACCCAAAAAATGGACGATCGCGGTGGGTCGTGGTGGCACTAAAACCCAGTTACCAAAAATTTCCTGCCAATCCATTGTGTCAAAAGAGAAAAGAATCAGCAGTCTCGTTTGACTGCTAGTTTCATTTTGCCGCACGAAACTGGCTTCCTACTCAGATTCACAGGTTGCCTTTGCTGCGCGATCGCCTCTTTCTCGGAATTAGCTTGCAATTGGTTACGTAGGTTTGCTAAGTTGTTAAAGCACTACATCCCGCCGGGATAGCTCAGTTGGTAGAGCAGAGGACTGAAAATCCTCGTGTCCGGGGTTCAAGTCCCCGTCCTGGCATCCCTTTCAGACGACACACTTCTGAGAAAGAAATAAAGCTGTAGCCGTTTTATAACTCAGGCACTTGTAAAGGACGGTTGCGGTCCTAATGTTTGTAGATGATGTCTGGAGTGTTGCCTACCAAATGGGCAACAGTCCTCACTGGCAGGTGATAGAGTGCCAGTGTGATGAAAGTATGGCGGCGATCGCACTTACAGTTAAGATTCACAACTCCTTGCATCATACGGGTTTTCTAAACTCCGTGTGCCCAAGCGATGAACGGCTCGATGTCCAATGCGAATGATTCAGGGTTGGGCATCCGGGAGTCGCTCAAACAAGTGATCGGTTGCGGTCAAGCTTTCGTCGGCAACCTCAAAGGCTCCGGTTTCAATGTCGTTCACGCAGTGTTGCGCTAGCAAATCGCTACAATTTCGCCATGACTGTCTGCTTCGACTTGAGGGCGCACCTGACCCTACAAGAGCAGCGACCCTAATCCCAACTACAATAGCAAGTTGAAACATCCACTGAGAAGACGAAGTTAAGGGATGTAGACTCGACCCACTCTCATATAATTGTCAACATCAAACAGAATTTCAACTAAACGATTGGGGCATCGTTCACGATAGATTTGCTCGTCAAGTTTCTCTTTGTTGCTGATCGTCACAATAGGAAATGATTGCAAGGTATTCTCTTCTCGAATTACTTGCTCCAGCGAATCATCCCCCTTCATATTCCGATTTGCAGTCAGAACGATCATCTGATTGGCTTGAGCAACCTGCCACACTAAACGATCGCTACTGTTTTCGAGTAAGCCAACCTCCTCAAAGCCAATGAAGCGAATTGGCAACAATTCAAGCCATCCCTCAGCCGCGATCGTGCCCCAGAGTAAGACTGCCTGTCCTCTCAAGTTGTAATCGATCAGAAAATTCATGCCTTGGACTCAAGCCTGTCTTTCCAGGTTTGAAGTTTAGCGCGGATAGCCTCCTGTCCTGGTTTTGAAGGTGTTGCAGCAAGATGGGCAAAGTGTTCTCGATTGCGTTCTTCCCAATATCGCCGATTGTTTTCTGCAAGCTGCAAAACGTGTTGATACTCAGCTTCAACTTCAGATCGATGAGCTTCGATGTAGGAAAGCGCAGCATCAATCTGAGCATCTGTGACACAGAGCTTTTCGCGAATAAGCTTTGCCGGGTAGCCAGCCGTGAAGTAGTCCATCACGTCATAAAGCGTGATGCGAGTTTCTGCGATCGTCAATCCACGCTCTGTACGGATAATCGCTGATTGCCCATTGGGTGTCAGAGTCATACGCATAACCTCTCATGGTTTACTTTGATCGTATCTCACTACACAAACCTCGGAGGGCTTAACCAGGCATGAAGCATCGTGACCAACCTTGTGGCTTAAACTTCCGAGGTTTTAGTCAAATGGTAAATCAGAAGTAGTTGGGTTTTATGCTTTAAGCCAACCGACAAGACGGGCGATCGCCCGCTGAACAATGCAGTTAGCGATCGCTGAAGCAACGGAGGTGAGCAAACAAGAAGTTATTGGACTTCTCAACCTAATCTGCAAGATCAGCGATCGTACTCACTTTAAGGTGGGATTACACCCTCTAAATTATTAACAATTTTTTGAAGATCCTTCCAGTTATCAACTTTTGCACTGAGTTTTGTATTCTTATTACCGCCATCTGAAAGTTCTATTAATATTGGGCGAAGTTCATCTGCTTTGGTCTCACGAAATACAAGACTTGAATAAGAATCAACATAGTTTGGCGACTCTGAATAGGCATTTGCTACTCTTGACCACTCCTTTGATCAAATAAATAGGTTTTTTATCTTCCTTGCTACTAAGATAAACATTATATGCGCTTGCTCTTTTTGATTTTGGATCGATCAAGCATGTAACAATGTACCACTTTCCATCCTGATAAGGTAACCCAGCCCACCAAGTACTACGGTTCCCACTAATATTGGAAGCCATAAATCCCTACTACCCATTACCATATGTAATCCTTTTAACTAAAGTTTTTTCAAGAGTGAACTGAAGTCTAACTATTGGTTAAACAGACTGCGAATGTCTATCTACCCTAGATAAAGGATATAGACAGACATTTGCAGTCTATCTACCTTCATTTGGGTAGTTAGACACACACCTCGCAATCTAACTTGTTATTAGACAGATTTTGTTCGTCTGCCTTAATTAGGGTATTTAGACAGACGCTTGCAGTCTAAGATCCTTGATTTAGAGTGATTAGGCTGAAACCTTGCAGTCTAAAAGCCCGACTGAGGTAATTAGGCAGATTGTATATATATTAACCTCTCACGAAGGGCAAACATGAAAACTTTAGACTATCTTTTGGAACAGCGAGGTCTTTAGTCCCTCTCGTACTCGTTGAGTAGCTGCAAGCCTATCACCCTCTCACAACCAAACCAAGCGATCGCAGCCTAAAAACTCCTACAACCTATACCCATTTCTCGATCTTCCATAAGCATTGATTGATTTTAGGTTTGCATTTCTTAAATTTGTATAACTATTGCTTAATTTAAGTTTGCGTTTCTTGCTTTCAGGGTTGTGTTCTTTCGTTTCAAGTTTGAGTTTGTTGATGTTGGGTCTGCGATCGCTGATTTTCAGCGACTCCAGGCTACTGCTAGAGCAAGGGGCTTATGACTAACGCATTTGACCAAAACCTCGGAGGTTTAAGCCACCATGTGAGCTACGATGCCCGATGCTTGGTTAAAACCTCCGAGGTTTGCGAAAGTCCTGGTGCTAGAGCTTGGACAACCGATGCAGCCAAATGTAATCGGAGCCTTCAGGACTGCATTTGCTTTGGATCAGGCTGTTGGAATAGAAGAGGTTTTGCCCAGAGCGATCGGTGAGGTAGCCTGAAGCCGTCCATTCGCCGTAGGGATCATTCACATAGAAACCGCTCTGGTTATAGCCACGAACGACCACAATATGCCCAAAGCTGGTGAAATAGCCGTGGACGATGCAGGGACGACCTTCCGCGATCGCCTTACGAATATCCGCCAAACTTCCTCGCAGCGTGAGATTGTCCTGCAAACCGTATGCTTTTGCCATTTTTGCAAGGTCATCGGGGTCATGCCGACTCAAGCCGCTGCCATCCAGATAGCGATACAACTCGTCTTCAAACTGAGCCGCACTGGTGCGCTGTTTAATCCGAAAATACGCCATCACCATTGAAAAGCTGGTGACGTTGCAGGCTCCCGTCGGGTTGAGAGCGTTATCGAGCTGGCTTTTATAGGGAATGTTAAGACTTTTGCTGGCTGGTAGTTTCCCTGGTGGTGGAGTTGGGGGTGGCATTGGCTTGCTGTAGACAACCTTTCCCTTACTGTCAATCAACTGTACATGATAGCCATAGACAAACCAGGTATTTCTGGGTGGATCGCCCAGAAACGCCCCTAAAATAGCAACTTTAAGATGATCCTTTTCAACAAATTTCCAGGAGCTTAGCTCAAAAACCTTCTCTGCCGCAACCGCGACTTTATCCTGGGCAGGTAGCTTTGCCGAATCGCCCGCCGATCGCTTGAACACCGTGCTTTGCACAACTTTGAGTCTCATCAACAATGCCCCCTCAACAACATGAAAGCATCGAACGGTCTACGGTATCAGCGGTATCGCTAGCTGCATACTAGCCCGTCAGCCTACGTCAGATCTAAACCATTGCAATGGCATCGATCGCCTCAACTGTGATCGTTTTCTTACCGCTACCAATCTTACCGCCACTAAACAGCGCTGCCTCATCATACAACTCAAGGGAAAGGCGAGGGGCACGGTAAAAACTGCCTTGATCGCTGCCATCTGATCCAGCATTGAACACCAGAAGACCGAAAGCTAACCAAAAATTCATGAATGGCACAGCTTAAACCGCTATATGTAGCGTAAACTCACAATCGGACGCACTAAAGCAGGCAAAATTCGATATCATGAAGCTACAGCAAGCGTTGAAGCCTATGACACGCGTAGGAATTGGGATTCGGACAGCCAATGCACGCTCCGAGCGGCTCACAGGACAAATCCATGTTTATGATGGAGCCGGAAAAGGAAAGTCTCAAGCCGCGCTAGGAGTCGTGCTACGTTCCATCGGATTAGGCATCCACTCCGATTGGCAAACGCGGGTACTGTTGCTGCGCTTCTTGAAGGGTCCAGGACGGACGTATGACGAAGATGGCGCGATCGAAGCACTACAGCGAGGCTTTCCCCATCTCATCGATCAGGTACGCACCGGACGAGCGGAGTTTTTTGGTCCCGACGATATCACTCGCTTCGATCAGCTAGAAGCACAGCGCGGCTGGGATGTGGCAAAGGGCGCGATCGCCTCTGGACTCTATTCCGTCGTGGTGCTGGATGAACTGAATCCCGTGCTCGATCTGGGCTTGCTGCCGATCGATGAAGTCGTGAGCGCCCTCAAGCGCAAGCCCGATCACATGGAAGTGATTGCCACCGGACGAGGAGCGCCCCAGCCGTTGCTGGATGTCGCTGACCTGCATTCCGAAATGCAACCGCACTACCATGCAGGCGCAAAAGAACAGGGCATTGCAGGCATCGAAATCTATACTGGGGCAGGCAAAGGAAAGTCCACCAGTGCCTTAGGTAAAGCCTTACAGGCGATCGGCAAAGGCATCAGCCAGGACAAATCGCATCGCGTGCTGATCATGCAGTGGCTTAAAGGTGGCAGCGGCTATACCGAAGATGCGGCGATCGCTGCGCTCAACCAGAGCTATCCTAACCTGGTCGATCATCAGCGCTGTGGACGCGACGCGATCGTCTGGCGGGGGCAGCAGCAGGAACTCGATTATGTTGAAGCAGAACGCGGATGGGAAATTGCCAGAGCCGCGATCGCCTCTGGACTCTACAAAACCATCATTTTGGACGAACTGAATCCCACTGTAGACTTAGAGCTATTGCCAGAAGAACCGATCGTCCAGGCACTGCTTCGCAAACCACGCGACACCGAAGTCATCATCACGGGACGGTGCAAAAATCCACCTGCCTACTTTGACCTTGCCAGCATCCATTCCGAAATGATTTGCCACAAGCACTACGCCGAAAAAGGCATCGACCTCAAACGCGGTGTCGATTTCTAATGTGCAGAGGTTAGCTATCAGCGGTCAGTTATCAGCGGTCAGCTTTCAGCGGTCAGCTTTTTAGCCTTTAGCCTTCATCCTTTAGCCTTCATCCCTCTGCCCCCTGCCTTCTGCTAACAACTAACAACCAACAACTAACAACCTGCCTTCTGCCTCCTGCCTTCTGCCTCCTGCCTTCTGCCTTTATCTACTCAACCTGCTTCATCCGATAGCCCAATCCATGTACCGTCTCAATGAGATCATCGGGCGAACCCGCAACGCGGAGTTTTTGGCGGAGCGCTCTGATATGCGTTTTAACCGCTTCCTCCGTGGGGGATTCGTCCAGCGACCACAGCCGTTCAATGATGCCGGGTCTGCTTAATACTCGTCGCCCATTCGTCACCAAAAGTTCTAGCAGCGCATACTCCTTGGGGGTCAACGACAAGGGGTAATCGCCATAGGTCACTTCATAAGTGCTGGAATCGAGACACAGGGTGCCCCAACACATTTTTTGTCTAAGCGTCGCACCACCACGCCGTAACAGCGCTCGAATTTGTGCCATTAGCTCTTCCAGGTCGAAGGGCTTCACAATGTAGACATCGGCTCCAGCATCCAGCCCCACAATTTTGTCTGAAACGGTATCGCGGGCAGTTAGCATCAGGACAGGAGTAGAAATGTTGTATTCACGTAGTTTCTGACACAGTTCAATACCGCCCAGCTTTGGGAGCGTCAAATCCAAAACAACCAGGTCATACTCTAGTGCCTCCAACCATTGCCATCCTGCCAATCCATCATGTGCCGTATCGACCAGATATTGACGGTTGGTCAATGCCTCCGTGAGCAGATCAGCAATCTGCATATCATCTTCAACAACGAGAATCCGCATTAAACGCTTGCTATGAAAACTTTTAAGCTTTAGACCAGTTCTCTTTAAAGATGCACAGAATGTAGGTTGGGTAGAACAGCGTGAAACCCAACAATGGCTGGGTTTTGTTGGGTTTCGTTAGACTCAACCCAACCTACAGTTAGATGCAAGTTCACATAGAATTGGTATCAGACCTTTAGGATTAGAGGCGTTTAGCCTCAAAAGCAGGGAGACAGCAAGAATCAACGTTGCGGCTCATCCACCATTTTTACCCACACATCTCGTCCCATCCACGAAAATGCTACTGACGCACAGATTATAACAATTTTCCCTTGACAAAGGTTTGAAAGCGGCTTTCAGCTTGTGATCCAATCCTTCAAAATGACGTTCAAGCGCGTGTTCGCTGACCCGATGAGATCAACCGTATGAGATGGCGATCGAAAAGCGTTACCTCGTTCTTAAAGCGACTCAAGCGATCGCTCAAGCGATTCTCCCAGCGATCGCGATCGACGCTAAAGGGAAAGTGGATTCCATTAGGATTTTGTTTAGCCTTAATCTTTGTCGCTAGCATTAGTGCAATCTCCTACCGCAATGCGAAGCGCTTAACGCTCAATGCCGTTCAACTTCGAGAGAGCAACGAGAGGCTACAAATGCTTTCTGGTTTAGCAACAGCTCTTGCTTATACTGAGTTTAGAGACATTGACGATAGGCAATTTATTCGCCTCAGTGCATTAAAAGAGTCTGAAATTTACATTCAAAGCTTTAAAGTTCAGCTCAACCAACTCAAGCAGCTTTCGCCTAGTTTAACCAAGCAACAGCGATGGCTTGTGGCGCTAAGTGCCTTAATCGATCGACGAGAAGCCCTCTTTGAACAGTTGGTTGTACAGCAACAGAAGCAGCGATCGAACCTCGCAGCACAAGCGAAACTGGTAACAGAAATCAAACAAAATCAAAACAGTGTTCGCCAAGTCATCCTTACGCTAGGAGCCAATGAAGAAGGTTTCTTAAAGAGCCATGCTGACTACTTTCAGACAGGCTTTGAAAATAGAATGGTGCTTGAATTAGTCGGTGCGCTTTCAACCTTCATCCTACTCTTTGGTATTTATGGTTTAGTGTCGTACCAGAAGACCAAGCGACAACAAGCAGAAGCGCGACAGCAATCCCTTGTGCAGGCAAAAGCGTTGAGTGAACTGAAGTTACAGTTTTTTTCGATGGTGTCACACGAATTCCGCACGCCCCTCAGCCACATTCTCGGCTCAGCTCAACTGTTAGAAGAAACCCTCAAGCCCTTAGTTGAACCCATCAAGCTCAAGAATCTGTATCGTATTCAAGCGTCGGCTAAGCTCGTCACTCAGTTGCTGAATGATGTGCTCATGCTGGCACGAGCAGACGCAGGCAAATTAGAGTACAACCCAAAGCAGGTAGAAATTCAAACCTTTTGCCTGAATCTCATCGAAGATTTTCATTTGTTTAACGAGTCTCAGCACACGATCCAATTTTCTCGGCAGGGCGATCGTACTCATGCCTGGGTAGACGAAAAACTACTGTACTCGATTCTAAGCAATCTGCTTTCTAACGCGATCAAGTATTCGCCCCCTTTAAGTACGATCGCCTTCACGCTGATTAGCAAAACAGACTCGATCGCGTTTCAAATTAAGGATCAAGGCATTGGCATTGCTAGAGAAGATCTTGGAGAACTGTATCATCCCTTTGTGCGGGGCAAGAACGCCCAGAAAATTATTGGTACAGGCTTAGGGTTAACTGTCGTGAAGAAGTGCTTAGATTTGCACGAAGGTCATGTTTCAGTGGAAAGTGAAGTAGGGGTTGGGACAACTTTCACAGTAAATATGCCCCAAAGCTGCGATCGCTGAGATAGTGTGACAACGATCGTCGTATCAGTCACTTCTAAAGCAGTTTTGGCATACACTTCAAACGTTTAATGTTGCATCCCCCCGAAATCCCCCCGAAATCCCCCTCAATTCCCATTGCTTTGTACAGTAGGTTGTGTAGTAGAAACGCATCTAAAGCCTGCAAACGTCACTGAATCTCGCTCTCACTATTCGCTGCCTACCAATTGATGCACCTCTATGCACTAGGGCGTGTCATCAATTAGCTCCGAAACCTTGTAATATCAGCAGTGTCACGCCCGTCCCCACACACCAAGCTAGGGGCTGGAACCCTTGCTGAAAGCACTGTGTAGTAGTAATTGATGACAGCCCCTAGCACCACAGGTAAATCTCGGCGGCTGATCGGGTTGAGCGTCCGGTTGCTAGCAGCGATCGACAGGCTGCTTTTAGCTCAACGCAGGTGCAGGGATCTACCGTCTTCTTTAGGCTTAAATTTCGTAACTTAATTTCGTAAATGGTTGTGTCGTAAGGCAGGCGAATGACGATATGACGCGCGAAAGGAACCGACAGGAAGAATTTCGGCACAGCAACCGTGGCTGCATATACTTGTTTGCACCCATGATTGACTTCAACATCATGTCCGAAGTTGGAGATACTCCACCGTAGGAGCAAAGCCAGGACATACGTTGCGATCGCCTTACATGAGTAGACTGCTCATAGTGATTCCACCGTGTTGCTGGAACGTCATGCGATCGTCGAGCCCGTTTGACTGGGACACATTGCGCTACAGAGGCACTGAGCGGGCTTCCAGAGCAACTTGCTTGAATTCTCTTGAAGCTAGCGCCTGCATGACGATTCGCTCTTGGGTTTGATGGTTTCAACTGGATGCTTTTTAGCACATAAGTTTCTCTGGAAATTTGTTTGTCTTCACAGGATTCAGTAGCGCAACCTCTTCATGCATTCAATCATGTTTGAGTACTGAAAGGCATGGGTCAATGCAGCCAACCCCTCAAATCTGTGTGGTTAGGCTTTTCGTGCCATTGAAGTTCAAAAATTGCGACGGTTGGAGTCTTTCCAATTCTTGAGCGTGTTGATCGAATAGTTGAGGCTTCGGCACATTTTTAAGACAACAGCTGGTTGAGCGATCGTCTTTTTAATCTCGACTCCAACTCACTGCCGAAATAAGCGATTACGTGTCTACCCCTGCTGACGAAACTAACCTTACGCTGATCAATCTATGTTTAAACAAGCCAAATTATTTGTTTTACCTGTGCTGTCGCTAAAGCTTTCAGCCAATGGAGAGTATCTGCTGCCTCAGAAATTTGTGGATGGCATGATTAAATATGCCGAGCTTTGGTCGGGTTCAGTCAAAGCATTCATGCAAGTTGCTTCGCCATCCAAGAAGTACGCAGTACTTGATGAAAAAGCGTTTCAAGCTAGCGAACTACCATTCGAGATTGAAATTGTTTCCTACAACACGCTGACAGCACAAATCCTCAGTCCGGCTTCGGTTGTGTTGGCATCAGCCGACTATCAGCAAAACCACATCAGTCAACTGTGCCGTTCTGCCAATGTTCCGTGTGTTTATATCGCTGAATATAGTTTGAAAACTCGAAAACAGACCGTTGCAGCGACCGTAAAAAATCCGCTATTACGCCTTCGTCGCACCTGGTGGGAAATTAGCCAGGAACGCAAACAGCGGCGGGCGATCGCGCTGGCAGAAGGCGTGCAATGTAACGGGACACCAACGTATAGGGCATATCAAGCCATCAACTCAAAGCCTTTACTTTTTTTCGATACACGCATGTCACAAGATCTATTGGCAAACGAGGCAGACATTGAGCAGCGCTATCAGCATTTATTGAATCTCAACAACCCCTTACGGCTAGCTTTTTCAGGGCGCTTCGTAGCCGAAAAAGGGGTTGATCAGGTGCTCGATGTGGCGGTCGAGTTGAAACGACTGGGTGTAGCGTTCCAACTGTTTCTCTGCGGTGATGGTGAACTCAAACATGTCTTGCAGCAACGCATTCAGCGCGAGGGCTTGCACGATCGAGTGACGCTCATAGGCGTGCTGGCTTTTCAGCAAGAACTGGTGCCATTTATGAAGCAACAGGTAGATTTATTTGTTTGTTGCCATCGCCAGGGAGACCCCTCTTGCACCTATCTAGAGACGTTAGCGTGCGGGGTTCCCATTGTGAGTTACAGCAATGAAGCCTTCGTTGGCATTGAGCGGCAGTCTCAAACGGGATGGGTTGTGCCCATGAATCAGCCGACATTGCTCGCTCAGAAGATTGCTCAACTTGATGGCGATCGCGCTGCACTGCAAGCAATGGCATTACGATCGCTTGCGTTTGCCCGATCGCACACGTTTGAAAAAACTTTTGCTCATCGGGTTGAGCATTTAGAAAAAGTTGCTTTAGCAGGAACAGGAGCAACCCCTTTGGATTCCTCTAAATTAGGCATCACGATCATGGGTTCAATGCAGTGATTCTGCCACCGCACAATTACCACACGTTCCGATATCGTCTCTTTGCACTCCACCAGCTTGCAGCCAGAACGCGAAATCCTAAGGAGAACCATGAGATTTAGTGAGTTTTTTGATTGTGCCTACGTGATCAATCTGCCAGCAAGAACCGATCGCCGCCGAGAGATGGCAAAAGAACTGAACCAGATGGGTATGCCATTCAAGCCAGGTAAGGTTGAACTTTTTGCAGCCATCAGACCTGATAGTCCCGGTCCCTTTCAATCGATCGGCTATCGAGGCGCGTTTCTCAGCCATTTGAATGTGCTCAAGCAAGCGAAGGCAAGAGGGTTAAAAAATGTCCTGGTCATGGAAGACGATCTCCAGCTACGTCAAGATTTCCATCAGTATGAGGAGGTGCTTTTGAGAGAACTTCTTAAAACAGATTGGGATCTGGCGCACTTTGGCTACGGGTGCGATGAACGCTTTGATACTCAAAAGGTTGATGCGCCCATTCTTCAACCATTCTCTGGCGAAATCATCGGTGCTCAATTTTATGCGGTCAATGGGAAGGCATTGGATTGCTTAATTCATTTCTTTGAAGCAGTACTTCAGCGTCCAGCGGGGCATCCAGAAGGGAGTCCGATGTCACCCGATGGTGTTTTCAACATTTTTAAGTGGCAATACCCGACGATCGTCCGGTTAATTGCTGTGCCCAGTTTTGGTAATCAGCGGAGTTCACGCAGCGATATTTCCACGCAATGGTTTGATCAGCTTCCGGTTTTAGGCTCTTTTGCAGGGCTAGCACGGAAGTTGGGTGTCGCCAGAAGCATCAAAAGCCTCCTGCGATCGCTCATCCCAGGTATTGCGAGTTAAAGCGTGTGTTAACAGCATCTGAATGCATTCAACAGAACATAGAGGCGGAACCATCGATCGCCCATCACCAACTTGCATTTACCTTGCTTTGTAAAGTTCATGTTTCTTTTTACACATGTTTCTTTCTACACATGTTTCTTTCTACACTAAAAGGGGTGTGGTTCAACCCACCTTAAAGATGCTGTTGACAGACGCTGCTTGATGCCTTCAAACACTGACTTAACCACTACTTTTAGAGAAACTGTCTCTCAGACACCTGGGGCAGTTTCCACCTGGAAGATCGAACTGCTGTATGACGGTGAATGTCCCTTGTGCTTACGGGAAGTCAACTTTTTGCGTCAGCGAGATGCAGGACGTGGACTGGTGAACTTTGTCGATATTGCAGACCCCCAGTACACACCCGCTTTGCATGGTGGGGTTGACTTTGAAACGGCAATGGGGCGCATTCATGCTGTGCTGCCCGATGGTACGGTGATGCAAAATGTCGCTGTTTTCCGTCGCGTTTACGAAATTTTGGGCATGGGGTGGGTCTACGCCGCGACGAAGCTACCCATCATTGGCGCGATCGTCGATTTCGTCTACGGTCTCTGGGCTGATCGACGGTTAGCGCTCACCGGGCGGGCAGATTTAGCCACGATCGTCGCGGCACGGCAGCAACGGCTCGACTGCGATGCAACAGAACGCTGTCGGCTTTAAGCGATCGCCTTCTAGTATCAACACGTTCACCGTTCCCGGAAAACGGCTCCGGTTTGCTGTAGGTAGAAATCTGTAGCAAAAGGTGATTTGGATGGGAAGGCTGACGCGATCGCTGACTGGATTGGGTATCACGGCACTGGCACTGTTGACCACGCTGCCAGCACAAGCAGGTTCCCTTGAGATGCAGGTTTATCCCGCGATCGATACCCAAACAGCGCGTTGCCCCGAAAGCGTCACGGTTAACGAAAAGCCACAGCCCTATCGGGAAGGTGGATACACGATCGACGGTAGTGCGAATTTGAGTCAGCTTGCCGATCGCTTTACCGTTGCCAGCGCCGATGAGTTTAGCGTGACGTGGGTTGGTACCCTCAAGCCTGCTTACCGACAATGCAAGGCGACCGCTCGTATTGTAAAGAATGATGACGAAGCCTATCTCAGCAACTCTTACCTGCGTCTTAGATTTACAGGTGGCAAGGTCTATCTCATCCTTGATATGACGGGTATGAGCGATGCCAATGGGTTAACCACCGCCATCCTCCGCAAAGGGGTTCGCAATGGGAATCCGATCTGGAGTTGGGGCGGCACAGATTAGTCCTTGCAGATTCGTTCTCGTTAGACACCGATCGCCCACCGTGCGCCTGTCTGCTCAAAGCACTCATCCTTTTGCTCTCGCGTGCCATGTTTTATTTGTCTCAAAAGCTCGTTGGGTATAGCTTGTCCATTCTGGCTAGCAGTGGCTTTGGGCTAGCGTTGGCGGCTCAATCATCGCCATCTGTGCCACCGTCTAGCGCGATCGCGATCGCGGTGCAACCAGCCGCAGACATTCCGTTTGACATCTGTGGGGAAGCGCAAAACTGGGTACGTCCGACGAAGGCAGACCAGCTTAAAAAGCTTCAGAGTTTGCCACGCTATGCCAATGATCAAGTGAACCAGCCTATACAAAGCCTGTCGCAGCGGTTTTGGCAGCAGGATGTCTTTTCGTTTACCCAGTATGGGCTGAGCTTGCGGATGGAGCCGATCTATTTATCAGGGCTATGGACAGTCCAGGACACGCTCTGGCAGTGCTACAACGCTACTAGCATTCCTCAGCTCAATGCGGGCAAAACGGCTGAGGTATGGGTGCTGTCGCATCGGGTCACGCGGATTCAATGGACAGGTGAACAATATGTGATGACCGTGCAGCCTGCGCGTACTGGGGTACAGTTCATTCAATTTCCCCGCCGCGAGTCGCGATCGACCCTACCGCTCAAAGTCGTCACCCAACAGGGCGCAAAACTAACCGTGGTTGCTGGCAATTAACAAGGCCTTAGACCACTGCGCCCAAATTTGATTACTCTGGAGAAGATAAGCAATTGCTCTGTATCGTGTTCGATATACTGCAACCATCGACTGCCAGAAGGATGATTTGCGATGAAGCGCCAGCACCCAAAACTCGCTTTCCGATCCCAACGTGGGATGACGCTCTCGGTTTTGCTGCTATCGCTTGGTGCTGTGGTGTCTCCAGCACGATCGTTCACCCCTGCGGACACAGACTACAACAGCCAAAGGCATTTACTGGCGCAACTCCAAACATCCTCAACCACAGCGCAGCAGACCGAGAGCGATCGCGCTCTGGCACGCATGACAACCCTCTTTAACCTTCTGCTGGGCGTTTTGATTGTGCTGCTGGGTGCGTCGATCGCCGCGCTCTGGTTGCTCCGTCGTGCCGTCATTCAAGAAATTGCCACCCGTGCGAAAGAGCAGCTAGAGGGCTTGCAAGATCTCGAAAGCCAGATTGCCAAGACCCGCGAAAGCGCCAAGCTCATTCTGGAAGAAGTCGAAGCGATCGCCGATGATACTGCCGATGAAGCCGAACAGTTTCAGCAGGACGTGTCCAAAGAACGCGCGGCACTGTCTGGATTAGCCGCAGAACTGGCGGAAGCTAAAGCGCGCATGATTGCCGAGCTTGAGGTTGAGCTTCACGCCTCCAAGCAAACCCTGGAAGAGTTGGGTGAAGCACTCATCGCGCAGCTTTCTGGCTCACAGTCCAACATCAACCAGCAGCAAACTGACGCACTCGAAAAGCTGGCAGCCGCCGAGCAAGCTTTTGCCGCCAACCTTGCCAAGCTCCAAGCCGCTGCTGTTGCCCAGCAAACCTTGATGATTGGACATCTGGAACAGCTTAAAGCAGATGTAGAGCCTCATTTGGGAGTTGTGCGAGCAGAGGTACGTCAGCAAAAAGAGCAGACACTCCAGAGCCTCGCAGCGTCCGAGCAAGCTTTTACCGAGCAATTAGCCGCGTTGCAGTTGACCGTCAAACAACAGCGCGATCGCAGCCTCGAAAGTTTAGAAACGCTCAAAGCCGACTTCGTACCCCAACTGTCTCGACTGCAAACCGATGCCCAACAGCGACAGGAAGCGGTACTGCAAAAGCTCACCACCTCAGAGCGAGACTTTGCCGGACAATTGCTGGATTTGCACATCTCTGCCCGTCAACAGCGCGATCGCATTCTGGAGCAGTTAGAGAGCCTGAAAACAGACTTTGCCCCGCAGCTCTCTCACCTTCAGACCGAGGCACAGCAGCGACAAGCCGCACTACTAGAGCGCCTGGAAACCTCTGAGCGTGACTTTACCACACAGTTAGTCGAGCTACAGACGATCGCCGAACAGCAAAAAGATCGCATTCTCGACCATCTCGATCAACTGAAAGCGGACGTGACTCCTCAATTGTCTGACTTTCATCTAGATGTGCAAGAACGCCAGCGCCAGGTTTTAGAACGTCTGGAAACCACCGAGCGCGACTTTACGGCTCAATTAGTCGATCTCCAGGCGATCGCACAACAGCAAAAAGATCGCATTCTCGATCAACTTGAACAGCTTCAGGCTGATTTTTCGCCCCAGCTTTCAGACTTAAGAACGGGCGTAGAAGAGCAGCGCGATCGCCTGTTGCAAACGTTAGAAGCCGCCGATCGCG
The DNA here is from genome assembly GCA_019359375.1 of Lyngbya sp. HA4199-MV5. Taxonomy (GTDB): domain Bacteria; phylum Cyanobacteriota; class Cyanobacteriia; order Leptolyngbyales; family Leptolyngbyaceae; genus Stenomitos. Next base: position 40,795 of record JAHHHL010000010.1, read on the forward strand.
AGTTTACAGAAGCTTTGACGACGCTGCAAACAGATGCTCAGAAGCAACAGCAAACTATTTTGAGTGAGTTAGACCAAATCAAGGCTGAACTGGCTCCTCAAATTACAAGTTTTCAACTGGATGCTCAACAGCAAACCGAGGCAAAGCGCGATCGTGTGTTGGCAACCTTAGAGCAGTTGGAAACCGAATTCTCCACGCAAATTACAGAGTTGCAGACAACCGTTTCTGGTCAAAAAGAGGATACTCTGCACACGATCGAAACCCTCCAGTCTGACCTCATCACCCAACTGACGACACTACAATCAACGGCTCAAACTCAGAAAGAAGACATTCTCAAGCAGCTTGCAGAAGCCTCTCCTGTTTCCGAAGAAGCTGTGGGCAAATTGCAGCAAAACTTGCAAGAGTTGGTGGCTCAGCTTGAATTGCTCAAAGCCAACCGTCCAGAGCTATTTATTGATGTGAACAAATACATTACTCAGGGGCACGAACTGTTTGCTGAAGAGAACTATGAAGCTGCCATTTTACGCTACGACAAAGTGGTTGAACTTCAGCCAGAAAATGCCGAGATCTGGTATCAACGGGGATTAGTATTGCAAAAAACACAGCGACATGAACCCGCGATCGACTCCTTCGATCACATGCTGAAACTTAAACCCAAAGATGACAAAGGCTGGTTTAGTCGAGGCATTAGTCTGGCACGGTTGAAACGTTACGAACACGCGATCGAATCCTACGATCACGCGCTAGACAGCAAGCCAGACTATCACGAAGCATTGGTCAACAAAGGGGCAGCGCTAGGCATTTTACGGCGACATCAGGATGCGTTTAATGTGTTCGATCGCGCCGTGCAGTTCAAACCGGACGATGCCGTTGCCTGGATGAATCGTGGTTTAGCACTCGAAGCACTGGGACGCTTCAAAGATGCCATTACCTCATTTGATGAAGTGATTCATTTCAATCCCGACTCTTACAAAGCGTTAGACAAACGGGGCTATGCCCTGGCTCAACTCGGTCGTCACAAAGACGCGATCGCCAGCTTTAACAAGGCTTTGGATTTGAAACCCGATTACGCCAGCGCCTACTATAACCGTGCTACCAGCCATGCCTTTTTAGGGGAAGCCGATTTTGCATTGGAGAGTTTAGAAAAGGCGATCGGGTTCAACCCTAACTATCGCGTTGAAGCGAAAACAGATGTCGCCTTTGATGAGCTCTGGAATGATGACTGGTTCCAGAAACTTATCGGGACTTAGGAAGAAAAAAAGTTTTTGGTTTTTGGTGGTTAGTTGTTAGCTGTTCAAGCCATTCTATAGACTATTTGAACTGCTTTTTGCACTTTGTCAGCTAAACACGCTCTCATGGACTCAGTTTAAGCCTTGAAGATTTGTAGACCAACAACCAACAACCAACAACCCTTTAAGTTGTTCAGCCTTCGCTGCTTGGAAGAGTGACTTCTACCGTTGTGTATTGTCCAGGCACGCTGTCGATCGCCAAGGTACCCTCATGCAATTCCACCAGACGTTTGGCGATCGCCAACCCTAAACCAGACCCTTGCTGTTCGTAAAATGTGCGCTCAAACTGCATGTAGGCTCCCAAGTTGGCAAGTTGCTCAGCCGTCATGCCACGCCCACGATCGCGAATGACGAGCAGCATCCCTTTATCGATAGCCTTTGTTTCCACAGTCACGAAGGTTCCTGTCGGTGAAAACTTGAAGGCATTGCCCACTAGCTCCTCCACAATCTTCTTTAACTTCAGATCAGAAATTTGCATGGTTCCGTTTTGTAGATCTAACTGCAAATCAGCTTCACGTCCTTCCTGCTGAGCGATCGCGGTTGCTACATTCTGAATCAAAATTTCTGGCAGGCGCGTTTCATCACTGCGAAGCACCAACAGGCGATCGGGATCTCGTGCTGTAATCTCCAACTCTGCATAGAGCAAAAAGTTTTGGATCAGCCTGGAAAGTCGTTCAGCCGCATTGTGAATGCCTTGGGCAAGCTCCAACATCTCGTGCCGATCGATGTTTTGAAAATCATCCATGAGCACTTCAGTCAGACCCAAAATGCCATTCAGCGGCGTGCGTAACTCGTGCGGCAACGATAAGGCAATGCTGCTGCGTAACGCATCCAGTTGTTTTTGTGATTGTCTGTCTACGGCTGCTTGTTTATAAAAGCGGCTAGCGATCGCACTCAACAATTCATCGGCTGTGCAAGGTTTTGCCAGAAAATCATCCGCTCCCAAGTCCATACCCTGCCGAAAATCTTCTTTCGCCCCCCGCGCCGTGAGAAAAATGAACGGAATGGCAGATGTGTCGGCGTGTTGGCGTAATTGCGCCAGTACCTGGTAGCCATCCAACCAAGGCATCGTGACATCGCACAAAATCAAATCAGGAATATGCTGCTGCGCTAACTGCACGCCTAAAAGACCGTTTTCTGCACCCAAAACGCTAAACCCTTCCACTGCTAGCAGATCCAACAGCGATTCACGGATGGACTTTTCGTCTTCAACCACCAAAATTTTCTTCATCATCCGTTCGACCTAGCGCCGCGTTGTCATTACTGTGTAAATTTCAAAGGGCTTTGTCGCCAACATCCCAAGAGAGCACGCTTGAAGCACTCATCATCTGTCATTTCATCTGCATTGCAGTCTGCTGTTTCTTGATGAATCTCTGTAGGTAGCACTCTGCATATGGACTCTTAACAGGAACTCTTAATAAGTATGCCTGCAATTAGCTAGGGGCTGTCATCAATTAATACTACACATTGATTGCAGCAAGGGTTTCAGCCCCTAGCCTTGTTCGTTGGGACGGGCGCGACAATGCTGATACCGCAAGGTTTCGAGCTGAGTTGATGATGCGCCCTAGGGCTGATTATTATCGATCGTCCACTTTTTTATGAGCAGCTCATAACGCCTTGTAGAGTTATCCCTTACCAGGCACTCAATTGTTGCTTGCTTGAAGGCTCCATGCTTGTTAAAAGACTTGACATCGTTTTTACTCGCTAGCGCTTATCCTTAAAAGACGATTACTTTGAGGATTAGTGCCGTTCTCGTCAGATCTGCAAACCGACCCCCTCACGGCTGTTAGAGTAAGCATTAGTCTTCAGTTGATACGCAGCATGGGAACCAGTTCCGCAGACCCCCCCGCCGATCGCTCACCGTTCATCTCCTCCCCTGAGGCAACTGATTTTCAGGACTGGAAGCATTTATCCTCTGCAAAACAGGGGTTGATTGAACAGGCGCTAATCCCTGGAACCTGTGTGAGTGGTATCGCCTATCCGAAGACTCCAGAAGCCTTAGCCGCTGTGGTCAAGACGCGCGATCGCCAGAGCATTCTACCCTGTGGCGCTGGTAGCAAGCTTACCTGGGGAGGCATGGTTCAGACGCAGACGGGCGAATCGCTACTGCTGGTGAGTACCGAGCGCTTAAATCGGCTCATCGACCATGCTGTGGGTGATTTGACCGTCACAGTTGAAGCGGGCATGCGGTTTGCAGACGTACAGGCAACCCTGGCAAAAGCAGGGCAGTTTCTGGCGATCGACCCAGCCTATCCAGATTACGCGACGATCGGGGGCATCGTTGCCACAGCCGACACAGGTTCCCTACGGCAACGCTACAACAGCGTGCGCGATATGCTGCTGGGGCTATCCTTCGTCCGTGCCGATGGTCAGGTTGCCAAAGCAGGCGGGCGAGTGGTCAAAAATGTCGCAGGCTATGACCTGATGAAGCTGTTCACCGGCTCCTACGGAACGCTGGGTATCCTCACACAGCTAACCTTTCGAGTCTATCCTCTGCCCGCAGCGTCTGAAACGGTGGTGCTGAGTGGAGATGCGGCTGCGATCGCTCAAGCGGTTCAAACGTTACTCAGTTCAGCGCTCACCCCTGCCAGTGCCGATCTGTGTTCTGCGGGTTTAGTGGCAGCGCTCGGCATCGGGCAAGGAATAGGGTTTGCAATCCGTCTGCAAAGCATTCTGCCCAGCGTGCAAGAGCAAGCCAAGCGCCTGATTGAAGTGGGTCAAGCCCTTGGGTTAGCCACTGCTCATCTCATGGAACAGGATGATGTCAGTCTATGGCAGCGCTTGCAAGAACGCATGACAGCGGCGCACCAGTCAGAGGTCATTACCTGCAAAATAGGGATACGCCCCTCTGAAGCAGTGGCACTGTTGACCACGATCGAGCCTCTGTTCACCACACCCTGGTATGGACAAATCCACGCGGCTAGCGGATTGGGCAGACTGGCGTTCGATGCCGCTACTCCACCAGAAACCCTTCTGAAGCTTCGCTCATTCTGTCAGGCTCACGACGGGTTTCTATCGGTGCTTCAGGCTCCGGTCGCGCTCAAACAGGCGATCGATGTGTGGGGCTACGCTGGCAATGCGCTGCCCCTCATGCGCCAATTAAAACAGCAGTTTGACCCCCACCAGCGTTTAAGCCCTCACCGCTTTATCGGCGGCATTTAAGTTGTAAGCAAAATTTAAACCATGAGTACCGAGTCTCGCAGTCAAGACCGTTATGAGTTATCAGGGTTGAATGTTGAGCTACCAGCTTCCACACCCCACACCCCACACCCCACACCCCACACCCCATTCCCTTCCTTCGATACCCACACCCCTCCCGATGCCAAGCTGATTGATGCCTGCGTTCACTGTGGCTTTTGCCTGTCTACCTGTCCCAGCTATCGCGTCCTGGGCAAAGAGATGGATTCGCCAAGGGGGCGCATCTACCTAATGGATGGGGTAAATGAGGGGAAAATACCGCTTTCTCCCGCAACCGTAGAGCATTTTGATTCATGTCTGGGCTGCCTTGCCTGCGTCACCACCTGCCCATCGGGAGTACGGTACGACAAGCTCATTGAAGCCACTCGTCCCCAATTGGAGCGCAACCATACCCGATCACTCCCCGAAAAGCTGTTGCGTCGTCTCATTTTCTCAACCTTTCCCTATCCCGATCGCCTGCGTTTGCTGCTGCGACCGTTGGGACTGTATCAAAAATCGGGGTTACAGAAATTGGTGCGATCGATCGGCGTACTCAAGCAACTGTCGCCACAACTGGCGGCGATGGAATCCATGCTGCCCAAGATTTCACCCCAGGCGTTTCAAGATCCGTTACCTGCCGTGATTCCAGCTCAAGGGAAACAGCGCTATCGGGTTGGTTTACTGCTGGGTTGCGTGCAGCGGTTGTTCAATCCTGAAGTCAACAACGCGACAGTGCGGGTGCTAACCGCTAATGGCTGCGAAGTAGTCATCCCACAATCCCAAGGGTGCTGTGGTGCGCTTACCCATCATCAGGGGCAAGAGGCGCAAACTCAGGCACTCGCACGTCAACTCATCGACAGCTTTGCGGAGACAGAACTGGATGCCATCATCGTCAATGCCTCTGGCTGCGGACATTCTCTCAAGGAATATGGCAGCATCCTGCAAGATGACCCGCACTATCGAGAAAACGCGATCGCCTTTGCCAGCAAAGTCAAAGACGTACAGGAATTTCTAGCAGATGTCGGGCTGACAGCTAAGCTATCTCCCTTGCAGGCAGAACCGTTAACACTGGTATACCAGGATGCCTGCCACATGCTGCACGGACAGAAAATTAGCGTGCAGCCGCGCCAACTCCTCAAGCAAATTCCAGGTGTGCGGCTACGGGAACCTGTAGATGCTGCCCTGTGCTGCGGCAGTGCTGGGGTCTACAACATCTTGCAGCCCGACGTTGCGGCGGAACTAGGGCAACAAAAGGTGGAAAACCTACTGAATACAGGAGCTTCGCTCATTGCATCGGCGAATATTGGCTGCTTTGTGCAGATTAGCAAGCACCTGGAGCTTCAGGGGAAACCCATCCCCGTGCTGCATCCCATGCAACTGCTCGATTACTCCATTCAAGGCATTACTCTAAACGAGGCGCTTGCTGACAGCACGATCGCCATCCCTACCGCCACAGCCAACTAATGCTACATACAGCGGTTTGCAGCTAAATGAAGTACAGACCATCCGTCTGAAAGCTAGATGGGAAGCTCTTTTCACGTCTGACTTCTGGCTTCTGCCTTCTGCCCCCTTAACGTCTGACTTTTGCCCCCTGCTGTAAGGACCTCTAACACCTGAGAGAACTGCCTTGCGCTGAAAATTACTCCCAACGAAGGAGCACATGGCAAAGACGCAATCCTACAATGCGATCGTACTGACTCAAACAAGCTTTACAGAGGTCCATAGATGAGTACTGGAATTTCGACGAATAACGACATCAAGAGCAGTTTGAATGGATCGATCGTCGTCAGCGTACTGATGGTTTTGTTGGGAATCGCTGCGATCGCCTTCCCGTATTTCAGCACGCTTGCTGCTGAAACCTGGATTGCCTGGATCATTCTCTTTGGTGGCATTTCCAAGCTTGTCTATACGTTTCAAACGCGAGAGCAGGGTGGTTTTGTATGGCAGCTTTTGCTCAGCCTGCTTTATATCGGTACTGCCGTGCTGCTGCTAGTGTATCCACTGCAAGGCATTCTCACCCTGACCCTGGCTTTGGGTGCGTTTTTGCTAACAGAAGGTGTGTTTGAAATCGTGTACGCGTTTCAACGGCGGGATCAGCCAAACTGGGTCTGGTCATTGGCAAACGGTATTACCACGCTGGTTTTGGGTGGTTTGATCTGGTTTGAATGGCCGTTCAATGGTCCGTTTGCGATCGGTCTGCTGGTTGGCATCAGCATTATTTTCACCGGCGTATCCAGAATTTTGCTGGCGATCGCAGTGCGTTCCAAGCTCAATGAATCTTCAGTGTAATTCTCTCCGTAGGGGCGTTTCATGGAGCGTCCCTACGGAAGGGAAATGGCTCAGCTTAATTAATCCACAATCCTAAGCACCCAGAATCGATCGCTGATAGCTATCAATTTTCTGGTTAAGGATTCACAGTCCCGTTTGGCATCGTTGCTTCCTTCAGGTAAGCGCCTGCAAGATTTGTTTCACGTACATTTGCTCCCGTCAAGTTGGCTCGATGCAGGTTAGCATCTTGAAAATTTGCCAGCGTCAAATTCGCTCTACTCAAGTTTGCCCCTTGTAAATTTGCCATCGTCAAATTCGCGCCGTGAAGGCTGGCATCACTCAGGTTGGTCATACTAAGCGTTGATTCTCGCAAATCAGCCTCGCGCAGATTAGCGCCTATCAATTGCGCTTTATACAGGTTTATCCCAATGAGGGTTGCGCCTACCATGTTGGCTCTATGTAACGTGGCACCAATCATATTAGCCATACACAGATTGGCTAAACTCAGGTTTGCCTGCTTGAGATTGCCCTCGTAAAGCGTTGCTCCTACCAGATTCGCCATACTCAGATTCGCCATACTCAGATTCGCCATACTTAAGTTGGCTTCACGCAAATTAGCCATACTAAAGTCGGCTTCACGCAAGTCTGCCTTGTAAAGGCTAGCTTCACGCAGGTTGGCTTTATAGAGCAGCGCTGTGTAAAGCGTAGCGCCTTCAAGAATGGTGGTGCTGAGGTTGGCTTCGCGCAGGTTTGCCATGCTGAGATCGACTTGGCTCAGGTCTGCCTCGCGTAAATCCGCTCGATACAGGTTGGCTTCACGCAGGTTGGCTTTGTAAAGAATGGCAGTGTAAAGGGTGGCTCCTTCAAGCATGGCAATCCCAAGGTCTGCCCCCTCAAGGTTTGCCATGCTGAGATCGACCTGCTGGAAGCCCACTTCTCGAAGGTCAGCTTTGTAAAAATTGGCTTCGCGCAGATTCGTATCCCGTAAATTTGCACCTTCTAGATTGGGAATCTTCTTCGGATTGCGCTCCCACCAGGTATTCCAGGCTATTACACCCTGCTTGAGCAAAGCAAGGTGCCCCTCGTTTGCCATTTGGTCATTCCTCTAAGTGTGGAAAAAAGAAAAAAGTAAGTGTAGAAAAGCGGGTCGTCGTAAAATCTACTGAGTTTAGTGTGCCCAGTTCTCTTCAGGTCAGTAGCAGCTTTGTCATAATGCGATCGTCCAGCGATGCAACAGAACCACACCCCACAAAACAGCTAGCAAAGCTCTAGGGGCTGTCATCAATGACGACTACACATCGCTTACAGCGGGCGCAACAATGCTGATACCAAAGGTTTCGAGCTGAATTGATGACGCGCCCTAAGGCAATTGCCATGTGGAGAGTTTGTGCCCATACCGGAAGCGGCGGCTAAAGCAATTGACGTGCCGCGTCGCAATCTGCCTGAATCTGCGCTTTTAGAGCATCTAAAGAGGGGAATTTCTGCTCCGATCGCAAAAACGCTACAAGGCTAACAACGAGAGTCTGGTCGTACAAATCGTCTGACCAGTCGAACAGATGAACCTCGATCGTCTGCATAGTGCCATCAACCGTCGGACGGTAGCCAAGATTCATCACGCCCTGCAACGCTGGCACAGCAGATAGATCCACCTCACTGCCGCGATCGCAGCGATGTACCCTCACCGCATAGGAGCCAGAGCAGGGTAAGAATTTGTCGGGCGGCAGTTGCAGGTTCGCCGTTGGAAACCCAATTGTGCGTCCAAGCTGCTGTCCTTGAACGACCTTACCAATGAGCTGATATGGGCGACCCAAAAGCTGATTCGCGTGCTTGATATCCCCTTGCTGCAAAGCTTGGCGAATGGCAGAACTACTGATGCGATCGTGGTCTACATTTTTGAGTGGGGCAATGCTGACCGCAATTCCATGTTTCGCTGCGATCGCCTGTAAAACCTCTGCGTTGCCTGATCGCTGCCGACCAAAGCAAAAGTCAGCACCAATGCTCACCTTAATGGCTTTGAGCTGTCGCACAAGAATTTTTTCAACAAACTCCTCTGGACTCAAATTGGCAAGAGATTCGTTGAACGGCAACAAAACAAGCTGTTTGACCCCCAGTACATTAAGCTGTGCAGCTTTCTCAATCAAGGGAGTCAGCAAAAGGCGTGGCTGCCCCGTAAAAAATTCTTGAGGGTGGGGATGAAAGGTGACGACCGTAGCATGAATGCGATCGCTTCGCTGAACCGCCTCCGAAAATAACAAGACAGGTTGAATTACCTGCTGATGCCCTTGATGGATGCCATCAAAGTTTCCTAGAGCAACAGCAGTGGGAGTCAGAACAGTCGTTGGTGATGAAGTAACCCACACGCTTTACATTTTGACACATAAAGGGAAGGACGATCGGGAGGATGGGAAAGAGTTGTTGGTTGTTGGTTGTTGGTTGTTAGAGAAGAGTGGAAAGGCGGAGGGATGAGGGATGAAGGATGAAGGCTAAAAAGCTGACTTCTGACTCCTGACTCCTGCTAAAAACTAAAAACCAACAACCAAAAACTCCCTTGACTCCTGCTAAAAACTAAAAACTAACAACCTCTCACTCCTCACTCCTCACACCGAAACTTCCATCTCAGCCTCGATCGCTGCCTCGATCGCCACCGGGTCTGGGCTGGGAACAGATGGCGCAATTTGAATCACTAGACCTTCTCGCGCCATCAAGCTGCTGGGAAAAGCTGCCGCAACGTCAGCCCCCACCTGATCGAGAAAGTCATCGCTGTGCAGTGGGTCGTGATGGAAAATTACCAGCGTCTTCACGTTTGCGGCTTTCGCAATTTTGACCGCTTCTTGCCAGGTTGAGTGTCCCCAACCGACTTTACTGGACTGCTCGGAGTGATACTCTTCATCGGTATAGGTCGCGTCGTAGATCAGCAGATCCGCTTGATCAGCTAAAAATAGGACGTTTTCATCCAGGCGATCGGGGAAATGCTCTGTATCGGTCACATAGGCGGCAGCATAACCACGCCAGCTCACGCGATACCCTACCGCTTGCCCAGGATGGTTCAGCAGAGCATTTTCGACCAAAACATCGTTGATGCGGACGGCTTGCCCCACTTCAATATCATTAAACTTCAGGTCTGCACCCATAATTTGGAGCGGCACCGGAAAGTTTGGGTGCAGCATTTGATCGTTTAGCCGCTGCTCCATTGTGGAACCGTTGGGCGCGATCGCCCCATAGATATTAAACCGATTTCCTTTGGCAAACGCTGGCACAAAAAAGGGAAAGCCCTGGATATGATCCCAATGGGAGTGGGTGAAAAACATATGTGCCTCAAGGGGCATCTGGGAGAGCAATGATTGCCCTAAAACGCGAATGCCCGTGCCGCCGTCAAAAATCAGGCGATTGCCACCAGCTCTCATTTCCACACAAGGTGTATTGCCACCGTAGCGCACTGTGGCAGACCCTGGGCTGGCAATACTTCCCCGAACGCCCCAAAAGGTGGCTGTAAACTGATTTTCCGTGTTGGACATGGGTATTTTTTGCAAGATTCGATCAAGCTTCCAGATGTTCACGGTTTTCAGCAGCTAAAACAGCAACCGTGGACGGACGATAACGTTAAACGGATACTCAATTTGCCCCTTCAAGGCAGCTTTATAAAAATCGCCTGTTGTGTCAGTGATCGCGATCGCATGACTCAGTGATCTCATCGTAGAGGATGTAGCGTTTGATTAGATCAAACCCTTTAACGCTGGTAGATGCTCCATTTTTATCCAGCTTTGACTTAAGGTGCCCATTCAGTTGCACACACGCACAACGTTGGCACATGATTTTTGCTTTCTGTAAGTTTACGTGACTCAACGCTGGTCAAAAAGTAACCGCTCCTTTCACCCTCTCTACACCGCTCCTCTACTACTCTACAGAGGACAGGCACCGCCTTTCGGAAACGGCAAACACGACAAGAGATTCACGTTACGTTCCCTTGAAAAGCGGTACATCAAACGTCCAGTGTTTCAAACTGGCTAATCCGGTTGCTGCCGTCAAGTTGTATTGCAAGGGAGTCACGGTGATGTAGTGAGCGCGAATAGCCTCCACATCTGTCGGAGCCTGATCAGCTAACGCCGACGTTTCAGCAACCTCTTCCAGCAGTTCACCCGCTAACCAGTAGTAGGTTTTGCCACGCGGATCAAGGCGCTTTTCAAAGACATCAATGTAGCGGCGGATACCTTGACGGGTGATTTTTACGCCCGCGATCGCCTCTGCATTCACCGCTGGTACGTTCACATTTAACAACAGCAGTTCTGGCAAAGGCTGTTTGGCAAGTTGGGCAACCAGTGATTCCGCAAACGCAGCAGCGGGCTGGAACTCAGATGACGCAAAGCTCGCAAGACTAAACGCAATGCTGGGAATACCCTCAATCACGCCTTCCATCGCCGCTGAAACGGTGCCAGAGTACAGCACATCGGTACCCAGGTTTGACCCATGATTGATGCCCGACAGTACCAAATCTGGAGGACTATCCAGTAGTGCCCACAGCGCTAGCTTCACACAGTCTGAAGGGGTGCCAGAGCAAGCCCAGGCTTTCACGCTGGGATGAAACACTGATTCAACCACATCGGCACGAATGGGTTGATGGAGCGTGAGACCATGCCCGGTTGCCGATCGCTCACGATCGGGGCACACCACGGTTACCTGATGACCCGCTTCCGCAAGGCGGTTTGCCAAGGCGCGAATACCCAGAGCGAAAATGCCATCGTCGTTGCTAATGAGTAGTTTCATGGATTGGTCGGGGAGTGGGGAGTGGGGAGTGGGGAGTGGGGAACTTTGGGGAGCGATCGCCGATGCCCTCGCTCAGCGACTAGACTGAAGGATGAGTGATGTGTACCGATAGAACAAGATTGGCGTTCCCGACCCTGATCTTACTCAACCTGTTGCCTTCGATCGTTTGATCAGCCAGCAGATCGACCACCCCCTAACAACTAACAACCAACAACCAACAACTTCACCAGTATGACTGTTCAGCTTCAAGAACTCGCAGCACAATTAGAATCCATACGGCAAGAAGCGCAACAAGCACTGGCAGCAACCGATTCGCTAGAGCAACTGGAACAGCTTCGAGTGAAGTATTTGGGCAAGAAAGGACCCATTCCTCAAGTGTTAGGTGGCATGGCGAAGCTGGATGCAGGCGATCGTCCCCGCATTGGCGCGTTGGCAAACGAGGTGAAGGAGGCGATTCAAACAGACCTCGATCGTCGTCGCACAGCTCTACAGGCGGCTCAAATTCAGGCACAGCTTGAGGCAGAAACGTTGGATATCACCATGTCTGGGGTTTATCGTCCCCAGGGGCGCATTCACCCCATTAACGGCATGATGGATCGCGTCACCGATATTTTCGTTGGGTTGGGCTATACCGTTGCCGAAGGTCCCGAAATGGAGACGGACTACTACAACTTTGAGGCGTTAAACTTCTTGCCGGATCACCCTGCGCGAGACATGCAAGATACGCTGTACTTGCCGGACGGCAACATCATGCGAACTCACACGTCGTCTGTGCAGATCCGCTACATGGAAACGAATGATCCGCCTGTACGGATTGTGATGCCGGGACGCTGCTATCGACGCGATACGGTCGATGCGACCCACTCGGCGGTGTTTCACCAGGTCGAAATTTTGGCAGTTGATGAAGGGTTGACGTTTACTGATCTGAAAGGAACCATCAAAGTCTTTCTAGAACAGCTTTTTGGCGAAGTGCCGATTCGCTTTCGTCCCAGCTTCTTTCCCTTCACCGAGCCGTCGGCTGAAGTGGATGTGCAGTGGAAAGGGCGCTGGCTAGAAATTATGGGCTGTGGGATGGTAGACCCCAATGTGCTGAAAGCGGTGGGGTATGATCCCGAAGTTTACACAGGGTTTGCCGCTGGTATGGGCGTTGAACGCTTAGCAATGGTGCTACACCAAATTGATGACATTCGCCGCCTTTATACCAGCGATTTGCGCTTTTTACAGCAGTTTTAGCTAGCGGCTTTCGGGCGAATCTGCTGGCGATCGACCATTGCTTGCAAGCGTTCCAGCGGGTAATCGGAGATAAAGCTATCCCACGGTACTTTGTGCCCAGTGGCGTTATAGACGTACAACACCCCGTTAATCATGCGGCTCGACACAATCAGGTCCAGTGCCTTAGCCAAATTTAGACACTGCGTCAACTCAAGCTGGTTCATAGTGTTCAATCAGGAAGCAATCGTTGCTCAGGGGAGTTTTCATTACTGCAATCATCCTAAGCAGATGTGATGATAAACACTTGTGATTTCGCACCAAGCGATATGAAATTTATCAAACGCTGGGGTAGTAGAAACCAGGGCTAATTTCACGCTGTCGAACAGTGGGTGAGCAGCGGATGAGAACGGATGAACCAGATGACTTTCTCCACCCTTCGCAAGCAACTCACTTTGTGAAGCGGGTTAAGTGGGCTTTATTCTGCGCGATCGGGTGTGCTTGTCTTGCAAAACGCATTGGCTTCAAACGCCTGCTGCTTTCAAGCGGGCACCCTAAAACGATGAGAGTGTCCGCTGTGGTTCGTTCTCGTCACCCAGTCACCGCTGTTAGCCGAGCCAAGCTTTTAAGCAAACGCCGGATCAGCTTGCTGTTGCTGTGCCAACTCAGTTAAGCGTCGAATGCGTTCTTCTGTTGTCGGATGGGTGCGGAAGAGTGCCTGTAGTCCCTGAGCCGACAGTGGATTCACAATCAGCAGCGGCGACATGGCTGGGTTGCCGTGCATGGGAATTTCATGACCAACGGCTTCCAGTTTTTCAAGGGCATGAGCCAGCGCGATCGGGTTGCCTGTGATGGCAGCAGAACCCTGATCAGCCGAAAATTCACGCGTCCGAGAAATGGCAAGCTGAATCAGCATCGCAGACAGGGGAGCCAGCACAATGAGAAAGAGCAAGCCGAAGGGATTTGCACCCCGGCGATCGTCACGGGTAACGGGACCATACAGCGCACCCAGACTCAGTATTCGTCCTAAATAAGTAATCGCTCCTGCAACCGTACCCGCTACAGCCTGGGTGAGCGTATCACGGTTCTTGACGTGAGTGAGTTCGTGGGCAAGCACGCCTTCCAGTTCTTCAGCGCTCAGCAATTCAGTAATGCCTTGTGTAACCGCGATCGCGGCGTGCTGAGGATCGCGCCCTGTGGCAAACGCATTGGGAGATTTGGTCGGCACAACAAACAGCGTTGGCATGGGAATACCCGCACGATCGCTGAGACGAGCCACCATATCGTAGAGTTCGGGAGCCTGTTCACGGGCGATCGGTTGCGCTTGATAGGCTGCCAAGGCTGCTTTGTCTGAATAAAACCAGGAGCTAAAGCTCGTGATTGCGGCAATTCCTAAGCCCAACAAAAGACCCGATTCATCACCAACCAGGTAATACCCAGCGAGAACAAAAATCCCACTCAGCAAACCCAGTAGCCCTACCGTTTTAATCTCATTGATGCCGACCATAAGCTTTCCTATCAAGAACGAATCACTAACTCAAGGTATTAGCGTTCCACTTAGAGTCTCAAATTAAGGGCTGTTTTATCTCTATCCCGTGAATGAATTTTGCTCTGCGATGAGTTTGAGTCCGTAATATCGTGATTCGCTAAACTTGAGGCTTCAGATCATTTCCCAACGGTAGTAAGCTTTAGCTTGAGACGGTGAGGTAGCGGCTCACAATGAGCTACTGCTATACTACACGCATACTACAAGCAGCTTTGGCTCCATGAAGCTAATTGCTGATTCCCTAAGCTTCGTGAATCCGTTCCTAATCCCCTAGCGCTCAACTCCATGACTGTGACAGAACCCGGCTCCTACAAGGACACTGTGAATCTTCCCAAAACCAGCTTTGACATGCGCGCCAACGCCGTCAAGCGGGAACCAGAGCTACAGGCATTCTGGGAAGCGGAACAGCTTTATCAGCAGCTCTCGCAGGAGAATCCGGGCGAGTTGTTTGTGCTGCACGATGGTCCGCCCTATGCCAACGGGACGCTGCATATGGGGCACGCGCTCAATAAGGTGCTAAAGGATGTCATCAACAAGTACCAACTGCTGCAAGGGCGGAAGGTGCGCTATGTGCCCGGTTGGGATTGTCACGGGCTGCCGATCGAGCTAAAAGTGCTGCAAACCCTGAAATCCGACGAACGTAAAGCACTCACACCGCTAAAACTACGGCAAAAAGCCAACGAATTCGCCCTCAAAACTGTCGAGCAGCAGCGCCAGAATTTTAAGCGGTACGGCGTGTGGGGCGACTGGGAGCATCCCTACCTGACCCTCAAGCCCGCATATGAAGCGGCGCAAATCGGCGTGTTTGGGCAGATGGTGCTGAAAGGCTATATCTACCGAGGCTTAAAGCCTGTGCATTGGAGTCCCAGTTCTAAAACGGCACTGGCAGAAGCGGAACTGGAATATCCCGAAGGGCACACCTCGCGCAGCCTTTACGCCGCCTTTGAAGTCAAGCAGTTGTCACTAGCCCTGATGATGGCGCTCGATTCCTTTATGGGTACGGGCGAACTGGGCGTGGCGATCTGGACAACGACTCCCTGGACAATTCCCGCCAACTTAGCTGTCAGCGTCAACCCCGATTTAATTTACGCTGTCGTGGAAGTGGGTGAAAATGCACCTGATCGATTCAAATATTTGATTGTGGCAAAGGATCTGGTCGATCGCCTCTCAGAAGTTCTGGGCACCACTCTCACCATACAGGCAACCCTGGTCGGCAGAACGCTGGAGCACACAACCTATCAGCATCCTCTCTTTGACCGTCGCAGCGAAATCGTCATCGGTGGCGATTATGTCACCACAGAGGCAGGTACGGGCTTAGTCCACACGGCTCCTGGTCACGGTCAGGATGACTACCTGGTTGGTCAACGCTACGGTTTGCCCATCCTTGCACCCGTGGATGATGACGGCAACTTCACCGAAGAAGCGGGGCAGTTTGCGGGGTTGAATGTGCTGGGTGACGGCAATACAGCAGTCATCGCCGCACTGCAAGAGGCTCATTCCTTACTGAAGGAAGAACCCTACGTCCACAAATATCCTTACGACTGGCGCACCCAAAAACCCACCATCTTTCGCGCTACGGAGCAATGGTTTGCCTCCGTTGAAGGGTTCCGCGATGAAGCCGTGAAGGCGATCGCCAATGTCCGCTGGATTCCTGCCCAAGGCGAAAACCGCATCACGCCAATGGTTGCCGAGCGATCGGATTGGTGCATTTCTCGTCAGCGCAGTTGGGGCGTACCCATCCCTGTGTTTTATGACGAAGCGACTGGAGAGCCATTGTTAACTCAGGAGACGATCGCGTTTGTGCAGGCGATCGTCGCCGAAAAAGGTTCCGATGCCTGGTGGGAGTTGCCCGTAGAGGAACTGCTCCCAGAATCCTACCGAAACAACGGACACACGTACCGCAAAGGCACCGACACAATGGACGTGTGGTTCGACTCTGGTTCCTCGTGGGCAGCGGTGTTGGTAGGCAGAGGGCAGGAGGCAGAGGGCAGAAGGCAAGAGGCTACACCCCTCACTCCTTACTCCTCTCTCCTCACCTACCCCGCCGACATGTATCTGGAAGGCTCGGATCAACATCGCGGTTGGTTTCAGTCCAGTTTGCTGACGAGTGTGGCAGTGAATGATTGCGCGCCGTATAAAATCGTGTTGACGCATGGCTTTGTGCTGGATGAGCAGGGCTACAAGATGAGTAAGTCCCTCGGTAACGTGGTCGATCCGATGGTCATCATCAACGGGGGCAAAAACCAGAAGGAAGAACCGCCTTACGGTGCCGATGTGCTGCGGCTGTGGGTGTCTTCGGTCGATTACACCTCAGACATGCGGCTGGGCAAAACGGTCTTGAAGCAGATGGCAGATGTCTATCGCAAGATCCGCAACACCGCACGGTTTTTGCTGGGAAACCTGCATGATTTTGATCCCGCAAAAAATACGGTTCCCTATGACCAATTGCCAGAACTCGATCGCTACCTTCTCCATCGCATCACCGAAGTTTTCAGCGAAGTAACCGATGCCTTCGACAGCTTCCAATTTTTCCGCTTCTTCCAAACCGTATTAAATTTCTGCGTCGTGGATCTCTCCAACTTCTATCTGGACAGTGCCAAAGATCGGCTCTACATCAGTGCAGAAGATTCGCCCCGTCGTCGCAGTTGCCAAACCATTTTGGCGATCGCCCTCGAAAATCTGGCAAAAGCGATCGCGCCTGTCCTTTCGCACATGGCAGAAGACATCTGGCAAGCGCTGCCCTATGCCACGCCGCACAAATCAGTCTTCCAGGCAGGTTGGGTGACGCTGGAGGATCAGTGGCGCGCACCAGAACTGGCAACCAAATGGCAAACCCTCACCCAAAACCGCGATGAGGTCAACAAGGTGCTGGAAAAAGCCCGCGCCGACAAGGCGATCGGCTCTTCTCTAGAAGCCAAACTGCTGCTGTACACCACGGATGCTCAACTCAAAGCAACACTACAAGCACTCAATCCTGCCGACAGTTTGAGCGGCAATGGTGTGGATGAGCTGCGCTACCTGTTTCTCACGTCTCAAGTGGAACTCTTAGATTCCCCTGAACGTTTGAACGGTTTGAAATACAGCGCTCAAGCGAATGCGCTTCAAATTGGTGTCGTGGATGCGGATGGTGAGAAATGCGATCGCTGCTGGAACTACTCCACCCACGTTGGCGAATCGGCGGAACATCCGCTGCTGTGCGAACGCTGCATTCCTGCGTTGGAAGGAAAATTCTAAAAGAACCGTAATGAATCGCTTCAATACGTAAAAGGCAGGGACAAAATGCCAAAATCCACCATCACCTATTGGAATTCATTAAGACCAGAAAACCAAGAACAATGGCAACCCGTTAAGGGGTTAGAACAAGTTGCGGAAGCACTCACGCTTAGCATTGATGAAGAAACGGGCGAATATACTCGTCTCACTCGTTTTCATCCGGGTGCAGATACAACTCCCGTTGGTGGACTCAGCCACAATTACCCAGAGGAAATTTTTGTGGTGAGCGGTCACCTTTATGACCAGGCATTTGATCTTTGGTTAGAGAGTGGTCACTATGCTAGTAGACCCCCTGGCGAAATTCACGGTCCTTTCAAAACGGATATTGGATGCGTTGTGCTTGAAGTCTCTTTCCCTCATCGCATCAACGAAACGCTTTAAGGCAAGGACTATCTCGATCGATCATCAGCCGTATGTGTAAAATCTCATCGTTGCCATGAAAAAACTACAAGCGAAAGAAATCTGTTTCAGTCTCCTGTGAGCTAATAGAGTGATGATAAGCTGAAATAAGTAGCTGGGTGGAATCAAATGTAGGATGTGTTAGGCATAGCCGTAACGCATCAAAACCTTTGGCTGAAATAGGCAAACGACTTTGTTAATGATGTTTGTACAAACAAAAGCGCAAGTGCTAGCTCTTCTTCAGGAATATCGACAAGAACTACGACAGTTTGGTGTTAGCCGTTGTGGTCTTTTTGGGTCGTTTGTTCGTGATACTAATGTGTATGAACAAAGCGATGTTGATATTCTGGTTGCGTTTGAGCCAGACCAGAAGACTTTTGATAACTTTATGCACTTATCGTTTTTCTTAGAAGAGCTTTTTGGTCGAAGCGTTGACCTCGTTACGATCGAATCACTTAGCCCTTATATCGGTCCGCGCATCTTGGACGAGGTAGAGTATGTCTCCATCAGCTCGTGAATACTTGCAACACATTCTCGATGAAACGGCTTACCTCACTGCTAATTCTGCCAATCTCAATAAACTAACTTTCCTACAAGATGAAACTCTCAAACGCGCATTTGTTCGCAGCATTGAAGTCATCGGTGAGGCAGTGAACCAACTTCCTGATGAGTTGCGGCAAAAACACGTTGCGATTGAATGGCGTGCGCTGGCAGGAATGCGCGATCAATTAATCCACAGCTACTTCGGTGTTGATTACGATATTGTGTGGGACGTAGTGATCAACAAAATCCCCACACTCAATGTAGAAGTCATGAAAATACTTGAGCAGGAGTATTAGTAAGCTTTTCACGTATCGATTACTACGGCATAGAGAACGGAATTCCATCACATTCAACGGCAGCAGAGGAACCGACTCATCTAGCGCTCAAGTGCAATCCTTCAAATAGCAATCAGGCACTTCTTCTGAGAAAATTTAGACGGAAAAGTGCCTGTAATGTTCATTAGCTAGACCAACTCTTCCTCTTTGTGGGTTTCGATCGTGCAGTCAGACGTAGGATGTGCCACACAAATCAATACGTAACCTGCCGCAACCTGATCTTCATTCAGATAAGACTGTTCTGATTGATCAACTGTTCCTTCAACGAGTTTGCCAGTGCAGGTGGAACATACGCCCTGACGGCAAGAAAACGGTAATTCCATCCCTTCAGTTTCAGCCGTTTCTAGAATATACGCATCATCGGGAACATCTACGGTCTGGTCAATGCCTTCTGCTTCGTTCTTGAGTCTAATCTTGTAAGCGGTTGCCATAGCGTTAAACCTTCTAACTGTGTGTTGAATGAGAGAAAGGAACGTACTAATTCACTGCTAAATCGATTAACAGACAGGCGAACATCAAAACACAGCGGCGAAGCAAGTTTATTTTGATGCACTGTGTATTCACAGCAAAGATTAGCTCAACTGCACCTGCCGCTTCTCTACCAAGAGGTAGCCCTCTATAAATAAAGCGATCTACTAGAAGATGGATTTTCGTGCGATCGCGTGAAGTGCGCCGTTTGCATAAAAAAGCCCTCACCGCTTGCAGTGCTTTTCTCGGCAGAAGAAGCAACAGCGGGTGAAGGCTACAGGTAGAAGAAATCCATTAAGCAATACACGTTAGCGATCGGTTAGAAGACCCGATCGCCCCTTTCACGCGATCAAAACTCAGGCATCATCCAGTGCTGCAATACCGGGCAGTTCTTTGCCTTCTAGCAGTTCCAGGCTGGCACCGCCACCTGTGGAAATGTGGCTCATTTGCTCAGCAACACCGACTTTCTCAACGGCTGCAACGGAATCGCCACCCCCGATGATGGTTGTCGTGCCCGTTTTAGTAAGATCTGCCAGGGTGCGGGCGATCGCTTCGGTGCCCACGGCAAACTTATCAAACTCAAACACGCCCATTGGACCATTCCAGATCACCGATTTGCAGGTCGAAAGCGCATCCTGAAAGACTTTTACCGAGTCGGGACCAATATCCAAGCCCATCCAGCCATCAGGGATCGATTCAACGCTGACGGTTTGAGCGTTGGCATCAGCCGCAAAATTATCCGCAACGACCACATCGGTGGGTAGGAGCAGATCCACACCTTTCTCCTTTGCCTTCGCTTCGAGTGCTTTTGCCAATTCCAGCTTGTCTTCCTCCACAAGGGATTTGCCGACGCTCAAACCACGCGCCTTGTAGAAGGTGAAGATCATGCCGCCGCCGATCAGCAATTTGTCTACTTTATCGAGCAGGGTTTCGATGACGGTAATTTTGCTGGATACTTTCGAGCCGCCGACGATCGCCGCTAAAGGACGCTGGGGGTTTTCGATCGCATCTTGCAAAAATTGCAGTTCTTTCTCAATCAAGAAGCCTGCCACAGACGGACGGAGGTAATGCGTCACGCCTTCGGTAGACGCATGGGCGCGGTGCGCGGTGCCAAACGCATCATTCACATACAGATCTGCCACGGATGCCAGTTGTTTCGCAAAGTCGGGATCGTTTTTCTCTTCACCGGGATGGAAGCGGACGTTCTCTAGCAGCAGCACATCGCCATTGCTCAACGCGGCGACTTTGGCGTTAACGTCGTCACCGATCGAGTCGTCTGTTTTCACGACAGGCTTACCCAATAGGTCAGACAGGCGCTTGGCAACCGGAGTCAGGCGAAATTTGTCGGTGACACGAGCCGCGTAATCGTCTCCTTTGGGTCGTCCAAAGTGACTCGCCAGAATAACCTTTGCGCCTTTGGAGGTGAGGTCTTGAATCGTTGGCAAGGCAGCACGAATGCGCGTATCGTCGGTGATGTTGCCCTGGTCGTCTAAAGGAACGTTAAAATCTACCCGCACGAGGACGCGCTTACTGGACAGATCAGAGGATGATAAACTGGCTAGAGTCTTCTTAGGCACCGAAAAAATCTCCTAAATGAGTCTTTTTACCTAATTGTACCGAAGTACGTACCTCCGGTCTCCCTTACTATGTTTAAGACTGTACTTTTTCCGATCGACCGTAGCCGCGAATCTCAACAGGCGGCTGAAACCGTAGCTGGCGTGGTCAAAATCCACAGCAGCCGCTTGATCCTGCTGTCGGTAGTCGAACCGCCTGCTGAGGATGGCACTAATGATGCCATGTCATCGCCTGAAGCGATCGCCGAGCTGTTGAGCACTGCCAAAGCTGTCTTTTTGCAGCAGGGTATTGAAACAGACGCGATCGAGCGCGAAGGCAAGCCTGCCTTTACCATCTGCGATGTGGCGGATGAAGTGGATGCCGATCTCATCGTGATGGGCTGTCGGGGTTTGGGGCTTACCGATGAAGGCGTATCTGATAGCGTTACTAATCGCGTCATCAATTTGTCGCCTTGCCCCGTGCTGATTGTGCCGTAAAGAATGTCTGCAACGTCCTGCCTCCATGACTGATACCAATGCAGATGATGACGCGATGCTGCGGCAAACAATGTATCGCTATATGACACAAGAATTGGCGGAGCAGTTGTTGGCAGACTCTGAAGCTAGCACTCCGCGTATTGCGGTCAAAGAAGTTTCTATCTTGTATGCCAATATTTGTGGCTATGAAACCTTTACAGAAGGCATGGAGCCAGAAGCCGTCGTGAACCTGCTCAATCAATATTTTGAAACGATGGTAGATGCCATCTTTGAGCATAAGGGCACACTCGATAAGTACATCGGCGCAGCGATTATGGTGGTTTTTGGTTCGCCTGTACCGCTTGACAATCATGCCTGGAAAGCGGTGGAGACAGCGATTGCTATGCGTGATCGCCTCATTCACTTAAATGCTCAATTAACGACTGCCCAACAGCCAACACTTCAAATCGGCATTGGCATTCACACTGCTAGAGTGGGGGTTGGTAATATTGGCTCGAGCAAGCGGATGGAATATACAGTAGTGGGTGATGGCGTTAATCTAACTGTTGCTTTGGAAAAAGCGACTCAAGAGTATCAGTGTGACATTCTGCTTAGCGAGACGACTTATCAATACTGCGTTGATCGAGTTCAGGTAGAAGCTTTGGGTCCAAAGCTCTTTAGTGGCAGAAAGCAGCCGATCACCCTCTATAAGTTGATTGAACTGTCATGACAACGCCTTCCATTCAGTGGTATCCCGGTCACATTGCTAAAGCCGAAAAAGCGCTGATGGAGCAGCTTAAGCGGGTGGATGTCGTGCTGGAAGTGCGGGATGCGCGGATTCCCCTTTCTACAGAACATCCCCAAGTGCGCCAGTGGTTGGGCACCAAAGGGCGCGTGCTGGTGCTGAACCGCATTGACATGATCTCCACGCAAGCGCGTCAGCGGTGGATTGAGTGGTTTCGATCGCAGGGCGAAGAACCCTACTTTACCGATGCCCAGCATGGGAAAGGCATTGAAACCGTGTTGCAAGCTGCCCAAAAAGCTGGGGAACAGATGAATCAACGCAGGCGCGATCGGGGCATGTTGCCTCGTCCGGTTCGTGCCGTTGTCATTGGGTTTCCAAACGTGGGAAAATCGGCGCTCATCAATCGGTTGCTGAATCGGCGCGTGGTGGATAGTGCCCGACGTGCTGGAGTCACCAAGCAATTGCGCTGGGTCAGAATTTCGGAGGAAATCGAACTGCTCGATGCACCTGGCGTATTGCCATCCCGACTGACGGATCAGGAGGCTGCACTCAAGCTGGCAATCTGTGATGACATTGGGGAAGCGGCGTATGACAATCAACGGGTTGCAGCGGCACTGGTGGAGATGCTCAAGGATCTGGCGATCGAGTCTGTCTTGCAAACACGCTACAGCCTGGATGCTCAACCGCTTACGGGTGAAAGCTACCTGCATGAACTCGCAGCCCAGCGTCATCGGGGTGACGTTGAACGCACGGCACGGCAATTGTTGAACGATTTTCGCACTGGGGTGTTAGGTGCGATCGCGTTGGAGTATCCGCCGCTGTAACAAGCAGGTATAACCGAGAACAGCACCTGAAGACTTGAAGCTTATCGTTATCGGCAGTTTAAGCGTCAAAACCTCATCGCTTGGATTGGCTGACGACGACTCCAAGGCTGACAGATATACTTCTTAACAATTGGTAAGTTTACAGATACTCAAGCGATGTTCATTCGCTCTTTACCAACAAAAGATTTGGCTTAAGTATGATTACGCAAACAGCTCTTTGCGTTGCTAACATTCTTTCCACCAGTACTCAATAAGATTTCCAACCTTTGCATAGGTATCCACACCTATGGGGTTTTGAGCATTCACAGCATCTAGATCAGAACGAATCGTGTTTCCAGGAGGCTCTCTGCTCAATGATCGCGGAGAGAAACAGTTTATATGTGCATCCTTCAAATCTATTGCTTTCATCTACCAAGGCACCCTACCAATGCATACCAGTCAGCAGTTGAGATTACAGTCATTTCTTAGCCCAAATCATCAAGTCAGTTTTGCAGACGATATTCCATCATGCAGTCTTCCTGCTACTCCTTCAGTACAAGCTAATCGCGTTTACTTCAGCAATCCAACGTGGGCAAAAACCTATTTTGAAGCCTGTCACCGAGATGTTACCTTTAGGGAGCGTTGGTATGCCGCCACAGGCAGTTGGGACGACAAGATTGTAGTAGACATCGGTTGTGGTCCGGGCAATCTCTACGCAAACCTGGGTGGCAAACCAACGTTATTACTGGGAGTCGATGTCGCCCACGGTTCGCTAAAAATGTCGCAGGAGCTTGGTTACACGCCCTTAATAGCTGACGCTCATCACCTGCCTCTGGTTTCAGAATTTGCCGATCTCGTGGCAATCAATGCAAGTTTGCATCACTGCGATGAGATGGAAACCGTTTTGGCAGAAGCGGCACGGCTAGTCCGTCCTGGTGGACTCTTAGTCATTGACCATGAGCCGCAACTAACAGCATGGAACTATAAAGGCTTAGGGCTGTTGCTCTATAAAATGCGCCTGGGTATTATCTACCGCTTCTTCTTACGCAGTCTCGATGCTCCTGACGAAGAGCGGTCAAAGGCATTGGCAACCGAAGTGCATCACCAACCAGGTCATGGCGTTACCTCAGCCTTGTTTCACCAAACGCTAGAACCGATGGGCTTCAGCGTGAATGTCTATCCTCATAACAATGCGATCGGCGCTGATGCCTTGAAAGGTGTTTACGGCAACCCGCCACACTGGCGCTATCGGATCGGGCAATTGCTTTCTGGTCTGAATCCCTATTCTGCCGAGGCGGCATTGTCACTCATGTGCGTTGCCGTGCGACGAGTCTGATACCTTTATGCTTGGATGCTCAGAATCCCAACAGGTTGATGATGCTAAACACACCACCGATCGGCGATAGTACCGACCCCAGTGTATCTGTCACAGCAGCAAAACCCGATCGCCGCACGATGATCGTGTCATTGTTGCGCATGGCAGGATTGGTCTTGTCGTTCAAGCCCTGAGCAAAGTCTACGTCTACATCGCGTCGTGCCACGGTGCCATTGGAGTTCAGCCGAATGAAGGTCACTTCGCCTTTTTTCGCACGATTATTGAAGCCACCTGCCGCTAATAACGCTTGATTGAGAGGCGTATTGGGCGGCACCTGCACAGGACCAGGGCGAATCACTTCACCGACCACGTTGACGGTGATGCGATCGGGTGCAAAGCTGGCAGCGGCAATTTTGGTGGCTTCAGTATCGTTCAGAGCAGTTGCAGTAGGAATGACGATCGTATCCCCCTCCTGCAAGGGCAAATCCTGGCGCAAGTCACCGGATTGCAGCAAGCCCCAAAAATCAACATTGATGGTTTGGGGTGTGCCTGCCTGCGTGATGCGTCGGATCTCGACACGCCGAATGTCGGCTGCTTGCGTAATGCCACCCGCCGTCTGAATCGCCCGTGTCACGGTGGGAAGCTTCAAATTTGCGTTAGTCGGCAGTGGGTTAGAAGCCGAGCCATTTGGCTGGTTGGTTGGATTGGTTTGATCGGGAGTCAGAATGTACGGACCGGGACGATTCACCTCACCAACGACTGCAATGCGGAGAGGACGATCGCTGGGTGTAGCAAACGTTGCCGCCGCCAACCGCTGTGCCTCATCCAAATTGGTTGTGGTTGCCGAAGGAATGAAAATACTGTCGCCATCCTGCAACCGCAGATCTTGCCGCAAGTTACCTGCTTTCACCAACTGCCAGAGATCGACTTTGATGACCTCATCTGCGCCAGCGTTATAGGGGCGAGGGCGACGCACTTCCACCTGTCTCACATCTGCCGCTTGAGTCACACCACCAGCCAGTTGAATCAACCGCGTAACGCTGGGTACGCCTGTATCGACGTTGGCTGAGACCGCTTGCACAGTATACGTTCCTGGTCGATTGACTTCACCCGCGATCGCCAGCCTCAATGGGCGCGCTGCCAGTAGCCCAATGGTGACGATCGGACGCGTCAAGTAGGGTTCGTACTTCGCCGCGATCGCTGCCGATGCTTGCTTCAACGTTCTGCCTTGCACAACAACTGCGCCCACTTGCGGCAGATTCACCGCGCCATTGGGGAGCACCAAATATTCGCCGCTGTACTCTGGCACGTTGAAAAAATCAATGCGGACACGATCGCCAGAACCGAGCAAATATCCATCCTCAGCCGTCGTCTGCGAAGGGTCAACCGTCGGCGCTACGGAAGGATTCAATGTACGATTGGGAACTTGAGCCATACCTGCTGAGGGCAATAGAAGCATCCCAAGCACGATGACAGACGAAAAATGCACCATAAGGCTACTTGCCTGAGACGAAGAGCAGAAAATTGCACCAAACCTGCGCGTACAGTGTGCCTCAACAAAACTTTCACAAAAGAAGCTAGCTTGTTGACGAAGACGTTGTGTCAAAAGTTCCTCATTTTGGAAAAAACAGGTTTACTTGCCTAATCTAGGTGTGTGCAATTCAGGCGATCGAGCCTCCATTGAGCGAAAAGCAACCGTTTTAGAAAGCAGTGTCTTTTCAGCAACGATTATTTTTTTGATACAACTCTGGAAATTATAAGTAATCATTAACGCAAGTGAGAAGAGCTATATATCCAATCAGAGCAGCATATTACCTCGTTTAGTAGCAATGGAATTAATCCGTGTTTACGCGGTCTAAATCGTATAAAATCTATGCAGCCACACGCAAGTATGATAGCAAACTGCAATGAATGCACTTTATTATTTTTGCGCTTTAGCATTGAATAACCTATCCTGTATGGCTATTTTACTAAGGTGCTAATCAAGAGTAATACTACGTTTCTCTACAAAATTTCTCTGTAAAAATCTAGCAATCTAAGCCCAGAGAGAGATGTTTTACGTCTGAGGACTCTTTAGGCTTTGTTAAGTTTGGTGATTAAAGCAATGGTCAACCTTTAGTGAGTGACATACGTTTCCTTACTGATGTTCTCTGCATCAACGAGCACCTGTGCGCTTTAGTTGGTTTCTTTTGGTCGTTCCTTTTGAGTTGATGCGCCTGGAGTTGACGCGCCTGAAGTTAATGTGCTTGAGCCGAGTCTGTCACTGAATCGCCCCCGATCGAGTACAGTCAACGAGTCCATCTGTTCCCCCATTCGACCTTGACCATTACAGGAGTTTTGAACTTTAACACCTAAAGCGGTTCGCCACGATCACGATAGCGTCGTTCATTGAGTCACCGCATGGATGTTGAGTTCGCAACCGCAGCGTCACATTTTAGCCATGAAAATTGCACTGGTGCATGACTATCTAACCCAGCGAGGTGGGGCAGAGCGTGTTTTTGAACTGCTTTGCAAGCGCTATCCTGAAGCGGATATTTTTACGTCGCTGTATGATGCCGAACGAACCATTGATCTCCACGATCGCATGGTGCATACGACGGCTTTACAGCAAATTCCCGGTGCTAGCAAGCATTTTAGGCTTTTGGCTCCGCTTTATTTTCCAGCCTTTCGATCGCTGGATTTACAAGACTACGACCTTATTATCAGCAGCAGCAGCAGTTTTGCGAAAGCCGTCCGTAAGCGACCGACTGCACAGCACATCTGCTTCTGCCATAACGTCACTCGCTTTTTATGGGACACCCGCAACTACCTGCGGGAGTACACTACATTTAGAAAGCTGTATCCGCTGCTCGAAAAAATCTTTCAGCAGATGCGGAAAGTGGATCTAAACTACTCTCAAGAGCCGGATCTTTATATCGCCAATTCCAGCATTGTCGCCAAACGGATTCAAACCGTTTACGGCAAGCCTGCGATGGTCGTCAACTATCCGATCGACAGCAGCAAATTTGTGTTCTCTGGGCAAAAAGAAGACTTTTACCTGACCTCGGCTCGGCTGATTAGCTACAAGCGCACAGACATCATCATCGAAGCCTTTAACTGGCTAGGGTTGCCATTGCTAGTCACTGGTGATGGTCCCGAACGCAAACGCCTGGAGGCAAAAGCGATGCGCAATATTCGCTTTCTAGGACATGTTAGTGATGGCGATCGCACTCAGTTGATGTCAAAAGCGCGCGGGGTCATTGTCGCGGCTCTGGAAGACTATGGACTCGTGCCCGTTGAGGCAAATGCTAGCGGTACGCCCGTCATTGCTTACGGGGCAGGCGGCGTTTTAGATACTCAAGTTCCCGGTAAAACAGGCGTTTTGTTTAATCGTCAATCGCCAGAAGCGGTGCAGTCAGCGCTGCTAAAAGCAAACACTATCAAGTGGAATTACCGCCATATTCGAGAACACGCGCTGAAGCATTTTTCAGAGGAAGCCTTCTTTGGCAAAGTGGAGCACATTATTGGAGCGATCTAACATAACTAAAACATCTCTAATGAAGCTAGAGCCGCGTCATCAACTGAATCGGCAACTCGTTTGATTCTATTAGGTAAGGGTGGTAATCGTGACTGTTGGGAATGTCGTCAGCGCCGTTGAATCTGATCCAGGCTATGGGCAGTTAGTGGCTGCTTTATTTCGCCGACGGCTGTGGCTGATCGGGATTTTTCTCGGCATTTTATCAGCGGTCACCTTTTACACCCTGCTGAAAAAGCCAATTTACCAAAGCTCCATGCAGCTTTTGGTAGAGCCTAATTATCAAAGTAAAAAAGATTCTGGCGCTGGAGCCGAAAACCAGTTTGCCGACAGCACAGTTGAGATTGATTACTCCACGCAAATGACCCAAATGCGGAGTTCTCAATTGCTGCAAAAAGCAGTGGCGTTACTACAGGCAGACTATCCCAAGCTGGAGGCAGCCGAACTGCAAAAAGCGCTGGTTCTCACTCAGGTCGAAGAAGACAAGGTAAAAACCAAAATTTTCCAAGTGGTTTATACCAGCGATGATCCCGAAAAAACGCAGAAAGTGCTCAAAGCCGTCCAACGTGTGTATCAAGACTACAACCGGGAGCAACAAAAACTGCGGTTGACTCGCGGCTTAGCCTTCGTCGATGAGCAACTTCCATTAGTAGAAAAGCAGGTCGATCGCGCTGAGAATGAAATGGAGCAGTTTCGCAAAAGCCAGAATCTGGTGGATCCGGAAGTGCAGTCTCGTGCGCTGATCGACGCATTGAGCAGTGTACAAAAGGAGCAACAAAGTAACCAAGCGCAAATCCGTGAAGTGCAGGGTCGCTATCAAACGCTGCAACAAGAACTCGCACTATCACCCCAGCAGGCGTTAGTCGCCGCTCGATTGAGCCAGTCATCGCGCTATCAGAGCCTACTAAATGAAATCCAGAAAAGTGAGCTGGCGATCGCCCAACAGCGCCTACGCTTTAAGCCCGCCAGTCCCTATGTGCAACAGGCGATCGACCAGCGCCAACGCCAGCGTGATCTCTTAGCAACCGAAGTGCGGCGGATTCTGGGCAGCAATGCCGCGCAAGTCAACACCAGAGGGGATGCTGGGCTAAGCGTTGGTCAGTTGAGCGCCACCGATCTCACGCTGGCGAGTGCCCTGGTGGATGCTCAAGTGAATTTGGCTGCTTTGCAAGGTCGTGCCCAAAGTCTGGGTGAGGCTGAGCGATCGCTTCAACAGCAGCTACGGCGCTTCCCTGGCTTGCTTGCAGAATACGGTCGCCTTCAGCCCAAAGTAGAGATCGGGCGCAACACCCTGCAACAACTGCTGAAAGCCCGCCAGGATATTGCCCTCGAAATTGCGCGGGGTGGCTTTGACTGGCAAGTGGTGGAAGACCCCAAGCTCGGTAAACAGATTGGTCCGAACCTGAAGCAAAACATTTTGCTGGGAGCCGTTGCTGGTTTGATGCTGGGCAGTGTCGCCGCCTTCCTTCGAGACACGATGGATGATGCCGTGCATACACCCGATGATCTTAAGCAGATGGCGGTACCGCTGTTAGGGATGGTGCCAGCGCTCCAGTATGAGGAAGGTCTGGCGGCACTGGTGCCCTTCCGCGAAGCTAGCTTTCCTGCACCATCGACCATGCAGGTCGTCCACTGGCAACCCTTTCGTGAGTCCCTGGATTTGATTTATAAAAATATCCAGCTCTTGCCCAGTGCGGCTGGCTTACGTTCCCTGGTGGTGACATCGGCATTAGCGGGTGAAGGCAAATCGACGATCGCTCTTGGGTTAGCCATCAGTGCGGCGCGACTGCATCAGCGGGTGCTGCTCATTGATGCTGATCTGCGTCGTCCGAGCCTGCACCAGCAGCTTGACATACCCAATGATTATGGGCTTTCTACCCTGTTGACTCGACAAACCTCGCTCCGACAAAGCAGCGAATGGCAGCCGTCCCATCGCTATACCGATCTTCCCCTGTCGATTCTCACCTCTGGACCAACACCCGCCGACCCTGCCCAACTCTTGAGTGCCGATCGCATGGGCGATTTAATGCAGGCACTGGAGCAAGCCTATGACCTGATTATTGTCGATGCACCTCCTGTTCTCGGCATTGTGGATGCCATGCTGGCAGCCTCCTTTTGCAGCAGCGTCGTGCTCGTTGGGCGCATTGGTCACGTCACCCGCGCCGAATTGACCCAGGCAACCGCACTGCTCAGCAAGCTCAATGTGATTGGTGTGATTGCAAATGGTTCCGACCGGGCAGCCAACCACTACGTTTCTTACGAGCGTAAAGGACAATTAGCCCCCCTGTAGATGGATCAAACGCTTACCACCTGGGTAACAACGGCTTAGTCAAACGGCACTCTACCCCCAAAGTCCCCCATTATGTCTACCCTTTCCCTTTCCCAGCAGTCCGCTACAGGCAAAACGACCCGCGATCGCGCCACACACTACGCGCTCACCTGGCGGCAAAAGCAACTCTTGCTCACCTTGTCGTCCCAACCAACTACGCCTCCACTGACTGCCCTGGACAGCGAACAACTCTTAGCAGACTGTCTGGAGCGATCACCGATCCACCTGGTCAAGCTCCCTCCTCAGATTGGTGAAGCCTCCCTCGCGATGTGGGCTGACGCTTGCGCCAAAGCGAATAAAGACGCGTACCTGAACGTACCCAGCACAGCCTCTCTGCCCAAAAAGCAAAGCCGTTTGAGATGGTGGCTAAAGCGGCTCGTGGATTGGAGTGCAGCCGTGTTGCTGATGCTGGTCATTGGACCGCTGATGCTGGGGCTGAGTGCGTTGATGCTGCTTCAGTCTCCAGGACCCATTTTCTTTAGCCAGTGGCGCGTGGGCGAACGAGGCAGGCTTTTTCGGATTCTCAAATTCCGCACGATGGTGACGGGTGCAGAGTTATACCACCACCAAGTCATGGGGCATCAGGCGGGTCTACACAAATGTGAAGATGATCCCCGCGTTACGCCGATCGGTCGCTGGATGCGGAAATACAGCCTGGATGAACTACCACAGATTATCAACGTGCTGCGAGGCGAGATGAGCCTGGTTGGTCCGCGACCCTGGGCACTGTATGATGCAGTCCGCCTCAGTCCCTCGGTACAGCAACGGTTGAATGCGCTTCCTGGCATTACGGGCATCTGGCAAGTCACGGGTCGATCGCACCTGCGCGATCTGGATGCGGTGAATCGCGTTGATTTGCGCTACCTCGGCAATTGGTCGCTTCGTCAAGACTTCAAAATCCTGCTGCTGACCGTGCCAAAAGTGCTTTCGGGGTTTGGTGCCTTCTAAACTCAGGTGGACGCGCTTGCTGACGCTCCAGCTTCCATTGACAATGAAAGCAACGGCACCACTTTACCGAGAATTCATGCTGCTAAGACTTCCTGCACCCATCCGACGATCGCTCAAAAATTCGCTGAAGGCGACTAGCTTTTGGAAAGAAAACTACACCATCCTGCGTGAGTTCAAGCATTTTCCGCTCGTAGCCGCGATCGCGATCGGGTGTGCCATTGGAGCGGCGTCCTTTGAAGGCTTCAGCTTTGGCTTTTTGCTCGCCTTCTTACAAAGTTTGGTCAGTCCCGACGCACCACCCTTCCAAACCGGGGCAGGTTGGTTTGATCAGTGGATTCTGGGGGTCAATGAATCCTCGACCAATCGCCTGTATCGCGTTTCAGCACTGATTTTGGCTGCCACCTGGATTCGAGCGGGCTTTAACTATTGGACGCAGGTTTACACAGAGTTGACCCAGCAAAAACTGGTCGATCGCCTGCGGAAGCAAATCTTTGAGCAACTGCAAGCCCTGAGCCTCGGCTATTTCTCCAAAACCAACGCGGGCGAATTGCTGAACACCCTCACCAGTGAAATTGGTCGGTTACAGGCGGCGTTTGGTCTGCTGTCATTCATCATCACGCGGAGTCTGACGCTGAGCGTTTATGTGTTCCTGATGTTTCGGCTTTCGTGGCAGTTGTCGATCGTGTCACTGACGCTGTTTGTGCTGCTGGCGGTAGGCATTTCACAGCTCACAACCCACATTCGGCAGGCAAGCGCGGGTGTATCGACGGCTAACGGGCGCTTCACGGCGATCGCGATGGAGTTTATCAACGGCATTCGTACCGTGCAAGCCTTTGCCACTCAGGACTTTGAGCGTCGGCGCTTCTACGCCTCCAGTGGCAAGGTTGTGGAAGCCTCACTCAAGGCATCGAAGCGCTATGCACTGGTGCGTCCACTGGCGGAAGGGTTAGCCACCACTGTCTTGATTGGCATGATCATCCTGGCGCTGACCGTGTTTGTCACCAACGGGATTATGCAAACGGCATCGCTGCTGACGTTCTTGTTTATTCTGTTTCGCCTGGTGCCTGCGGTACACGAAATCAACGGCAGCCGTGCGGCGATGAGCGGCTTTTGGGGATCACTCAACAACATTCGAGAACTGTTGGAAACCCACAACAAGCCCTATTTAAAAAGTGGGCATCGACCGTTTCCAGGCTTGCAGCAGGCAGTTACCTTTCGATCGGTTAACTTTGGCTACGATCCCAACCAGATTGTGCTCAACGACATCAATTTGACCATCAAGCAGGGTGAAATGACCGCTCTAGTGGGCGCATCGGGAGCGGGTAAAACAACGCTGGTGGATCTCATTCCCCGGTTCTATGACCCCACTAACGGCAGCATTCTCATTGATGGCGTTGATCTGCGGGAGTTTCAAATTAATTCACTGCGGCGGCGCTTTGCGATCGTCAGTCAAGACACCTTCATCTTCAACACCACCGTGCGCGACAACATCGCCTATGGCAGCGAAGGCGCAACCGATGCAGACATTATCGAAGTCGCCCGCTTGGCAAACGCACTGGAGTTCATTCAGGAAATGCCAGAAGGATTTGACACGCGCCTGGGCGATCGCGGGGTACGGCTCTCCGGTGGTCAACGTCAGCGCATTGCGATCGCCCGTGCCATTCTCCGCGATCCCGAAATTTTGATTCTCGATGAAGCCACCAGTGCCCTGGATTCCATTTCGGAACGGTTGATTCAGGCATCGCTGGAAAAACTGGCAGAAGGACGCACCGTACTGGCGATCGCCCATCGTCTGTCTACCATTATTCGCGCCGACAAAATTGTGGTCATGGAACAGGGGCGCATTGTGGAAGAAGGAGCCTATCAAGAATTGCTCGATCAACGCGGCAAACTCTGGAATTACCACCAGATGCAATACGAAATGGGCGATCGCACCAGCACCCCCGCGATCGTAGGAGCCACCGATCCCGATTTCATTTAGTAGTGATCCCCCACACCCCACACCCTACACCCTACACCCTGTCCCCCCCTCTCCTGCTGCCATGAAAGCCCTGTTCATGAACAATTACCCAATGGATCACGCCTGGGATAGCTGGCAAAACGGCGAGTATCCCGGACATCATCTTTGGGGCGCAACCCATCTTGCTCAGCATGGCATTGAGGTAGAAATCGTCCCCTATCAAACCATGATGCTCCTCAACAAAATGGGGCGAAAGCTAGGGTTGGGAGATCATCTCGATCAGCAGTTGCGGGTCTTATTTCATCGCGCTGATTTTGATGTGGTGTATTCTGCCTGTCAAACCACCACATTTTTGCTGGCGTTGCTGCGATCGCTCCGCCTGTTTCGCAAACCCATTGTTGCCCTCATTCACCATCCATTCGACCATACGCTCAGCGATGCGCTGTTTCTCAACGGGCACGATCGACTGCTGTGCCTGAGTTCCACCATTATGGAACCCTTTGCTCAGGAGCCGGGAATTCACAAAAAAATGGACGCGATTGAATGGGGAGCCGATCTCCCGTTCTATAGGATGAAATCAGAGCGATCGACACCATTCGATACAGCCAAACCATCCTATATTGTCAGCGCTGGCAAGACTGAGCGCGATCACAATACGCTTGTCAACGCCTTTCTGGATATTGACTACCCGCTTGAAATTTATTGCTCTGCGGCTACCGCTCCCAGTCTCAAAGCATTACCCGATCGCATTACCATTCATGCCAGCGATTCAGCCCATAACGCGGTTTCCTATCAAGCGCTGTTGACCGCGTATCGCCATGCTTATGCGATCGCCATTCCCCTCACAAACACCAACCATTTAGCGGGTTTGACAAGTTTATTAGATGCAATGGCAGTCGGAAAGCCTGTCATCATGACGCGCAATTTACATATTGAACTGGATATTGAAACAGAAGGCATTGGTCTTTGGGTCGAACCGGGCGATGTGCAAGGATGGCAACAGGCGATCGCCTATCTCCTGGCAAACCCTGAAGAAGCAGAGGCAATGGGCGATCGTGGTCATCGTCTGTGTGAAACAAAATACAACCTGGACACCTTTACCACCTCCCTTGCCAGAACGTTGAAAGGAGTCGTAAAGCCCTCTGGGCATACCAGAAAAGTTTTTAGATTTTAGTTTTTAGAAGGAGTCAGTCAGAAGCCAAGAAAGTTTTTGGTTTTTGGTTTTTAGTTTTTAGAAGGAGTCAGAACTCAGGAGTCAGAAGTCAGAAGCTTTAACTCATCTTTCATCCTTCCTCCCTCATCCCTCATCCTCCCTAACAACCAACAACTAACAACCAACAACCAACAACTACTTCGCCCTCTTTGTAGGAGAGCCTATGCCCCTCATTGATGCCCCATTCAACCAGGTCAAAGCTCTCTCTGAGCAAACGGATGCACTCACGTCTGGAGGTGCGCCACGGCTGACGATCGCCATTCCTACCTATAACCGCTGTGCGTCAGTGGTGGCGTTGGTGCAACAATTGCTTCCCCAGTTGTCACCAGAGGATGAGTTGTTGGTCATAGACGATGGTTCACAGGATGGCACAGTGGATGCATTACGCCAGGTGCCTGGGATTAACTTGATGCCAAATCCATCCAACTACGGCATGGTCAAAACCTGGAATCGTTGTCTGGAAGCTGCTTCGCGAGATTGGATTTGTATCATTCACGACGACGATCGCGTGGCACCCACGGCACTTGCAACCATTCGACATGCCTGCACGCTGATGGGTGAACCCGCACTCATTGCCCACCGTTCAGTGGATGCCCATCTGGATCAAACGTTTCGCTACCGTCTGGCAGCACCCGGAGCGTGGGCAGCGCTGCATACTCCGACTACACCATCTGGAGTCACGGTGCATCGTGCGATCGTGGAGGCGATCGGCGGCTTTGATGAACAATTTCCTTACTCGTGCGATCTGGAATATTTTGCGCGGATTTGTGCCCGCTATCCATCGTTGGTGATTGAAAGTCCCGAACTGTTGCATTACAACCAGCACGATCAAAACTATCAATACAAAACCTGGCGCAAGGCTGACTTTTGGCAACAGTTGGAAGCGATCGAACAGACCATTCTCCGTCATGCAGGTCTTAGTGAAACAGGCGATTCTTACTTTCGCGATCGCATGACTAACTACGCGCAACACATGCTGCAAAACGCGGCACACGCAGACGATCAAACTCTCTTACGTCACGTTGGCTTGATGCTGTGGAAACAGCCCTATTTAGGTCGCAGAGTGCGCCTTTCGGCGAGCATTGCAGCGATTTGCAACACCTATGTCAAACTCTCTTTGTAATGTCTCTTGGTCATGACCAATGCTCAGCATTATTACCCCAGTTTTTAACAGTGAACGCTTTATTGCCGACTGCATTGAAGGCGTGATCGCGCAACGCTGTCCTGACGTTGAACACATTCTTATGGATGGCGGCTCGACCGATCGCACCGTTGAAATCATTCAACACTACGCTGATCGCTACCCTCATCTGCGCTGGCGTTCAGAACCCGATCGCGGACAATCGGATGCCATGAATAAAGGCATTGCCATGGCGCAAGGAACCGTGATGGGGTTGCTCAATGTGGATGATAGCTACGAACCCAACGTGTTGAATCAGATTGTCGATCGCGTTCAAACGCTGCCAGAACCCACACTTTTAGTCGGCAACTGCAACATTTGGGATGACGCTGGCAATTTGCTTGAAGTGAATAAACCCAGCAAGTTGAGCTTGTATAACCTGGTGACAGGAATCAATGTCAATCCCTATCCCTGCAACCCTGCTGCCTATTTCTATCACACCTCACTGCATCAAAAAGTTGGGTTTTACGATCTCAATGATCATTATTCAATGGATTTAGAATTTCTGCTCAGAGCGGTGCAAGTTGCCAATGTGGTGTATGTGGATCAGGTGTGGGGTAACTATCGTCGTCTGGAAGGAACCAAAACCGTCGATGACATGAAAAACGGGCAAACAAACCAGCGCGTCATGCAGCTATTAAAACGGTATCGCAACGACTTATCTCCGCTACAGCAGCGACAACTAGCACTGCGCGATCGCTGGGCAACCGCCGCCTATTTTCTTCAAAAGCCTCAAGCATTTCCCCATGCTGTCAAAGCAAAACTATTCAAGCCCTCACTCAATTGAAGGTGATGTTCTAGCTGACATTTTTTAGAGGCTGTATGCAGTTGAAAACAAGCGTTCTCATTCGCACAAAAAACGAAGCGAAGGATATCACCAAAACACTCTCTCTGGTGATGGATCAATCGTTGCCGCCCGATGAAATCATCGTGGTCGATTCAGGCTCGACGGATGGCACGGTGGAGCTAGTGCAGCAGGCTAACGCGAAATTAATCACCATGCGTCCCGAAGATTTCACCTTTGGTCGATCGCTCAACCTGGGTTGTGCCGCCACCGACGCAGACATCATCGTGATGCTGAGTGCCCATGCTTTTCCCTGCGATCGCGACTGGTTGAACCATCTCACACAACCGTTTGCCGATTCTCAAGTGGCGGGTGTCTACGGCAAGCAAGTTCCTCATGCAGATGCCGATCCTCCCGTTGAGCGGGATTACCGTAGCTTCTATCGTGATCAGCCCCGCGTGCAGACCAATCCACAGGAGGTTGGCGATCGGGCGTTTTCTAATGCCAACGCAGCCATTCGTCGCCAGTGGTGGGAAAAGCGTCCCTTTGATGAAACGCTCTCTGGTTGTGAAGATGTGGAATGGGCGTGGGCAATGCTGGCGTTGGGCACCAAAATCGTTTATGTCCCGGAAGCAGCGGTCTACCATTCTCACAACGAGCCACTACGCCAGGTTTACAAACGCACCTATCGAGAAACGCTGGCGCTGCAAACCCTGTATGGTCAGGAGATGGGATTACGCGATGCCTGGAGCACCTGGTACAACGCTGTGCAGGCAGATTGGCAGTTCATTCTGCAACAAGAGAAGAATCGTCAATGGCTCCTGCGATCGCCCCTGTATCGCCTCTTTTGGACGTATGGCTATCTCAAACCCAGCCTGCCAGCCGCTTTCTGGAAGCCCGTTCAAAAACTGCGGGCACGGAAGCAAGCAGCCCCGAAGGAGGCAGGCAGCCTATGAAGCTGTTGATCATCACATCCGCAACGGTATGCGGTGGTGCAGAAGCCTATGCGCTGACGATCGCTCAAGCTGCCGTCCAGGCTGGATGGGAAACTCATGCTGCCTTCCCTCTAGCTGAAGCCACTGCCTCTTTACGGCAAGCATTGACCGCGCATCAGGTCACTTATCACCCGTTGGCGATCGCGGAACCGCTGAGCCGAGGCATTCGAGCAATGGGCGATGCCTTTGTGCGGTGGTGGCGAACGCGATCGCTCCTGCTCACCCTCAAACCAGACGTGGTGCTCATCAATTTGCCGTGGGCAGATCACTGTTTGGGCTGCATCCTTGCCTGCGGACAACTGCGCCTCTCCGCCGCCGTCATGTTTCACCTCATCCCACCAGAGAAGATTCCACTCAGCCGATCGCGTTTTTACCTATACACCTGGGCACGCCAGCGAGGGCAACAGTGGCTCACCAACTCAGCGGTAAACTGTCGGCTGCTGAGCGAATTGTTTGAGATGCCTGCTGATGACGTGCAGTTCATTTACAACGGCATCCAGTTGCCTGCTTTAGAAGGCACACCGGAAACTCGATCGGCGCTTCGTCAGGTAGTCCGTCAGGAGTTAGGCATTCCCTCACACAACCGCTTGCTGCTCACGGTGGGTCGGCTCACACCGCAAAAAGGCTATACCGATCTGCTGGCGATCGTCCCTCGGCTTCTGGCAGCACATCCCGACATCCGCTTTGTATGGGCTGGAGCGGGTGAACAGCAGCAGGAATTGCACGATCGCCTGCATGAGATGGCGATCGACCACGCCGTATCAATGTTGGGACATCGCTCAGATCTGCCTCGCTTGCTCCAAGCAGCCGATTTGTTTGTCTTTCCCACCCGTTTTGAAGGGCATCCCTTTGCGCTGCTAGAAGCGATGGCATATGGGTTGCCGATCGTCACCACCAATGCCAGCAGTATTCCTGAAATCATGCAGCATCAAGTGCATGGGTTGCTATGTCCAGCAAATGATAGCGATGCTTTGTTTCAGACGATCGGCTGGGCGCTACAGCATCCTCACAAAATGCAATGTATGGCAGCAAAGGCACAACATCAGGTAAAACATTTTTCACAAGAACAGATGCTTGAACAGACGTTGAATATGCTTCAAACACTCGTGTTTTCCACACGAGGCAAGTACAGCAATCTCATACAGCAATTTTCAATCAAGTGAAGTACAGATCCAAGAAGGGAGCCAAGGAACCAAGGGAATAAGGTGTACCGCAGCGCATTGGAAAACGCTGTATCAGTTAGAGAGCGTGCAGTAGAAGACTGGAGTTAAGGAGCAAAAATGATGCTGAAATCACAGTGATTCTTGTCTATAAGAGAATCGCGTTGATGTGACTTAAGTTCTCGCTTATTCAGCTTTAATTTTTACCAGAGTGATACTTGCCAAACAAATAAGAAGCAAAGTTTATGGTTAGATTAAGCTTGAAGTTCATTCGCTTGCTCTGCTCAAGACGTTACTTACATGCAAGGCTCAGAAAAGGTTGTCAGAAATTATGCTGAAGATTTTTCTCAAGCAACCGTTTGTTTATTGAATCCTGGTATTGAAGATCATGATGGCTCTCCCAGTGCTAATTTAGGCGATCTCATTATTCAACAAGCTGTTTTGCGTGAGCTGAATCACCTGTTCGATCACCAACCCATTCTCAATCTCTCAACCCACACACCTTTAGAAGAGGAACATTTTCAGCTCCTTAAAGCCTGCTCCATGATTGTGGTAGGCGGCACAAATTTACTCTCATCAAAGATGAATCACTATAATCAATGGAAAATTTTCTTTCGCGATGCCATACGCCTGCAAAAGCGCGTTGTTCTCATGGGTGTTAGCTGGTGGCAATATCAAGGTCGCCCAAACTTCTACACAGCAGGTTTATTGCATTTAGCGCTCTCATCTAGGAGTATGCATTCAGTTAGAGATAATTATACGAAGGCAAAATTAAGATCGATCGGCATCTGGAACGTGCTCAATACAGGTTGTCCAACGATGTGGTCACTAGCGAATCTGAATGCTGACGAGATTCCACAGCAAAAAGCCAAGAACGTGCTGCTCATGTTAACAGACTATTCTCAAAAGCCTGACCTCGATCGCGCCTTACTAGAATTAGTCTCTACTCATTACGAAACCGTTTATTTTTGGCCTCAGGGAGCAGGCGATCGCGATTACGTCAAGAGCTTCAATGTACCTGTTCAAATGCTTGATCGATCGCTATCAGCACTAGAGGATTTACTGGCATCAAACCTTTCGTTGGATTATATTGGCACTCGCTTGCACGGTGGCATTCGTTGTCTTTTAGCCAGACGACGAGCGCTCGTGCTTAAAATTGACCATCGTGCAACCGAAATTGCTCAAGAAACGGGCTTGCCAGCGGTCGATCGAGCTAATTTTCAGCAGATAAAGCAATGGATTCAAGCACCTTTCATCACCCAAATCACGCTTAATACGAAGGCGATTGAACAGTGGCGTAAACAATTTAAGAGAAAGCCTGTTTGAGCTTACATTTTGAAGGCTGATGTTTAGATGAATTTCCTGTTGGTTTCCAGATAGTGAACGTTCACAAAATTTAGCTACGACAAAAAATCGACCCACAGTTAGATGTTGAAGTTGGTAGTAGTATGTCATTCCTTCAGAGGGTCTATCATGGGCAGATCAACTGTGAGGCGTTCTGTTCGTTTTTCCAGTTCCTTCGTCTGAGTGCTTTGCTATGCGGGTGCTATTTGTTTCCACTCACTTTCCTCAAGATTTGCGGCTTGACGTGCAGGGCACGTATAAGCGCATGGCAACGTTTCTGGAGGCAATCAAGACGTTTGCCCAGGTTGATGTGCTGTTTTACGTGCCGCCCGGAACCGATACGTCTCCAGGGGCGATCGCGGCGATTGAAAAAGCCCTCTCCCAGCACTGGCAGCTTCCCATTACCCTCTTTCTGTGCCCAGAGTTTGATGAACATGCCCATCCCCTACCCAAGTGGCAGCAGCAAGCACCAGGGATGTTTAGTATCTTTCAGCAGCGCGATCTGGTGCGAACCAGCCAGCCAGAGCAGATTCACGCCTTTGAAGCGTGCCTGAACCGTCAACCAGATGCCGTCTTCATCCATCGGCTGCGATCGATGTGCCCAGCCTTGCTCACTCGCAAAACGCTGCCGCCCCTGTTCTTTGACCTGGATGATATCGAACATATCGCCTTCTTGCGAGATATTCGACAACCACCCACGCGCCTCATCACCTGGCTTTACTACCTGCAAATACCCGCGCTGTGGTGGGGTGAGCGGCAAGCAATCAAATTAGCGCAACAAACCTACGTGTGTTCGCAGCAGGATCGAAACTATCTCAGCAATCAAGGCTTGGCAGGTGTTGTGGTGATTCCCAACGCCGTCCACATTCCACGCCCAGAACCGCTTACGACAGAGCCAACCTTGCTCTTCCTAGGTGCCTACCATTACTATCCCAATATCAACGCTGCCAATTTTCTCATTGAGCAAGTCTTTCCTTACGTGCGGCAGCAAATGCCAGAGGCACGACTCATCATTGCGGGTAAACAACCAGAGAACATTCACAGCTATGGCAGTGGTGCGCCGGGAGTGGAATTCACAGGCTTTGTGGATGACTTAGACGCGTTGTATCGTCGATCGCGCGTCGTATGTTGTCCCATTTTGTCGGGCGGCGGTACACGCGTGAAGCTGGTCGAAGCGGCGGCTTACGGCAAGCCAATGGTTTCTACCCGCATTGGTGCTGAGGGATTGAATTTTGTGAATGGGCAGGATTT
Source organism: Lyngbya sp. HA4199-MV5 (assembly GCA_019359375.1). Classification (GTDB taxonomy): domain Bacteria; phylum Cyanobacteriota; class Cyanobacteriia; order Leptolyngbyales; family Leptolyngbyaceae; genus Stenomitos. The sequence continues at coordinate 81,634 of JAHHHL010000010.1, forward strand.
TTTGCAGCGGGATGAGCCGCAAGCCTTTGCAGAAGCCTGTGTGAAGCTGTTGCAAAACGATGATTTGTGCGATCGACTGGGTGCGGCGGCACGGATGACGGCGATTAAACAATACGATCGCGCCAACATTATGCATCTGATTAAACGCTCCATCCAGCAACAGTTGGGGTTGACAGAAGCACAAACGCGGCACCGCTCGCAGGTAAAGCGATGAATGGGAAGGAGTAACGGATGAATCTTTTACAGCTATGTCCCAGACTGCCACCCGCGATAGATGGGATGGGTGATTATGCGTTCATGCTAGCGAATGGACTGCGGCAGCATGATATCTATACCCATTTCATGACGTTTAAGCAAGGCAATGAAGCCGTTGGCGACTTTCCCATCCGTGATTTACCAACAGATAGCCCTCAAGCCTTTGTGGATGACATTCCATCAGAAATCCAGGCGGTTCTTCTACACTATTCGGACTATCCTTACGACCCTCAATTTGGTGCGCCTTTTTGGTTGGTGAAGGCGTTGGAAGCACTGCAACGCCAGCGTTCAATCCCCTTGCTGATCGTCTTTCACGAATTTCCATCCTTCTACTTATGGAAAAAAACCTTTTATCGGTTTCCCTGGCAGCAACAGGTCGCCTGGAAACTGGCAACGCTAGCCGATCGCGCGGTGACAAACAACGCCGTCACTAAAACACTCCTATCAAAGCGCTTACAGCAACTGATCTTGAATCTGCCTGTCTTTTCTAATATTGGTGAATTAAATAATCCAACACCATTAGCACAGCGGAGAAAGCGTCTGGTCGTCTTTGGCACAGCGGGGCGACGGGCGAGAATTTATCAGCGATCGCAACCCATGCTCATCAATAGCTGTCAGCTTTTAGGTATTGAAGAAATTTGTGATGTGGGACCCTCGTTAGCTTTAGATCAGTCCGCAATTGGCGGGATTTCTCTTGTCCAGAAAGGTGAACAATCAGCCGCCGCCATTAGTCAATTACTTGCCGATTCCCTGGCAGGAATTGTTTATTCCACAGATAACGGACGGTTAGCAAAATCAGGCGTGTTTGCCACCTATTGCGCGCATGGATTAGTGCCGATCGTCACGCAGGAACAATCTCCCGTGATGGATGGTCTGCAAGCACACACTCATTTTTTGTTTGGCGGGTTGCAGGCACAAGCATTGTCGATGGAACGTTTACAGGCGATCGCGCTTGACGCTCATCAATGGTATAACCAACACAACCAGACGAACACGGTTAAAGCATTCGCCTCTGAATTGACCCAGCTCATAACCTCTAAACTGCTTATTGATTGAACCGCTCAGCCATCCGCTTTTTTCTCGTCCGTCTACCCGCATCGACCTATGCCATTGAGTCAAACTGAAGCATTCACCCAGGAAACAACAGCGTTGAGACCGCTTGCGATCGTCATCATTGCTCAGAATGAGGAGGAATGTATTGCGAATGCGATTCGATCGTGCCAGTCGTTTGCGGATGAAATTGTGGTGGTGGATAGCGGCAGTGACGATGCAACGGTGCAAATTGCCCAGGATCTCGGCTGTCAAGTATATCACAATCCCTGGTCGGGCTACTCTAATCAACGGAATTTTGGTGCAGACAAGGCGCAACAGGATTGGATCTTCTTCATTGATGCGGATGAAGTAATTGATCAAAAATTAGCTGCCGCGCTGCTGGAGTGGAAACAGGCAGCGACGATCGCCGCTAACGCCTTTTCTGCCATTCGCATTGGCGATTTTTGGGATACCTGGCTCGACACACGACCGGAGTATCACACCCGTCTCTACAACAAAACCATTTTTCGGATCAAGGATGTCCTGGTGCATGAAGGACCTGATGTCAAAGATGCGCCCGTTGTCAAGCTACCAGGAGTCATCTGGCACTACGGCTTTCGTGACATCAGCGACTTGGTGATTCGCTTCAATCGCTATACCGATCTGGATGCCCAACAAGCCCACCGCAGCGGCACCCGCTTTAGCCTCCTCCGACTACTGCTCAAACCATCCGCCAAGTTCATACAGCAATACGTCTGGTACGGCATGTTTCGTCAGGGCATGGCAGGCTTTACGCTCTCCGGCTTATGGAGTTTCTACATTTTTCTAAAAGAGATCAAGCTGTATGAGATTGATTGGAAAGCGAGGCGATCGCGGGAGAGGAGTGAGGAGTGAGGAGTCAGAAGTCAGCCATTCCTCAATGCACGCTCATCCACTGGTGAATGTTTCACTGCTCACCGATAACCGTTAAAACCCTTTACCCCTTACCCTTTACCCCTTCTACCTCCTGCCTCCTGCCTCCTGCCTTCTGCCTTCATCCCCCATCCCTTCCCATGCACCCCGACTCCACCGCTCCCCTAACCCGTCCCCAGTTTGGTTTACAGCCAACGCTGGCGTGGACAGCAATGCTGGGGCTGGTTGGGTTTTCAACGCTGTGCATTCTGGCGGGTGCAGGTGGGTTATTACGACTGGCGTATCCAGCGGGAGCGTTGCTGGTGGGCTTGCTACTCTTTCAGCGCTATCCCATTCTGTACATTGGCTTTACCTGGTGGGTCGCCTTTTTAACGCCCTTTGTGCGGCGCTTGATTGATGTTCAGAGCGGATGGGTTGATCCCAGCCCTGTGCTGCTGGCACCGTTTCTGGTGATGATGCTGACCGGGCTAACGTTTATTCGTCATCTGCCCCGCTATCTTCGCCAGGATGGTTTGCCCTTTATTTTGTCGGCAGCCGGGGTGCTTTACGGCTTATTGGTCGGACTGATCAAGTATCCACCCACCGCCGTTGTGGTGCCGTTATTGAACTGGTTGGCACCGATTTTGTTTGGCTTTCACTTATTTGTGCATTGGCGGCACTACCCTGCCTATCGTCAGAATTTAGGGCGCGTGTTTTTGTGGGGCGTGCTGATAACGGGGGCATACGGGGTCATGCAATATCTGGTTGCGCCAGAGTGGGATCGCTTTTGGTTGATCAATTCCAAATCGATCGCCTTCGGTACACCGGAACCACTGGGAATGCGGGTGTTTAGCACCATGAATTCACCAGGTCCGTTTGCAACGGTGATGATGGCAGGGTTACTGTTGCTGTTTAGCAGTCAGAGTACGTGGCGGTTTGCAGCAGTGGGAGTGGGCTATCTCTCGTTTCTGCTGTCGCTGGTGCGATCGTCCTGGCTGGGTTGGGCAGTCGGTGTGGCAATGTATATTCCCTCATTGAAGCCCAAATTACAGATGCGGTTGATTGTGACGATTCTTGTCATGGCAGTTTGTGTGATTCCGCTGGTGAATATGCCGCCGTTTGCAGGGGCGATCGCGGCACGGTTACAAACATTCTCGAACACCCAGGATGACGTGAGCTACAACCAACGGCTGGAAGGCTACGGGCAGATTATGGGCGAAGCGCTGGCAGAAATTCCGGGCAATGGGTTGGGCTTTGTGCTCACTAACGACAGCCTGGGCAGCAACGATAGCGGCGTTCTAGCCATGCTCTTTAACCTGGGCTGGTTTGGCACCATTCCCTACCTGGGCGGCATGATCCTACTGTTTTTTAGCCTCTTTCGTGGCACAGAAGGACAGTCAGATCCGTTTGTGAGTGCGTCTCGCGCCATCAGTCTGGGGGTCTTCGCGCAAATTGGGCTGGGCAGCTCCACGCTGGCACTATCAGGCGTTGTGATGTGGAGTTTCGCGGGCATCGCACTGGCAGCACAGCGTTTTTATCGCTATCAACATTTGCTGTTGCCTGATGTGAACAGTGAGTGATGATGGGCTGCTGGGTGACCGCGTGAGGAGGATTGACTCGTGAAACCGTTTACTAATCATGGAGTATCGGCTGCGATACAGGGTGCCACGAGCGCCCTACCATTAAAGCCAGTACAGCATCCTGCAAAACCACACCTGGATGGGATTCAGGTGTGTCGAGGCATCGCTGCCCTACTGGTGGTGTTGTTTCATACCACTCAATTGAGCCAGGAAAAGCTCGGTCAGCCGTTTTTAGGCAATCTGTTTGCCTTTGGTGGCGCAGGCGTTGATTTTTTCTTTGTGCTCAGTGGCTTCATTATTTTCTTTGTGCACCAGGCAGACGTGGGACAGCGCGATCGCCTCAAGCCCTTTATCATCAAGCGCTTGATTCGGATTTATCCACTCTATTGGCTAGTCACGTTAGCCATCCTGCCGATCTATTTTTTGATGCCGCAAACGGGCTACGGCTATGAGCGCGATTTAACCGTGATTGTGAAGTCGTTATTACTCATTCCGCAGGAGCATTTTCCAGTCTTAATTGTGGGCTGGTCATTGAGCCATGAAATGCTCTTTTATGGCATCTTTGGGTGCATTATTTTTTTATCGCTAAAGCTGTCTAGAGTTCTGCTTGCAGGGTGGCTTTTGGGTACATTAGCCCTCTTTATCGGCAATTTTACAGGCGTATGGACGCGAGAGAATCATTCCATTCAGTTCCTTTTTAACGCTCATAATTTAGAGTTTGCCTTGGGTTGTTTAGCCGCCTTTTTAGTCTTGAACAAACGCTTTGACGCAGAAAAGTTCTTTTTTCTTCTTTTCGGAACGACTCTTTTTCTATTCTTTGGCGTTGCTCAAGCCCAGCGATCGCTCCTCCCAAACCCCATTCTGGCTTACGGCATCCCTTCCATGCTGATTGTGCTGGGAGCCGCATCATTTGATTTGCAGCGATCGCACCATCAGTCGAACACACCACTATTGAAGCTGTTTACGTCTTTGGGGGATGCCTCTTACTCTATTTATTTGACACACTACCTTTGTTTGTCTCTTCTATTGAAATTAGTCCTGGCAACCCATCTGATTCAAATGATTGGTTATGCCGTCACGATCGGTTTGTTGCTGCCCATCACAATCGGTATCGGTTATCTCACATACAAATGGCTGGAACATCCCATAACAAACGGGTTACGACAGAGGCTTTTTAGCAAGACGATCGTGAATTCAACGGTGAAAGCAAACGCCATGACGAACCAGCCACTCCACTCAGACGCTTCAACCAGGGAACTAAACATTCTTTTTCTTGACCAGAGTGGCAAACTGGCAGGCGCAGAACTCTGCTTATTGGATATCGTGCAGCCATATCGCGATCGCAGCCTCGTTTGTTTATTCACAGACGGACCCTTTCGAGCCGCGTTAGAACAGCAGGGCATGAGGGTGCAGATACTTGCTACCCGGACAATGGAGGTACGCAAAGATAGTGGACTGGTGCAGGGGTTTCAAAGCCTCAGTCAACTGCTGCCGCTTGCCGTAAAAGTTGCCCAGCTTAGCCGCGACTATGATGTGATCTACGCCAACACCCAGAAAGCCCTTGTCGTCGGTGCGCTGGCAAGCCTGCTCAGTCGTCGCCCCCTGGTTTATCATCTGCACGATATTTTGTCGATCGACCACTTCAGCCGCACCAATCGCCGTCTCGCGGTAACACTAGCGAACCGCTGCGCCAGTCGCGTCATTGCCACTTCTAACGCCAGTCGGGAGGCATTCATTCAGGCAGGTGGAAGAGCCAACATCGCCACCGTCGTCTATAACGGGTTTGAGCCAGCCGCGTACCTGAAACCAGGTGCGGACGTGTCTCACCTTAAGCAGCAGCTTGGGCTACACGGTCAGTTTGTCGTAGGTCATTTCAGCCGCTTATCGCCCTGGAAAGGGCAGCACATTTTGCTAGAAGCCCTCGTTGATTGCCCTGAGAATGTTTCAGCCATTTTTGTTGGCGATGCCCTCTTTGGTGAACAGAACTATGTGCAAACGCTGAAAACGCAGGTGGAAACCCTGGGACTGCAAAACCGGGTGCAGTTCTTAGGCTTCCGCTCCGATGTGGTGCCACTCATGCACGCCTGCGATCTCATTGCCCATACCTCCACCGCACCAGAACCCTTTGGGCGCGTGATTGTCGAAGCGATGCTCTGCGGCAAACCCGTTATTGCCTCTGCCGCTGGTGGCGCTGTAGAACTGGTAGAACCAGGAGTCATCGGCTGGCTCGTTCCTCCCAGCGATGTCAAGGCATTAGCAACGACGATCGCCCATTGTCGCAACCACCCAGAGCAAATAGCCGCGATCGCCCAAATTGCCCAAACCACAGCCAGCAAACGCTTTGATATTAACCAGATTCGCCAGCAGATTGACCAGGTGTTGAGGGAAGTTGTTGGTTGTTAGTTTTTAGTTGTTAGAAGTAGTCAGAAGCCAGAAGTCAGGAGTCAGCCTTTCCCCAATGCACCCTCATTCACTGGTGACTGTTTCACTGCTCACTGACAGCTGCTCACTGGCGACTGTTCAAACCCTTCACCCTTTACCCTATACCCTTCACCCTTCATCCCTCCCCCATGCCCCACTCGTCCCCCACTATCAGCGTCTTCCTCCCTGCCCTCGAAGGCGGTGGTGCCGAACGTGCCATGCTGCATTTGGCAGAAGGTCTTGCCGATCGCGGCTTCAAGATTGACCTGGTACTGGCAGAGACGAAAGGAGCCTATGTGGAAATGGTGCCGTCTGCTATTCGGATTGTGGATTTGAAGGCACGATCGCCGCTTTTAGTCTCTAAAACCTTTGCTTTACGCCGCTATTTGCAGCAGGAGCAACCAACAGTCCTTTTGTCAGCGCTGGATATTCTGAGTTCTGCAACGTGGGCACAGCGACTCGCCGGAGTACCGACCCGCGTTGTGATGTGCGTGCAAACAAACCTGTCGCAGCAGTTTCGGGATCATCAGCCCAACACGATCGGACGGCTCAGACCCAAGCTGGTGCGCCTGTTTTACCCCTGGGCAGATGCGATCGTCGCGGCTTCTAGAGGTGTCGCAGAGGATGTCGCGCAAATTACCGGGATACCCGCCGACACGATTCGCGTGATTTACAACCCAGTCGTCACGCCAGCCGTCCTCGCCAAAATGCAACAGCCCGTTGACCATCCCTGGTTTGCACCAGACGAACCGCCGGTCATTTTGGGCGTGGGGCGACTGGTCAGCCAGAAGGATTTCCCGACGCTTGTGGATGCCTTTGCGATCGTCCGCCAGCAGCGATCGGCGCGACTGATGATTTTGGGTGAAGGGGAAGATCGAGAAACGCTAGAAGCCCAAATCCGCGCACTGGGCTTGCAAGACGATGTAGCGCTCCCTGGCTTTGCCGAAAATCCCTACGCGTACATGGCTCAAGCCAACATCTTCGCCCTGTCCTCCATCTTTGAAGGCTTTGGTAACGTGGTTGCCGAAGCAATGGCAGCAGGCACCACGATCGTCTCCACCGATTGCCCCAGTGGTCCTGCCGAGATTTTAGACGGTGGCAAATACGGCACCCTGGTTCCTATGAGAAATGCCACTGCCCTTGCAGCAGGCATCTTAACCGCGCTGGAACAGCCGATCGCCCCTAACATCCTTCGTCAACGCGCCCAGGAATTTTCCGTCGATCGTGTTGTTGATCAGTACATCGACGTACTCGCAAAACTCACGCCATCTCAAACAGTTCAGGCTAGGTAGGGAGAAGGGAGAAGGCAGAGGGCAGGAGGCAGAGGGCAGAAGGCAGGAAGAAGCACAAGAGGCTGGGGAAGCAGAGGAGGCTCAACTCAAAATTCAAAACGTCTCTACACCTACACCCCACACCCTACACCCCGCACCCTATGCGAATTCTGCATATCCTCAACCACATTCAGGAAATTGGCAACGGCATTGTCAACGTTGCCGTTGATCTGGCGTGCTTGCAGGCAGAAGCGGGACATACCGTTATGGTTGCCTCTGGTGGTGGAGAGTACGATCGCCTCCTGACCCGTTACGGCGTGAAAACGGTACTGCTCGATCAGCGCCGCCAGCCGCTCAACCTGCTTCAAGCTGCGAGACAGTATCACGCGCTGGTAGAAGACCTTCAGCCAGACATTATCCACGCTCACATGATGACGGGGATGGTTTTGGCGTGGATGTTGCGAGGCAATGCCAGTTATGGGCTGGTGTCTACCGTTCACAACGAATTTCAGCGCAGCGCGATCTTAATGGGACTTGCCGATCGCGTTCTTGCCGTGAGCCAATCGGTTGCCGATTCCATGACACAGCGAGGCATTCCTCAAGCAAAGCTAAGGGTTGTCCGTAACGGCACGCTGGGCAGTCCACGGGAACGCCTGTCAGAGTTGCCACCCGTTACCCTGCAACGACCCGCGATCGCCACCCTTGCTGGTATGTATCACCGCAAAGGTGTCGCTGACCTCATCACCGCTTTTGAGTATATAGCCGCAGAGTTCCCGGAGGTTCATCTTTATCTGATTGGGAATGGTCCCGATCGCGTTGAGTTTGAGGCACAAGCAAGCAAAACCAACGTGGCAGACCGCATTCACTTTGAAGGCTACCAGGCAGAACCGCAGCGCTATCTCCGCAGCACCGATATTTTCGTCCTGGCATCCCGACAGGAACCGTTTGGCTTGGTGCTATCCGAAGCCCGCGAAGCTGGTTGCGCGATCGTCGCCAGCAACGTAGACGGCATCCCCGAAGCGCTGGACAATGGCAAAGCAGGCATTCTTGTACCAGCGGCAAATCCCCCAGCACTGGCAGAGGCGATCGCCCCCTTGCTACGTGATCCTGAGTTGTTGCAGGACTGGAAAGCGCGATCGCAGCAGAATCTCGATTGGCTCAACGTCTCACGAGTCCACACGGAAACGCTGGCAGTGTACACCGAGTTAATGGCTAATTAGAGGCAAAAAGCTAGAGTGCCTATTTAGTCTGGGTTTCAGGGCAATATGATAGGATGCCGCACGTCTCTCGGCTCAACCCTCTACCTATGCTATTGCGTCGATCGCTCCTTGTAGCCCTACTTACCAGTTTTCCTGCTGTTGCCCTGTTGTATCAACCATCAGTAGCAACTACGGCTGAATCTATTCAGGTGTTCTCTCCTGCCAGAACGTACCAACTGGCACAAATTGAGCTACCCAAATTCCTTCCAAGCGCACAATTAGACGTTACGAGTATCGGCTTGTTGGACACCCCTCTTGTAAGCATTGCTTATGGGTACTACCGCATTAACCAACGGGAGAAATTTGCGATCGCCCTGGCAAAACTTGATCGCTATGCCCAAAATCGTTTGTTATTACGGATTGCAGGAACATCAAATTGGCAAGACGTGCAAGCGGTAGAAAACCTGATTGCAGAATTCCTTCCACAAGGCGATCGCAATTTTTTCTTAGACAGCATTTATTACTGGATGGTGCAAAGGCTGCTAGAGCAAAATCGCGTGGATGAAGCCGCCAGCCTGGTGCTAACGAAAATGGCGCATACTGACCTTTCCGATTCGTCAAATGCATTCAAAAATCTAGTCAATGCCTATCTGAGACAAAATCGCTTGCGGGAAGCGTTGGAAATGATTAAACAATTCGATGCCCTACAAGACCGTTGGCTGGCAACCAAACAGCTTGTGCGAAGAAATAAGGATTGGCAGAATGAAAATTACCAGAGTTTAATCGGCTATTACCTGGCCAAGCAGCAGTACAAAAACGCCTTTGAGATAGCACAACGGTTACAAAGCCCCAATCTTCTCGAAGGTGGTGAAAATCTTAAGCCATCCACTGATCAAATGAAAGCACTGCTCAAAATTGCTGCAACCTGTTCTGATCGCTGTAGTAATGAAGGTCGTCAGGTTCGCAATCAAGCCTTAAAGCGGGTTGAGATGTTGGCAGTGCAGTTTGAAGATGTGGACGATCGGGTGGAATATCTTGCGGCTGTCGCAATGGGCTATAGCAAAGCTGGGCAAAAAACCAAAGCCGATCAGGTATTTGCTCAGGCGCTTCAGCTCGTCCCCAAAATCACATCACGCTTTCCTGACAATGTGGCGGGCATTCAGGCACAGGCGATCGCAGAGATTGCCAGCTATCAGGCAGGCGCGGGTAATCTCACTCAAGCACTCAAGCTTACTAACCAATTGGCAAAAGAGGATGAAAATCAGACAGCACTTTTGTTGGGTATTGCTAATCTTTACACTCGTCAGGGCAACCAGAAACGCTCTGCCGAACTGTACAGTCGGGTGATGCGGGAAGGGGGTAAGAAAGCGATCAGGGCGGTTGTAAGAAGCTATCTAGAGATCAACAAAGAGCAGCAGGCAATCCAACTCATCCGGCAGATGCAAGACTCCAACGACAAACAGTGGGAACTGATGCAGTTGTCCAAGTTCTATCAAGCGAAAAGAAACCGCACTCAAGCTCTGGCATTCCTCAACGAAGCCGCTACGCTCTTTCCTGAAAAACTCGATCGCGACCAGTACTATCAAGAGTACCTGTTGCGCAATATGCTGGAGACCGTTGAAACCTATCGCAAGTTAAACGATTTGAACGGCGCTGAACAGTTGCTCGATCGCATTCTTAGCCTTGCAAATCAATTCTCTAAGACCCCTTCACGCAGATCTGCGGAGACTGATTTACAATCCGCCGCGCTCTACGAGGTTGCAACAGCTTATGCTCAACTTGGCAAGCTTGCGAAAGCGGTGACGATCGTACCCACTATTCGTGATTTGAGCGTTCAAGATCGGGCAAGACTAGAAGTTGTCAACAGCTATCTTGATGCAAACACCCCTGATCAGTCACTTGCACTAGCGCGATCGATTCAAAAACCTGAGATTCAAGCCACTGCATTCACCGACACCGCCCACTACTTTAGCCGCAACCAACAGCCAGAAAAGGCTTTATCGCTATTAGATGCCGCTTTCAATCTCGCGCAACCAACTCGGTAAGAAGGCGCAGCATTGGTCGGTCAATGATGATGCTACATCTTATCCCTTTTCCTTCTGACCCCTCTCTCCTCACGTCCACTATGTCCAATACAGCACCTTTGCTTGCGGAAAGCGTCGGGCAATCTCTTGCTCAAAAAAGCTCCGCAGCGTCTTCATCATTTCGGCAGGGTAAACGTACTTGGTGCCGCCAAACTTATTTCGCTTCACGCTGCGGGTAGATTCGTCCAAATCAAGCGTCGTTTTGGGATACCAACTGAGCAGCACATCCTTGGAACCGGGGGTAAAGCGATGGGAAATTAGCTCGAAGGTCAGGTCACAATCAAAATCAAGTGCAGCTTCGATCGCGTCAAACAACTGACTGTAATGGGTCTGCCAATCCTCGATCGGCATAATGGGCGCGATCACCAGCCCGATAGGATAGCCACCGCCACCCTGCGATCGTGGTAAGCCCAGCTTCCGCAAAGCCTGCAAGCGCTTAGTGACGGATGCCGTGCCGCCTTCAAGCTTCTGGGCGATCGGCGCGGCATTCACGCTTACCCGGCAGCGTGTGTGTCCGTTATGCGGTAAAGCAAGCAGATGATCGACACCATCAAACTTGGAGACCCAGCGAAGATGAGCATCAGGGCGAGTGCCAAAGTAGCGGATACATTCGGCAAGGCTACCTGTCAAATGCTCAATGCCCAGCGGATCGGTGTAGCAACTGACTTCATAGGAAGTCTCCTGACCAGGACGCTCGTAGGCTGCCAGATTCTCTAAGATCTGTAGCAGATTAGCGTATGCCCGAATCACCGGAGGACCTTGCAAGCTACCTGCCAGATAGCAGTATTGACAGTGAGCCGGACAGCCTTCTGCCAGGTGAAACTGCCAGTCTGCCGAGGGTGGAATGGGGCTGAGTTTGAAGTGGCTGGGTGGCGCAACGACAACAGCAAGGGTGCGCTTGGCGATCGCATACGTCTCGCGGTCATCGTCACCCCGCAACCCGGTCAGGCGATCGCGGGGTAGGGTTTCCACAAGCAGATTGAGCGCCTGCACCCGCGACAAAATTTGCTGCCCCCAGGGAAGCTCTAAGGCTGACGGTGTGAACAAGACACGCTCAGGCAGCCACAGCCGCGCTGTAGACTCAGGCGGATGATGCGTTGAAAGGTTTGAATGCGTTAGGGGATCAAAAACGGTTGTAGGCACGATCAATCGCTTCTATTAAGACTCCTTCATGATAGTGATGGCGCGATCGCCCAACCCACTCACAAACGACGGATATTCACCCTGGTACTGAACGGATCACCCATCACATTATTTCCACAAAAGCTGGCATGGGTAGAGTCGGATCAAGCGTCAAAAGTTGACTGAATGGTAGGTGCTTTATATAAAGTTCGCATAAAGTTTCTGTAAAGGCACCGTTTTGACTCTTTAAAGTCTTCTGCCTGCTTGCCATTAATTACACGCTCCAGAAGCTTTCTAGAGCAATGAATTTATCAGCTTTAGATTGGGCGAAATTGAGTCGAGCGACTCTTTGATGAACTCAAACCAAAGAACGACGGGACGGTGTTTTACCAGTTTTCAATCATTCTAAGAACAGTCAGAATCAAAATTTTCTTGAGTCAGAAAATATCATTCGCTAAAACGCCTATGCTCAGAGAAATTTTGTGTTTGCAACAAAACATCCCAATCTTTCAGGCTTGAATTTTACGCGCTCACTTTCTTCAGGGGTTGAGATTTCGGAAAACTCATGGTAGATATTAAACTCGGATATTGCAATTTATTGCTTTCTCCCAATAAAGGCGTAGAATTTCACTTTTGAGGTTCACTCAGCGATCGCTGGTCTACCTTAGAGGTTGTTTGAAAAGCCTCGGTTAATACCATTAACCTCTTTATAGATTGAATCCGTGTGTTCCCAACAAACAGCTAGTTCCGTAATGTCCACTCAATGCAAATCGTACCCATCCATCTGGGTTCCAGACCCTACTGATTTGTAAGGGCAATTAACGTCCAGTTCGTTTCTTAGGGAAATTACAGTGCCAGATTCCAATGTCGCAGTGGCAACGAGCAGCTCTGCTCTGAGTACAAGCGTCAGCGCGAGTGCAATCGCCGCTTCTACCCTAACCACTCAACCCAACAGCCTAGCGACAACGACTAGCCTTGCCTCTAGCAGCCCTACCACCGCCGCTGCGCCGATCGCCACAGCTCCCAAACCTGGGCTACAGGCACAGTATTATCAGGGCAAAAATTTCGCTAATCTCAAGTGGACAGAAATTGACCCAACGGTGAATTTTACGTGGGGAACCAACGCTCCTAATTCGATCGTGCCTGCGGATGGGTTTGCCGTGCGATGGACAGGGAAAGTCCTGGCTAAAACGTCGGAAGCGTATACCTTCTACACGCGATCGGACGATGGCATCCGCCTATGGGTGAATGGTCAACTGCTGATTGACAACTGGACAGACCACGATGTCACCGAAAACAGTGGCGCGATCGCCCTTGCCGCCGGACAAGCCTACGACATCAAGCTGGAATATTACGACAGCACAGGCGGCGCAACCGCTCAACTTCTGTGGTCTAGCCCCACACAAGCCAAAGAAATTATTCCCGCCAGTCAACTGTTTCAGGGGAATAGCACCGTTGTATTTGCCACAGGTGCAACCGCCAGAAGCGCCAGTTCTTTTGTGGATTCGATCGGCATCAATACCCACCTTCGCTACTACGACACCGCCTATGGCAACTATGCGCTGATCAAACAAAGCCTGCTTGACCTGGGCATTCGTCATATCCGCGATGGCGGCACTGACCCCACTTGGATACAGCGCATCAACGAATTAGGCAGTCTTGGTATTAAGTCAACTCTGGTAATTGACCCCAATATTGGCGTTGGTCCCGATGCCTCTTACGACATCAAACCCCCTGGCTATACGGTAGTCAACTACGTCAAAAATTTGGTGGCAAACGGGGTAGAAGCCGTTGAGATCCTGAATGAATTTGACCTGTTCTCCAGCCTTTATGTGTACAGCCGCAATGGTCAACCCGTCACAGACAATGGCTGGATCAGTTACCTGCGAGACTTCACACGCGATGTCTACACAGCCTTGAATGCCGATCCTGCCACTGCCAACATTCCCGTCATTGGACCTTCATTTGTGTACGCTAACTCCAGTAGTGCTGTGGGCGATTTGAGCCAGTGGGTCGATTACGGCAGCTTCCACCCCTACAACAACCCCAAAAACCCCGGTGACGGTAGTCTTGCTAAGGACTACTATCTGCGATCGACCGCCTTTGGCAACAAACCCCTGATCGCCACAGAGGTCGGATACTCCACAGGTAGCGCTCTGTCCGATCGTCCAGTCACAGAAGCCGTCCAGGGTAAATATCTTCCCCGCCTCTTTCTGGAAAGCTTCAATCAGGGCGCTCCTCGCACCTTTTCTTACGAGCTAATTGATCAGAAAGCAGACCCCAACAACAGCGAAAACAACTACGGTATCCTCCGCAGCGACGGCACCCCCAAACCCGCTTACACGGCGCTAAAAAATCTGATCAGCCTGCTGAACGATCCCCTACCCGCACCAGCCATCCCAGCAACACCCGCGACACCAGTAGTCGTGCCACCTGCAACACCCACGTTAGGTACACTCAACTACTCGATCGGTGGCAATACGCAAAACATCCACCACACGCTGTTGGAGAAGCGCAATGGTGACTTCTACCTGGTTCTTTGGCTGGAAGTACCCAGCACCGATCAACCCGCTGTCCAGAATGTCACCTTAAACTTCAACACTCCGTTAGGAGAAGCGACTGCCTATGCCCCCAACCAATCGATCGCACCCGTTGCTACCTTTGCAGCACCCACGCAGCTAACCCTTGGGGTGACAGACTCGCCCATGGTGATCAAACTATCAGCACCGCCAAAAGCCGTCACCCCTGCTGCTGTCACACCCCTAGTTTAGGGTCTCTCCAGGCAATCTTCGGCTAGCAGTCAGCAGCAGAAAAACAAATCGGCAGTGCAATCTCGCAGCACTGCTCTGAAATGCCGCTATTCACACTCTACACCCCACACCCTATACCCTCTTCATTGTTAGGGTACTGAACCCGCGTGAATGATTAGCATAAGAACCCTCTGAGCAACCCATCTAACCATTGAAGGGGCGAAGGCTGATGCTTTTGTCCCCTTTCTCATTTCAACGATCGCTCACCGATCAGCCGCACTTATGAGTAGAGCAGAGACGGGGTGTGGAGAAGTTTTGCTGTTTTTGGAGAAGATCTAAATTTTTATCAAGCTTTTTGATAACGCAACGTAAAGCGATCGAACGCGTGTGGAAAACCTTAAACTTTTCTGTGGAAAACGATGTGGAAAACCTGTACAGAACTCAGGGCGATCGGGGGAAAGGCAATTAAGTATAAATACTCTGTGCAAAGATTGGGCATTTTTCCACAGGTTTTCCACAGGTTTAAAGCTATCTCAAAGAATTGACCAGTCGCCGTTTATGCGTTTCTCCACATTTTCCACAGCCCCTACTACTACTGTTTAAATAAGAATTACTTAAGTCCGGATCAGAGACAAGACCAAAATTTGACGTAAAAAACCAGGGTAGATTGTTCAAAACAAGGGTGCTAACATACGCAGACAACGCTCTCAACACGCTACAGATAGCGTCTGCCTTCTCAATCTTCCGTCTTCAAACCCCAAGCTTTCCGCTGGCTCAAGCTTCTTCCGCCTCTCTCACCACTCCTTCCTCACACAAAGGTCAACCTCCCATGAAACTGGTTTGCTCTCAAAACAGCCTCAGCACCAACCTTTCCCTCGTCAGCCGCGCTGTTTCGTCTCGCCCCAGCCACCCAGTTCTGGCAAATATTTTGTTGGTTGCTGACGACGAGCTTCAGCAAATCAGGCTCAGTGCATTTGACCTCAGCCTGGGCATCCAGACCAGTTTTCCGGCAGACATTGTAGTGGGTGGCAAGCTGACCCTGCCAGCGAAACTGCTCACCGATATTGTCTCGCGTTTACCTGAGGGCGATATCACCCTGGAGAATGAAACCGACGACCCGACCGATGCAAACTTTTTGACCACGTTGACCTGTGCCTCCGGTCGCTATCAGGTGCGCGGGATGTCAGCCGACGAGTTTCCCGAACTACCTGTGGTGGAAGGGGGCGAAGTCGCTCATCTGCCCGTCGAAAGCCTGATTGAAGGGCTGCGGAGTTCGTTATTTTCTGCCAGTAGCGACGAAACCAAGCAAGTGTTGACAGGAGTTCACCTCACCATGCAGCCCGATGGCTTGGAGTTTGCTGCCACAGACGGTCATCGCCTTACGGTCGTTCAAACGGTGAATGCAGACGCGGTTGAAGCTGATACCAAAACGGCGAAAGTTGCAGACAATGCCCTGGATGTGACCATTCCCGCCAAGGCGCTGCAAGAACTGACCAAAATGCTAGAACGGCAAACGGGTAGCGATGTAGCAGTTCACTTCGACCAGAGCCAGGTGGTGTTTGAGTGGACAGATCAACGCCTCACCAGTCGTCTCTTAGAGGGGCAATATCCCAACTACCGCCAACTCGTGCCCCGTCAATTTTCACGCCAAATTACAGCAGAACGACGGCTCCTGCTGGGTGCTCTAGAGCGTATTGCAGTGCTGGCAGACCAGAAGAACAACATTGTCAAACTGACGTTGGATAGCACCAATCAACTGCTGTCCTTGTCGGTAGACGCGCAGGATGTGGGCAGCGGTAAAGAAACCATTCCCGCCCAGATTACAGGCGATGACCTGGATGTAGCGTTTAACGTGAAGTACCTGATGGATGGCTTGAAGACGATCGCCACCACCGAAATCCAGATCCAGTTAAATACAGCCACCAGCCCAGCGATCGTCACCCCCCTCGGCAGCATCAAAATGACCTACCTCGTCATGCCTGTACAAGTGAGGAGTTGATTTGTAGAACAACAACGTAAACAAAGTACCAAATCAGATTTTTCAGATACTTTGTAGACACACAATTATAAGTCCGTCATTACTGTAAACAATGTCTTTGATGCAGGATGTAAGCATGGTAGCGCTTGACTCTTCATAATAGTTAAGCCAAAAAGCGAAGGCAAGCGTTGATTGCAGATCAACACTTACCTTCGCTGAAAAGTTTTGGGGTGTGGCGGAATTAGCAGACGCACCGGACTCCTAATCCGGCAACCTGGCAGGGTTTTGTGGGTGCAAGTCCCACCACTCCCACAATCGACAAGAGAACACAAATGCAACCTTGGAGGTCACCCTTATGCTCTAAAGATAAGAGCTTTCCTACGGCTCTCATCTACCCAGGTAGGGACTACAAGCTAGTGAAGATTGCAAGTCGAATACGTTGGGATTATATGATGGCATCTTTTGCGAGACTGCTACATATAGTGTCATTCGAGATCGCGCTTGTCAAGCATGTTGCATTCTGTTGCGGCTTGCAGTCCTCTACCGCAAAGCACTTTGCGTACAAAACACTAGAGGACACAATAATGTCTAATTCTTCAAAAGGCACTGCTTTAGTTTACGAAGGCTCGATGATTCACCGCAACGCTAAAAATGGGCTAGTCTGCTTGACCGACATGTGGAAGGCAGAAGGTAGTCCTGCCAACAAAGAGCCTTTAGCTTGGATACGACTAGAGGCTACACAAGAGCTTCTAAATCATATTTGTGATCAAACTGGTACTGTACCAGTTTGGTCGGAATGGAAACGCGGCAAACGAGAAGCCAAAAGGGTCATCACTCAAGTCTCAGGTTTTTTAGAACCTAAGCGAGGGGGGACTGCCCCCGGAACATATGCTTCTTCTCAGTTTGCGGTCGACTATGCTCAGATTCTTTCTGTAGATTTCCACCAATGGGCGCTAAATGCTCTTGCAGAAAGAATTGAAGAAGAGACAGATCCAGAACAAGCCCTTTCTCGTGGGTACAAGCGGGCAGTTAAGACATGGAAGCAGCAGGGTCACTCTGACGAGAATATTGAAGTTCTTGCTCAGTGCGTAATTGTCCGCAAAGACTTTGCCAGCACCTTAGCTCAGCACGGCGCTGTAGACCCGGAAACTCTACCCACTTGGATTAAAAGCGAAGGCATGGCATATGGCTATCTCACTAACCTGATTTACAAGCTTCTAATCAAGGATAGAGCCGCGAGTTATCGCCAAAAACATAAGCTACCAAAAGACGCTAATGTTCGCGATCATTTGGCTAAAACAGGAAAAATGGTACAGCGCGCAGCTATTATGCTTGCAGAGACGATGGCGAGGGAAAACATTCGAGAGGAAAATCGTTATGGTTTTTCCCCATGCCGCACAGCTTGCGAACAGGCGGGTAAAAAGGTTGCGCGAATATTTGAGTAGCTTATATTAAGCTGTCCAATGGGTGCTGTTCCAGTACTTCTGCGAATGGCATCCATTGCTCATTAGCGGTAACCACCAATACCTCTTCATCCTTGCGACTTTTTCCAAATCAAACCATTCATTGAACACACCTATTTAAGCATTAGCTGCTCTACCTAAAGGCTTTCACTGCTTGCGATCGCGATTCGACCGCCGCACGCTCAGCTAGTCGATCGAGATTGATCTCTCTAATTTGCACTTTGGAAATTAGATAACTGAACATCACTTTTTATAAGAAAAACCCTGCTGAACCTGAATCAATTTTTCCAGCATATTCTTAGCTAGTTTAAGCGTATCGATTTGCTTGATAGCATTATTAAAATTGCGCTTGCTGCCATTAGTATCGCTACCAGTTAGCAAATTTTGGACTGCATAAAGACGATCGACTTCGGGCAGCACAAGGCAGCGTTCCAAATAAACAGCAATTTCAGGTAGGGGACGATCTTCCCAGAAGGGGCGGGCTTCAATGGCAACAGGATCATCGCTCATCAAAAAAGTTACGACAGATTGGATGAATGAATTATGGTCAATCAAGCGTTGAGACAGCACAGAATCAGAGAGTACAGAGCCGTTCTCTGTTGGCGCATCATCACCCCATTGATCCAGCCAGTCGCCATCGACATCTTCGACGTAGCGATCGACAAAATTCACGCCATATTCCAGCCAGTCTTGCTGCATTTTGTTGGCGGCGGCAAGAGCTTCGGCAAAACTAGGGAGATTTGATGACGGCTGTGAGTGGTCTTGGGGTTGCATGGAGTGAGCCTGCTTGTGTAACGGTAAGCCTGAGTTATGTTCTCCCTATGAGACTTTTTGGTAGTTGCCTGATTCTAGTGTGTCGCTGCTTCCCAGTGCCAGCAGAGCCAACTGCTGAATGTAATCTGGCATTCCAGGGTTGTAGCTGATAAACAAACCCCTCTCTATTCTCCAACTTTGAAGCGTAGTTTTCCAGTCTGCATATTTTTGTTGCGAGTACTCATCCGATAAACTGGTGATTTGGGTGCTAAGGGACTGTTGCTGCCGATGACTCACAATCAAATCAGTTGCCATCGATAAATCGGCGATATAGCGCCGCCAGAATTCGCCTTCTTGCTGATTTACGGCTTTGGCAACCGCTTGGATCACTTTCTCGTCTGCGGCGCTAAATGCTCCAGCCATTAGTTTCTGTCGCCAAAGATAAAATTTGGGATCGTTCTCCTCCAGCCATCGGGGAAACAGTTCGCTGTACCAATACCGTTGGGGCGGAGACAGTTGCAGTAACGCAACCCGTTGCTCTTCTAAAAGTTGGGCTTTGAGTATCAGCCAGAGTGTAGCATCGGTGATCACTTCCAGCAAAAAAGCCATGACAGCCCGTTTTGTAGTAAGTTTCCCGGGTTTCAAATCTTTAACCCAGCGATTGATTTCGTCTAACCGTTTTGCCAATGCTGGATCGATGGTTGTAGCTTCTTGAAGTAAACTCCTTGGTTTTTCCTGGACATCTTTACCTTGCAACGTAGGCTCCTCTTAAAGGCGATCGCTCCATCTTATTCTCGAAAGGCTTTTACTGCTTGCGATCGCGATTCGATCGCCACACAATCAGCCAGTCGATCGAGATCGATACCCTTTACAAACTGGCTCTCACCAACCTTGAAGCGACAAAGATGATTATCGATCGAACAAACGCGCTACTCCGCTACCAAGCAAGTAGAAGATGCCTACGACGACCATTTGAATGAAGTAAGTAATGAGTAAAGACTGATAGAGTTTGAAACTCCGCTGCTGAAACAGGTCGCTCCATAAATACCATTTGCCTTGAATATAAGCGGCGGTGAAAAGTAGGGCTAGTAGTGGCACGCTCCACAGGGGAAATTTGGCAAAGCCTGTATAAATAGCGATCGCCAGCAACCCAAGCCCTAGTAGCCCTTTGATTACATTCATTACGCTCTCCTCACCACAGCTACGTACCCTTATGGCAACACTTTAACCTGAGTGCCCAGGCTAACCTGCGAAAAGAGATCTTTCAAATCGCTATCGTGCATATGGATGCAGCCGTGAGAAGCAGCTTTACCCACAGTGCCAGCATCTAAGGTGCCGTGAAAGCCAATCCAGTTGGTGCCGTTCGTCCAAAAGCCAATCCAGTATCCCCGCAGTGGATTTCTGGGATCGTTAGCGGCAAGGCGCTCATTGGTGAAAGGGTTGATCCAGGTAGGATTCCGCTTCATCTGCATGACTTTGAAGGTTCCGATCGGCGTTTCCCAACCCTGTTTCCCAGTGCCGATCGCGTAGCGTTTGATCAGCACATCGCCCTGATAGAGCACAGCTTGACGACGACTCAGGTAGATTTCAAGGCGAGTTACGCGATCACTTGATAGGGCTTTGTCTTGCAGCATGGGCTGCGGGGCAGTCTGGGCTGTAGCAGCAGGATTGATAGCGAACCCTGTGACGATCGCTCCGCCCGCGATCGCACTGGTGCAGCAGGCGATCGCCATGAACTTACTGACTTGTCTTGCGAACGCTGCTAACTGGGGGTTGCTGTACATCTGCTTTGAGGATGTAAGGGGCGACAAACGTTGATCAGACGGGACGTGATCTCAAAACGTTCGTCTACAACGTACCCAATCTCTATCTTGAGATAGATGACCTTTTGAAAAAGTTTAGTCAAGACATTGTGAAGGGATGGGCAATCGCAATTTTGCCTCCCTATTTATCCGCGCACCAATCCACCAAAGGACGGTTGTACAATAGAGCCGTTGTGCTGTGCGACACGAACCTTGATTGAGCGTTATACCCTGCCCGAAATGGGCGCATTGTGGACTGATACTTACAAGCTAAAAACCTGGCTGCAAGTAGAAATTGCCGTCTGCGAGGCGCAGGCAGAGTTGGGCACCATTCCCGCTGAGGCTGTGGCGGAGATTAGAGCGAAGGCAAACTTTGATCCCCGGCGCGTGCTGGAAATTGAGGCAGAAGTGCGCCACGATATGATCGCTTTCCTCACAAACGTCAACGAGTACGTGGGCGATGCGGGACGTTACATTCACCTGGGTCTGACCAGTTCTGATGTGCTGGATACGGCTCTGGCGTTGCAGTTGGTTGCCAGTTTAGAAGTCCTCATGGGGCAGCTAGAGTCACTGATTCAAGCCATTCGCTATCAGGCACAGCAGCATCGCAGCACGGTCATGATTGGTCGATCGCACGGCATCCATGCAGAACCGATTACCTTTGGGTTTAAGCTGGCTGGCTGGCTGGCTGAAGTGTTGCGCCACCGCGATCGCCTCTGTCAGCAAAAGCGCAACATTGCAGTGGGCAAAATCTCTGGTGCAGTCGGCACTTACGCTAATATTGACCCCCAGGTGGAAGCGATCGCCTGCCAGAATCTTGGCTTAGAGCCAGATACCGCGTCTACCCAGGTGGTTTCGCGCGATCGTCATGCGGCGTTTGTGCAAACCCTGGCTCTGTTGGCGGCATCGATCGAGCGCTTTGCAGTGGAAATTCGCAATCTCCAGCGTACCGATGTGCTGGAAGTCGAAGAATTTTTTGCGAAAGGTCAAAAGGGGTCTTCTGCGATGCCCCACAAGCGCAACCCCATTCGCTCTGAGCGGCTAACCGGGATGGCACGAGTGGTTCGCAGCCATGCCAGCACCGCGTTAGAAAATGTGGCGTTGTGGCACGAACGCGATATTTCTCACAGTGCGGCAGAACGCGTGATTCTCCCCGATGCCTGCATCCTGACCCACTTTATGCTGGTCGAAGCGACGGATCTGGTCAAAAATCTGCTGGTCTACCCCGACAACATGACGCGCAACATGAATCTGTACGGCGGTGTGGTCTTTAGTCAGCGAGTGCTACTGACGCTGGTGGAAAAAGGCATGAGCCGCGAAGACGCGTATACCGTTGTGCAATCCTGCGCGCACCAGGCATGGAATAAACCTGATGGTGATTTTCACGCTCTGATTAGCCAGGACGATCGCGTTGCCAAGCATCTGTCCGCCGAAGACGTGGCAGGGTGTTTTGACCCGCAGCACCACCTGAAGCATCTCGACCAAATTTATCAGCGTCTGGGCATTTAGCATCGTTCTCTGTAGGGATGTTCCATGGAACGTCCCTACTACGGAGATGATCAACCATTCTGCTTAAACCGTTCTTTCGCCGCTGCGAAGGATTCGTTCATGGCTTGCTGAATGCGCTTCGGGTCAGGTGTCTTGCCGCCCATCAAATCACCGAAATACACGCAGGCAGCTTCGCCGAGTGCCCAGGTGTAGGCGGCTGCCCACGATGCTGCGATGACGCTGCCAAAGCCAGGGATGAATTTGATCAACTCGCGCCCGATCGCCTGAGCCAGAAACCCACCCCCGATCGCGCTTACAATCCCACCTGCCTGAGAAGGCGACAGCGTTTGCCCGTAAAGCTGTCCCAACAGCCCCACGAGGGAAACTTGAAGCGCCGTCAGCACGGGCATGGTGGCAAAGGGCAAGGGCACCGCAGCGAGCGTGGCAGCCATGATTGCAAACGGCAGAATGTAACGCCGACCCGCATCACGATACAAATTGCCCAGCTTCTCTCCAGCACTATCCGTCAAGAGTTGGTGCATGGCGCGGGCTTCGGCTTCTGGCAACAGGTCGGCGAGTGCGTTGATGAATGCTTCTAAGCCGTAGAAGGTGGGGGTAAATGCGTCTTCTTCGAGCGTGAAGTCAATCATCACGGCGCGATCGTACAGTCCCTTGAACGATTCCTGCACAGCGGCGAACGATCGAGTCACTGCTGCCACATCCGGTGGATAGGGGGGATGATCGCTCAATGTGGCGGGATATAGCTCATGCAGAGACGTAACCACCAGCAAACATGGGACTTCTGAATGCTGCTGGCGGAGTTGACTGGCGATTTGCCGCAACGTGTCGATCGCAAAATCATTCACCTTCACGGTCAGGATGAGAACTCTGGCACGGCGGTTTTCGTCCGGTTGAAGTTCTCCCAGTAATTCTTGCGCGATCGCGTCGGTATCTTGAGCCACGTCGCCCAGCCCAACCGTATCGGTAAAAATCAGCAGCGGCAGGTCACTTGTCGGATAGCTGTAACGCTGCGTGTGCTGCGTATGCGGTCGAAATCCCTGTCCCACAATGTCGGCAGAAACGCCCGTCAGTCCGCGCACGATCGAGCTTTTACCTGCCTGTGGTTTACCTACCAGCAATGCTTCGGTGGTAGGCAATTCTGACCGCACCTGCTCTAAAATTTCGACCACTTTAGCGTCGCTGACGCTAAACCAGGATGTAACGCTAGTCGTCATCCAGCGAAGCGGCGCAAACCGTTGCCAACCGCTCAATGATTCGGTGACGTTTTGCCAAAGGGGAATCGAAGGCTTTGCGCCATCAGCGTTCTCGACGTTTGATGCAACCGGGACGATCGTCGTCTCCTCCGGTGCCTGAGAAACGTCTGAAGGGTGAACTTCAGAGGGTTCAGACATGAATCGCCTGATAGTGAATGGAATTTACACCTTTACAGTAATCTAAACCGTGGTCAGCGATCGATTAGCCTTGATCACTCAACGATCCGGTTACAGGGGCATCTCATTCAAAGCATCAGACATTGTGGCAGCAGATTGATAGCGGGTAAGCGATCAACAAAAGTGGGAAAAATCATCCGTTTCATCCGTTCCCATCCGCTGCCCATTCATCTATTTGGCAAGAATGCAATAGCCCTGCGATCGGTTAAGGAGAACAGATTTAGATCTCTTCGCGACGATCGCCTGACGAGTTTGCACCTGGAGACGATTCGTAGAGGGCATCCAGTTGTTCGCGGGCATCTTCCACACTGACCGATCGCATCACCAACAGCGGCTCATTGATGACGTTGCCAGCCGTATCCAAAAATTCTGGATGTGGCACCATCCGTAGCCGCGAGGTTCCCGATGCTTGCGGGTCGCCCATTGTCCAATTTCTAGACGGTTGACCTCGTTGCGATTCCATGCCCAATGTCATCAGGTTGCGGATCAAGTTTCCTACGGCAAGAAAGGCAAGTGTGGTAAACGCGATGATGTAAAGCAGATGTAATAACATAGGGTTTCCTCAAAGTGCGTAGCTTGAATGAGCGCTACAACTGTGTATTTTTATGAATGCTTAAAACGTCCGACCATTGAAAATTCGATTAGTGTTCAAAACTTGATGAGTGGAGGCATCACTAGCAGCTCCTGCCTGCGCTTAAACCACCTGACCTACAAAATGGCTGTGAATCGACAGCGATCGCTCGTGTATAAAATCCCTACAGCCCATTCACATTGTTTTGGCTAGACTCCTGCATTCTGAAGCGTACCGCAACTTGCCAGCACTCCGCGACTAGATCGTGCCAAGGTTTCATGACAGATGTTTCAATGCCAACTTGACCGTCCATAGCCCTAAACAGCAGCTGTGCGGTGCTCACTTCTTGCTGCGCCACTGCCACTCGTGCCAACAAGTCTGCTCGTTTTTCTGCGCTCAGGAACAGAAGCGGCTCTGTCTCCAGAAGCAAGCGCGATCGCTGAAACCAATATTGGAAGTCTTCTAGCAGCGGTTCTAGGATCGATCGCAGCAGGCTTGAATCAGATGGGTCTGAATTAAACATCACTTAAATTAATCTGTTATGTCCGCATTTCTCATTTTAGCGTTTTCTCAGGTTCGTAAACCTTCTTTACATATCTTTAAGTAACGCAAGCTCGTTTCCACTAAAACGGGCTCAGTAAGATAGAGAAGAAGTCTTTGCCGTGCTGCGTCCTTTGCTTGCAGGATTTGATGTGACGAACAGTGGGCTGAGACTTTAGACTAAGAAAGTCGAGCATCATTGTTCTGTAACAGATGCTTTTGCCTCAGATGCTTTTGCGTTGGGGCACCCTAAGCGCCACCCAATTTTCATCATCGGCTGTGTACCAGGTTCGCGTCCACTTGTTTTGACCTTAATTAATGTCATCCTCCATGTCTGCTTCCGAATCTCCTCGACCAGAAAAAATTTATCTGCCGCGCACCAGCGAATCTGAACCCCTCAAAAAGATTCGCCACACGATGTCGCATGTCATGGCAATGGCTGTACAAAAGCTGTTTCCAAAAGCGCAGGTGACGATCGGTCCCTCGATTGAAACGGGCTTTTACTACGATTTTGATAGTCCAGAGCCGTTTACTGAGAAAGATCTGAAGGCAATTAAGAAGGAGATGACGAAAATCATCCACCGCAAGCTGCCCGTGATTCGTGAAGAAGTGAGCCGGGAGGACGCAAAGCAGCGCATTCAGGCACTCAACGAACCCTACAAGTTAGAGATTCTAGAAGGCTTGGAGGAACCAATTACGTTGTATCATCTGGGCGACCAATGGTGGGATCTGTGTGCTGGACCTCATGTGGAAACGACGGCTGACCTGAACGCAGACGCATTTGACCTGGAGAGTGTGGCGGGTGCCTATTGGCGTGGTGATGAAACCAAAGCTCAACTTCAGCGGATTTACGGCACTGCTTGGGAAACCCCTGCCCAGTTAGCAGAATACAAACGCCGCAAAGAAGAAGCGCTCAAGCGGGATCACCGCAAGTTGGGCAAAGAACTCGGTCTCTTTGTTTTTTCGGATCTGGTCGGACCCGGTTTGCCATTGTGGACTCCGAAAGGAACTGTGCTGCGATCGACCCTGCAAGAGTTTCTGCAAAAAGAACAACTCAAGCGAGGCTACCTTCCCGTCGTCACTCCCAATATTTCGCGGGTCGATCTGTTCAAACTGTCTGGGCACTGGCAGAAATATAAGGAAGACATGTTTCCGCTCATGGCAGAGGATGCGGAGTCAGCCGCATTGGAGCAAGGCTTTGTGCTGAAGCCGATGAACTGCCCGTTCCATATTCAAATCTACAAAAGTGAACTGCGATCGTATCGGGAACTGCCCCTGCGTCTGGCAGAGTTTGGCACTGTCTATCGTTATGAACAGTCGGGCGAACTGGGCGGGTTAACGCGGGTGCGCGGCTTTACGCAAGATGATGCTCACTTATTTGTCACCCCAGAGCAGCTTGAGGACGAATTCCTTAAGGTTGTGGATCTGATCCAATCGGTCTTTCGGGCGTTGCAGCTTGGCAACTCCTTTAGAGCACGCCTGAGCTTTCGTGACCCCGATTCGGATAAGTACATTGGCTCAGATGACGCATGGGACAAAGCGCAGAGTGCTATCCGCCATGCGGTTGAAAAGATTGGCATGGAGCACTTTGAAGGCATTGGGGAAGCGGCATTTTACGGTCCCAAGCTGGATTTTATGTTTAACGATGCCCTCGATCGCGAGTGGCAGTTAGGCACGGTGCAGGTTGATTACAACTTGCCCGAACGCTTTGACCTGGAATACGTGGCGGAAGACGGTACCCGCAAGCGTCCGGTGATGATCCATCGTGCGCCGTTTGGCTCGCTAGAACGACTCATCGGCATTTTGATCGAAGAGTATGCAGGCGATTTCCCCGTTTGGCTGGCACCCGTTCAGGTGCGATTGCTAGCGGTGAGCGAAGACCAACTGCCGTTTGCGAAACAGGTTGCTGGTCAAATGCAGGCGATCGGCATTCGTGCGGAAGTGGATACCAGCGGCGATCGCCTGGGCAAACTCATCCGCAATGCCGAAAAAGACAAAATTCCGGTGATGGCAGTAGTCGGTGCAAAAGAAGTAGAAGCCAATGCTTTGAGCATTCGCACCCGTGCCTCTGGTGAACTGGGTGCGATCGCGGTTAACGACGTGCTGGAGCGGTTGAAAATAGCAAATGAAGAGCATGGCAATTTCTAAGTAAACGACGTTGCTGCTCTATGACTTCAATTGCACATCACTTTCTGACGATGGCATACAGCAGTAAATTCATCATCGTGGGCAGGTTCATGCCATGCTTGCTGGGACTGCGATCGAACCTCCACAACTGGATGAATTCTTTTGCGCGAACGAAGCAGATTTACGAAGGGATGATTTTCGTGAACTGGGCTTTTCCGAATCAGAAATCTGGGACAGAAAAGGCATCACAACTCATTAAAAACTAGATAAAGCTGATTGGGAAAGAATGCATTTTCTAGCGTAAGCTTTTGCCATCTGTTAGGAAGGCTTGTGTTTAGGAAAATGGCTGAGCAGGTACCAAAATACAATGATATTAATGATAAAAACAACCACTTTAATCCATGTGATGCCATGAATTAACTCATAGACTTCGGGCGGAATGCTGATGCCAACGAGAAATAAGACTAGCACATGCGCCCAGCGCTTTTCATACCATAAACCAACGGCTTCGATCGCGGTTAAAAGAGCGTAAATGCCAGCGCCAATGCCGCTAAATCTTAGTGTCCTTGGATTAAGATTCAAAATTTCATCGAGAATCCAATCAATGAGCTTTGTTTTTCCTTCGAGCGTATAGGCATCCGCAAAGTTTGCCAGCGCATCATAATTTCGCGTGGCTAGCAGCAGCGCGATCGAGGTGACGGCAAGGAGGGAGGCGACGAACGCTTTGTAAAACACGATCGCCAGGAGACCGATCGGGCGCTTTTTCAGCATTTTGAGTTGCTTTTATGATGAAATTGCTGCTTCAGTTAAGGATACATTGCCTGGTTGACTCACGGGCGGGTAGGCTGTCAGCCTTTAAGACGCTTATCAGTCAACCAGATCCAGGAGACGGTTTCTTCGTGCTTTGCTCAATTAAGCGAGGTGGCGTTGCCTGACGGTAAGCACCACAATAGTGCATGGTGAGAACGACCTTAAATGCCCAATGACGGCGCGGAACATCGGTAAAAGGGTTGGGTAATGTTTCAGCCTGGTTTTTGACGCAGGCATCCAATCTCTGTTGAGTAGTAGGCGCTGCTTCAGCTTGAGCCGTGATTTGCGGTAATGGATAAGGTTCAGACGCGATCGCGGCTAGTGGCACTGCTAACGGAGCGATCGTCAACAGACCCACTGCTATAAAACGACGCAAGGGCACAAAGTAGCAAAAGCGCCACTGGTTTCTCATCGCAATCGGTTCCTCGTCTCAAGTGTTTTCAGCCGCGACTTTTACCTTCGCTGCTATTGTCAGTGTACCGATTTAACAAACAATTCTAGTGGATCGATCGATGGGCTGAGCTTGCACTGTAATTGACCTGAAGCTGCACTCATTGCGTGCAGGAAGACTGATCACACATGCGCTTTGTCAGAAATGCCTTGCCCAAACTGTCTAAACTACCTGGTAAAATAGAAAAGCTAGCTAAAACATTGACTATGAGCAGTAGATAGTGAATAGTTAAGACTTAGCAAGGCTCAGTAGCTCAGTTGGTTAGAGCAGGGGACTCATAAGCCCAAGGTCACAGGTTCAAATCCCGTCTGAGCCATCGTTTCAGAAAAGCAAACCCCAAGATAGCGATCGTTTTAGGGGGTTGCCCCTTTGCTCAAGTTTTAGGGGGTAGACCCAAGGTCTATACCTGTAATGCCTTACCAGCGGGTTTTAGATTCTTGGTAGCTTAAAAATCGGGCACGATGAGATTTCGCTTCACGGAGGCGTAGTGTTTGTAGATGACCTCTGGTGAATTGCCCACGAGATACGCCACATCTTTAGGGTCTAAACCAGCTTCCAGAGCCAGTGTGATGAAGGTATGACGGGTGTTTTTGAGCGGTAGGTACTCCTTCACCTGATGCTCTGCCACAAGTGACTTCACTACGACTGACCAGCCACGATTGACCAGGTTGTGAGTGTCGATCGCTTTGCCCGACGGCGAGGGGAAAACGAACCCGTCTGACCAGGGTTTCGAGCGTAGCAAGCTTGACAACCGCTCATTGCAAGGGAACTCCCTCACTGAATGCGTCTTCGTCTCGCCCTGGATGTTGGTATCGCTGGGCATGGCGGCGGCAAAGCGGATGGATGAGCAATCATGAGCGATGTGGCTCCACTGCAACGCGCGCGCTTCTTCCAGCCGACAACCTGTGTAGAACAGCAGTTTGATGAAGCCCGTGCGGTTCCTTAGAGCGGCTTGTTGTCGTTACTACTGCTGGAGGTGTCTACTCGTCTGCTTTACAGCAAGGAGCAATTGGCGAGGTCGCGACTGGTTCCAAATTAGTTTGGCGGAGTAGGTCAGACCAGGCGCGGGCGATCGCAGCATCAACAAATTGCTTTCCTTGCACTTGAAGCCCCAGTGTGGTTAGCGCGTCATACCAGATGCCATTTGCGGCGTAAAAGGTGGCGCGATCGAGCGGAGTTTTGGCTATCGCTAGTTGGCGCTGTAGCTGAGTGGAAGGTGTAATGCGTTGAATACCACCGCTGAAGATAATTGGACTATCAATGCTTGGTTCAGCCAGGGCACTGTTACCTGAGTTGCAAAAGAGCCTGATTTCCCAACGATGGGGTGTGTTGGCTTGTAGAGGGGGAGCAGTGGCGGGAATGGGTAGACTCAAGACGGCGGCTGGCGTATGGGGAGGAATTTGAAACGTCAGACGGTGGCTGCTTTTGTTAGACCCATCTTGCAAGACAAGGACAGCTAGAGCACCGTCTTTGATGCCGCTGGACGTATGGAGCCAGAAGGTTGGACGATCGGCAGTGGTCAGTCCCCAGCGAACAGTTTTATGACCAGAAGGAGTGAGTGGCACAAGTGGGGTTAGCGAGGCTTCAGAACGATCGCCACAGCCTCGACCAGCACCGCCTTGACTGCGCCCACTGCCCGGATCGTTAACCACAGGTGGCGGTGGAAGGGCAGCAGGAGGGTTGAATGGAATGGCAACTGACGATGGATTAGCGATCGCGTTAGTTTGCGATCGCGCCACCTGAGCAGGGCTGAAGGCGACCACCAGTGCCAGGGTTGAGGCGACCCCCATCGTTGCATGGCTTAGTTGAATGTTAATCATGAGGTGTTTTCGGTTTAGCTGTAGCCGTTAAGAGCGCTACAGAGGTGCTGGTGATCAACAGGGCAACGATGGGTGGAGCGAGGGGAATCCATCCCCCTTGAATCAAACATACCTGACACAGACCAATGAGAATGCCGATCGCAATCCCAACTGCCAGGATTAAAAATCCCAATCGGCGAAACTGCCACGCAAGCACGCCGCCGATGATCGCCCAGCCTGCAATCCAGAGCGGCTCAATCCAGGTTGCCCAGACCCACAGCAACGGGCGGCGATCGAGCACGGCGCTGAGCATCTGACTGATCATTTGAGCGTGAAGCAGCACTCCGGGGATGCGATCGATATCTGCTTTACCAAACGGCGTTGTCCAATAGTCGCCGCTGCTGTGGGGGGCGGCAATGCCAATCAACACAATTCGACCGTTGATCGCGTTGGGATTGATCTGGTCAGTCACTACTTGAGTCAGGGTTGCCTGTTGAGCAATCTCACGAGGAGAAGGCGCGGCACGGTAATTGAGCAAGACCTGTCCACTGTTGGCAACGAGGGTTTGATAGCCGCCCGTGCGACGTTGCAGTTGGCGAAAAACGGTGTTGCTAAACTGCAAGTCGTTTTGGGGTGTTACCGTAGCTTGAATGCCCTTCGCCTCGAGATAGTGGTTTGCCAGTTGCACACTGAAGGCATAAGCAGCGGTACAGCGTGAGCTTGGGTTGGCGGGCAGAACGAGCAAATGACGACGCACTACGCCATCGGCATCGCGGACAAAATCACTGAATCCTAAACGGCTCTCTGGCACTTCTGGAGGAGGCAGAACGCCGATCGGATCGCTCTTGGCAGCAGGGCGTTTACACACCGCGAACAGGTGGTTCTGTTTCAAACGGGTGGCGAGTTCAGGTACATCGGTGGGCGTATCGCGGTAGAGATCAAGCCCGATCGCGGCAGGTTTGTGCTGTCCCAGTTTTTGCAGCAAGCGGTTCAAGGTGCGATCGGAGATGGAACCGCGACGCATTTTTTCACCCTCTGCCTGAATGTCTTGCTCTGTAATGGTGACAGCCAGCAGACGAGCATCGGGCGGTTCAGCAGGACGCGACTGCATCAGGCGATCGAAGCTCCAGAGTTCCAACGGCTGTAACCAGCCCAAACAGCGCACTCCGGCAATCAAGCTAGTCACTACCAGGCTGTTGAACAGAACCATTTGTAGCTCGTGACGACTGGGCAAGTGCAGGGGAAACGATCGTGCGCCGCACCAGTCTTGCCAGGTTGGTGGCACCTCAGCAGGATTCTGACAGATAACCGGGAGCCAGGTGGCACAGGGAAAGTCGGCTTCCAGGGCTTGCAGTTTTTCTCGTGCCTCGCGCACAGCGGTATACAGCGATGCTCCACCCGCAAACGCGGTGAGAAAATGCTTGAGAAACTCCTGCGCCACGCGATCGGGTACGGGTTCTCGCATCACGATGACCTGGGGCAAATGCAGGTCTGCCAGATCGCGTGCCAGTCCTAACCCATCGCAGGAGTTAAAGATTGCCAGCTTCAGCCCATGCGCGATCGCCGTTCGCAAGGCAAACTTCAATTGTGCGATCGTCAAACTTTCTGTTGCATTCACCGCAATGCTGCCGACTCCCGACTCCCGACTCCCGACTCCCTGCCCCGAACTATGTCCGGCAAAAAACAGCACATCCCAACCTGGCTCCCAAAGCTGCTGATTCAATTCACTGGCGTTTGGCTCCACCAAAAACGTGAGTTCGGCACCGGGCAATTGCTGCAACATCTGTTGATCTTTGGCAACGTCAATGCCCTCGTGGTTGCCCAGGATGGCTAGAATTCTGACCTTGCGGCGTGGTTTTGTCGCTGCTGCTTTGGTCGATCGCAGGTACTCTGGCACACTGAGCGCAATTTCTGCGTTGGGGTAATCGTCTAGAAACGACCAGAGGCACCACGGCAATCGCAATAGCGTTGCGTCATCAGCAACGATGATTAACCGAATGTGATCGGCAGGTCTAAGCTGCGTTCGTAACTGGCGATCGATCTGCCGAAACGCCTCCGCGTTCAACCAGCGATTCAGAGCCGTTTGCAAGTCCTGGCAAAGCTGATGAAACTCGGTTTGAGAAAGGTGCGTCAGGTCGCCTTCATCGACTTCAAAGGATGGCGATCGAACACCCGATCGCCATCCTTTACTGCCATACAGGGCTTCATACAACCGTTGCCAGCGTCGATATAGCGCTTCTAGCTCTGGTGCGGCAGGCAAACTGCCTGTGAACTGCATCGGATTAGGACTATGCTCATCCCACAGTTGAGCAATCACAGTGGGCAACCCATGCTGCAAGTCTCCGTTTCCCAAATTTAGAACAACGAGGTAGCGCATGGGGACAGGCGGGAGTGGGGAGTAGGGAGTGGGGAATACAGTTCAGTGATTAAACGTAGGATGTGTTAGGCGAAACCGTAACGCATTAAACCCTTGAACAGCATGGGTTACGCTACCACTTTTCTGGTATGCCGGAACGGCTTTACCCATCCTACAAATAGTTGTGCCTTCCTATTTATCACAGGTGGTTTGCTTCCCATTTCTAGACAACAAAGTCTTCGGTGATGATGGTGTTGTCGATCGCCACCTGCAAACTGAACTGAGTCTCAGGCGGGCACTTGAATCGTTTTAACTGAATCACGTTGTCTCGATCGCGGGCTTGTATCGCTTGAACCGTTTCGCCAGCAGTAGACAGCAGGGTCAGGCTCAGTCCTTCGGGTAGGCAATCAGTGGCATCAAGGGGACGAAGCTGAGCTTGAATGCTGACTCGACCATCTGCTTGTGGCTCCACGGCAACGAGCAACAAGATATTTTTATTGGGAAGACGCACCCGCTTGGCTCTACGGATGGATCGCTGAGTGCGATCGTCGCGTCGAAAGTTAAACGCCTCGGCTTCAATACCCAACTGCTCCAGTGTTTGCCAGCCTTCGTCAAAACGATTTTGCAACCACTGGCTGAGGTTTGCAAGGGTGCGCGTGAGCGAGGTGGATTCGCCCCGACGCGATCGCCCCAGTTGTTGTCGCCAGTCATCATTAGTAATCAACGCTGCCCAAAGGTGAAAGGGAATTTCTAAACGGGGTTGCAGTACGGCGGGATTTGCCAACCGTTGCAGCAGGTTTTCTGCCTGAACTGCGGACAGCGGGGACAGGGGCGCAATTTCTGTCCTGGTCAGCTCTGGAAACTGACACACAATCCACAGAACGCTCAAATCTTGCACCAACTGATAAGCATCCAGGCAATAGACGCGGTGGTCTGCATCGTAGGTGCCCAGAGTCTTGAGCTGTGCATGGGTGGTGTATGCCCAAAGGCGAAGGCACAGATCGTCTGGGTCTACCTGAACAGCCAGATAATAGTCGCCTGCCCACGCAGGAAGATCGACCCACTCTTGCGGCACTTGGAGTTCGCTGGTGTCGATGGTTTTGTCTGGAATGAGAATCAACCGCCGATCGCAAAGGTCGATCGCGGTGCCTCTCACCAGTTCCCCTAAAAGCGGCACTGCACCAGACCAGGCAGTTGCGTTTGGGGCGTGGTTTGAATGATAGTCTGCCTGTAGCCAGGGCAATACTGTGTGCAAGCAAACTTGATTTAAGTACGTGTTCCATTGAGTTAGGGGATTTGAAGCAGATTGGCTGTGCTGCCAGGACTCCTGGTGAATCTCTGGTGAAATCTCCAGCCTCAACTCAGTCAAGGTATCGGGTAAGAAGCTCATAGGTATCGGGTAAGAAGCTCATAGGTATTCCTGGAAGTCGCGATTTGGGGCGATCGTTCCGCTATGGGATTGATCCGTCTCGTAATGAAGCTGCAACCATTCTTCTAAAATGGTGCTCATAGATTTAACCACGGTGGAGGTTGGCGAAATATGCAGCGTCTCCTGGCTCCAGTGAGTTAAGGCTAAGAGTAACGTTTCTCGCGCTTTGGTGAGTTTGCGAGAGACAGTGTATTGCTGCACGGCAAACTGTTGAGCCATTTGCTGTTGAGATAGTTTTGCCTGGTAGTAGAGTTGCAGTAGCTCTTGCATGGCTGGATCGAGCTTCGCCAGAGACTCTTTCAGCACCGCGTTGATTTGGTGTTGCTGAGTCTGACGATCCTGAGTCTCTTCGGCAGCAATCAGATCTGCCAGCAGCGAATCACGATCGCGATCGGGCACATCATCCTGAAGTTCACCCGCATCCTGTCCTGGTTTGGGGGCATTCAGCGACGTAACGCGAGGGTACAGGTATGCCCGCACTCGGCTCACACAGGCTATCAGCAAATGTTCCAACGTTGCAGGAGTGCAATCTAAACCAGGTGAACTGCGTTGGTGACGCTGCTGGTTGTAGCGATCGGCGATCGCGTTCCAGGTTGGGCGATCTGGTGCGGCAAGCTGACGCAATCCCGGTGCTTTTCGAGGCAGATAAACGGCTTCAAAACACGTCCATGCTAATAGAGAGCGATCGATGTCATCACTCCCAAAGCCAGCATTTTGCAGCGCTTCTGTGAGTTGTTTCCGGCTCAGCTTCAGCAGCAAGCCCCAATCATTGCAACGGTCTGCCTCCCGACGACGGCGCAAGTCATCTCGAATGGTGTTGCCAAAAGCTTGACTGGCATACGTTTTGAGGCTGGGCAGTTGATTAGAGTCGAACGCATTGAGAATTTTGGGCACCGCCGCGATCGCCACCTGAAAGCAATCCGACAACTGATGCTGTGATTGGTGTAACTGAGCCACGATCCGCTGTGCGCTCCAGTAGCAGGATTCTTGCAGGTAAGCGGAGAGGTGACCGAGGGGAAGAGGTGAGGAGGGAGGAGGTGAGGAGGGAGGAGGGAGGAGGGAGGGGTGTAGGGTGTGGGGTGTGAGGTGTGGGGTGAATATTCCTGCGTCTCCGTGTCTCCGTGTCCCCGCGTCTCTGTATCCCTGCGTCTCCGTGTCTCCGCGTCCCCGCGTCCCTGTGTCCCCGCGTCTCCCTATCCCCCCACTCTCCCCTGCCTCTTCCTGCCAGCGTTTGTGCCAGTACGTTGCCCAGAAGTGCTCGGAGGTAGTTGCGTCGTCAAGTTGCTTCAGGCAAGACTGCATACTGCGGCGTAAGCGAGCATCCGTTGCCCAGCCACGAAAAACGTCTTCCTCAAATTGCAGGAAGGTGGAGAAAAGATCGAGGAGGGTTTGACGCGATCGCATAGTGCAAGGAGAAAGGAGGCAGGGGAGCAGGGGAGGCAGCGGAAGCAGGGGAGGCAGAGGAGGGGAATTTTGAGTAACGCTTTGTGCCGCAGCGGTGGGGAGGTTTAAGTTTTGAGGCTGGTTGACTGACAAATCTTTTAGCGAGTACTTGAACCCGCCTTGCACTGAAAGTGCGGGCTGATGGCAGAAAGTCCTCTCAAGAGGACTACGAGCGTCTTACAACCCGTTTTAACGGGTTTCGCACCCTTAGCCCCGATTTTAATCACAGGCGGGTGAGCAACGAAGCGACCAGCCTTTCAAGATTTTGTCAGTCAATCAAGTTTTGAGTTTTGTTTCCCCATTCCCCACTCCCTACTTCCTCAAAACCTGACTCCCGATCTTCTACCTTTTACCCTTTACCTTTTACCTTCCCTTTCTACCAGGGATTGCCAATCAGCGTGAACGCTGCCCAATAATAGGGGTGGGCTAGCTTAGCTCCTTCAACTGTTATGTCTGGTGGTAGGGGGACAGTATCGCCAGTTCGCAGTGCCAGATTTTGATTCAAATTTACCTGTTTTTTAAGCAAAGCAAGTTGCGCCTGCCGTAATGCCTCTGCTTTGATGGGTGCGGTTTTGAGTTGGCGGTAGAGTTCAGTCATTAGAACTAACGTGCCTGCGTCGCTGACTGACCAGAGGCTGGCGATCGCTGCTCTGCTGCCCGACTGCACTGCCAAGCCAGCAAACCCCAGTTCGGCTTCAGGATTTCCCAATGCCGTCTGGCAAGCACTCAGTACCAACAACTGCACGACCGGAACCCGCAATTCCAGATCCCTGAACTGGGTGAGACGCAACTGCTGCCTCCAAAACTGGATATAGGACTGATTCGCCGCTCCTGGCAAAAATTCGGCGTGGGTTGCCAGATGCACAATGCCGTATGATGTTGCAGCACGTTGAGCTTTCAGGTTCGCAACGGTAAACTCTTGATTCAGTAGCGATTTGCCCTGCCAGAGCGTGCGAGTAATTGCCGTCAGTTCAACCGGAACCGCTGGAAGCGGCGACTGATCCTGAAATTCGGATGCTCCCATGGCTAACACTTTCGTTCCCTGGAGGCTTGCGGGGTGGCGATCGACCAGGTTGAAGGCTGGAATCAGCCCCAAACTGTATTTCTCAACCAAAAACCGTTGTCCATCGTGGAGTGCTGCCATTGGCAAACTGCGTAACCCTGTTCCCAGGCAAAGGATGAGCGTATCGATTTTTTGTGCCTTCAACACAGGCTCCAATGGTGTAATCAGCCACTCATGCAACTGTTTTGCTGCGGGTAGATAGTCCTCTGGTCGGGATGCTGCATTCACCACTTCGGTTCTGAAGGTTTTGGCAGCAGTGCTCAGTGCTTCCCGGTTTGCTGCTGTGATGCGGTGATGCACTGGCTTGGTTCCAGGCGTGACCAGAATCAGCTCCAGGTGGTTGGGCGTGGGAATGGCATAGATCAGGGCGGTTTTCTTGCCAGTGGAACGATGCAGGTTATCCAACGATCGCACAATCTGTTCAGGTTCCAGATATGGAAGCGTAAACTTTCCCCCGTAATACTGCTCAAACTGGTATTTCCACCCCAATTCAACTTGGCGAATTGCATCTGAAACATCGTTCTGGTCAAGCACCTGCACTAATCTTTCAACGTTTAAGCGTGAAGCTGTGGACGGTGCAATCGTGGTTGATGCTGGGGTTGAGGCAGCAGGCAAAGTGGGTGAGGCAGGTGTTTGAGCGATCGCCGATCGAGCGATCGTCAACGCAGCGCCTCCTCCCGACGCAGCGCTTACAACCAGTGAAATCAGCAAAGACAGCCTAAAAGAATTCATGGCGTTTGATCTTGAACTCAGCTAAGGAACCTGAATTAAATAATCTCTAAGTCTGAGGTTTGGTAGGGACATGCCAACGCCATGTCCCTACGCAGAGCACTACACATTAAAAAATCTGTGTTCCTAAATAAGGGCGATCGCTCACACACGTTCACCTCTCACATTAGAAGATTCTGCCGCATTAGAACGACGATTCTGCCGCATCACGCAAAGGGTGGTGTTTTAGACGCGTGGTTGACTTCAGTAGGGATGTCACATGTAACGTCCCTACTACTTTTTAACTAAATGAGGCTGCTCGTTGCATAAAGCTCAAAACGTCAACGTGTAAGTGTGAGTTGGCAAAGCTGATGCGCTTAATCAATCAATAGCACAAACCTTCAATATCGCTTCAGCCATATGTTTTAACCCCTCAATAGCAAACATCTCAGCCTCCCTGTCGATCAATGCTCAACTTACAAGCTTACTCACACAATTAAGGAGAAACCATCATGGCAATTGTTGCCATCTTTTCAGCCGCTCAGGGTCTCTTAAGCATTTTTGGTGATTCACTGGATAACACCGCCACCGTCAGCCGTGACCCTGCTGGCACCATTCTGATCAACGGTGGTGCTGTAACAATTTTGGGCGGTACTCCGACGGCTGCTAACACCAGCTTAATTCAAGCATTTGGTCTGGCAGGCAGCGACCAACTCATACTCAACGAAGCCAATGGCGCTCTACCCAACGTTAATTTGTTTGGCGGTAGTAGTAATGATGGGTTGACGGGTGGTTCTGGAAACGATCTGCTGTTTGGGGAAGCAGGCAACGATACGCTTCTCGGGAAGGGTGGGAGAGATGTGCTGTTTGGTGGTGCTGGCAACGATGTTCTGACGGGTGGTGATGGCGATGACCAGGTGTTTGGTGAAGCGGGCGACGATCGCTTGATCTGGAACCCTGGTGATGACACGGATTTATTTCAGGGCGGCGATGGGATTGATACAGCCGAGGTGAATGGCGGCAATGGTGCCGAGGTCTTTACTGTAAATGCAAATGGCACGCGAGTGCGGTTCGATCGCACCAATCCGACACCCTTTAGCCTGGACATCGGCACTACAGAAAACTTGGTGATCAATGCCAATGGCGGCGATGACACAATTACTGCTGGCAATGGGCTTGCTGCCTTAATTTCCCTTACTGTTGACAGTGGTGCAGGCAACGACACCATCGTGAGTGGCGACGGGGCAGATCTTTTGCTGGGTGGGGATGGCAACGATCGCATTGCGGGTGGTCGAGGGAATGATGTAGCGCTTTTGGGTGCTGGTGATGATGTTTTCGCCTGGAACCCCGGCGATGACAATGACATTGTTGAAGGTCAGGCAGGCTTAGACAGGCTGCAATTCAACGGTGCTAATGTTAATGAAACCATTGATATTGCTGCTAATGGCGGACGGGTTCGCTTTCTCCGCGATGTGGCAAACGTCGTGATGGATTTGGATGATATTGAGCGCATCAATTTTGAAGCACTGGGTGGAGCAGACACGATCACGGTTAATGACCTCAGTGGCACGGATGCAAAGGAAATCAACATCAATCTGGCAAGCGTGCTGAACGGTACTGTCGGTGACAATCAGGTTGATAGCATTATTGTTAATGCCACTAATGGAACGGATACAATCAACGTGCTGGGGCAAAACGGCACCTTGACGATCGCTGGTTTACCCGCCTCTATTAACCTTCAGAATGTAGAAGGCATCGATCGTCTGACCATCAACGGCTTCGCTGGTAACGATACCATTTCTGCTGCCACGCTCGTTACTCCAGTCAATCTCACGATTGATGGCGGTGCGGGTAATGACACCCTCCTTGGCAGCAACCTTGCCGATATTTTTCTCGGTGGCGACGGGGACGATTTTGTAGATGGTCGTAGGGGCGATGACGTTGCCTTCTTGGGTGCTGGCAATGATGTTTTCCTGTGGAACCCTGGTGATGGCAACGATACGATCGAAGGTCAGGCTGGCATTGATGAAATGTTGTTCAATGGCAATGGTGCCAATGAGAACATCGATATTTCTGCCAATGGCTCTCGCGTTCGCTTCTTTCGCGATGTGGCAAACGTCACGATGGATACGGACGATGTAGAACATATCACCTTCAATGCCTTTGATGGACGCGATACGATCAATATCAATGACCTGAGTGGCACCGATGTTAATCGGATTCGGCTTGATGTGAGTGGCGGTCCCAATGTGCCATTTGAAACCAGTTCTGATCAGGTTATCGTCAATGGTACGGCTGGAAACGATGCCATCGCGATCGCCACTGTAAACGGTGAAATAGTCGTCTCAGGGCTGTCCGCACAGGTGCAAATTGCAGGCATACGTGCTGAATTCGACAACTTGACCATCAATGGATTGGCGGGTAATGATGTCATTGATGCCAGCAACTTAGCTGCCAACCTGTTCCGCCTCACGCCCGATGGTAGACTCACACTCGATGGTGGCGCTGGGGATGATCAATTCATCGGCAGCGCTGGACGGGACGTTTTTCTGGGCGGCAGGGGCAATGATGTGGCGCTGATGGGTGCTGGAGACGATTTGTTTGTCTGGAATCCCGGTGATGACAACGACGTTCTTGACGGGCAAGCAGGCTTCGACACCATGTTCTTCAACGGTGCCGATGTTAATGAGAATATAGACATCTCCGCTAACGGCTTCAGTGTCCGCTTTTCTCGCGACGTTGACAACGTCACAATGGATCTAAATAGTGTTGAAAGAGCCGTCTTTAGAGCGCTGGGTGGAGCAGACAATATTGTTGTTAGTGACTTCAGTGGTACTGGTACGAAGCTTGTCAACATTGATTTAGCGGGTTTAATCAACTCCAGTACGGGCGATGGTCAAACCGATACGATCACCATTCAAGGTAGCAATGCTCAAGACCCAATTCGGATTAGCAGCACTTTAGATGGCTTGGTGAATGTGTCTAATCTTGTCATCATTGGCAATGCTGATAACGATGTTCTGGTGATTAATGGTGATGGGGGTGATGATGCGCTCGATGCCAGCAGTTTAAACACAACAACTCTGCGCTTGACACTCAACGGTGGTGATGGCAACGATACCCTCTGGGGCGGAGCCAACAATGACAGTCTAAACGGCGGCGCAGGGCATGATTTGCTCATTGGCGGCTTAGGTACAGACACCCTGGCAGGTGGCGCAGGCATTGATTACTACCGCTTCAACAATCTCACTGAAGGTGGTGACATCCTGGCAGACTTTGAAGCGAATGACTTCATCCAAATCAAAGCCAGCAACTTTGGTGGTGGTTTAATTGCAGGTCAAGCCATCTCTAATGATCAATTCCGAGTTGGTGACGCGGCTCAAGATGCCGACGATCGCCTCATCTTCAACGGCAGCACCCGCAGCCTGTATTTTGATGCCGATGGTCTTGGTGGAGTGGGACAAACGTTAGTTGCCACTCTATCAACCAATGTTTCAACAACTATCGGCGTGAGTGCTACCAACATTCAGGTGATTTGAGCAGATCGGGGTTGCGATGCTAGCGATCGCTCCTTTTCAACCTGACGTAGAGGGAGCGATCGCTCTAAAACTCAAATTTCACCGTCAACTTATTCGCTGCTTCAATCAAAGAGGTTTTCCATGACTGAAATTGAAATTTATAGTGCGGCGCTTTGTCCGTTTGCACACCGATCGCGCTTAACCCTGGCAGAAAAAGGTATTCCTTTTAAGCTGATTGAAATTGATTTACAAAACAAGCCCGCCAACTTTAAGGATATTTCCCCTTATGGCAAGGTGCCTGTTCTCAAGCATGGCGAGCATCGGGTGTGGGAATCAACGATCATCAACGAATATCTGGATGAAACCTTTCCAGAACGCCCACTCTTACCGAAAGAACCCATTCAGCGTGCCCAGGCGCGAATTTGGATTAATTTTGCCGATACGCGCTTGTTTGCAACGTCTGGCAAGTTGTTGTACGGCTCAGAGCCAAAACAACATCCAGATATTGTGAAGGAGTTAATTGCACATCTGCACGTTATGGAAGAGGGACTACAAGAAATGTCAGACGGTCCCTACTGGCTTGGATCAGAGATTAGTTTAGTCGATTTGACCTACTATCCTTTGTTTGAGCAGTGGGCTGTGCTAGAGCATTTCCGAGGCGTGCCATTACCAACTGGGCTCGATCGCCTGAAGCAATGGTGGGGAACTGCCGCCAACCGTGAATCTGTAAGAGCGATCGCCCGTACTTCAGAGTTTTACATCAAACAATACGGTCAGCTTGAGCAAACTCGCAAACTTTAGTCAATCAAATCCTTACTTTCTATGCTCCATAAACATGGTTAAGGTGCAGGCGATCGCTCCCACATGTTGAATCGTGCCGAGGTAACAGTCCTCACTCCTTGAAATATCAGCCTGCTCAAAGTTGGAAAGCTTCGTTTCAAGTCTGAATACGAACAGCAACTTTGGGAAGACCGTGCTCGACTGTTGACCAACTGCATTATCTATTACAACGCCACGATTCTATCGAACCTCCTGACTCACAGTTATTGCAGCGATGACCCTGATAAGGTTACCAGGCTCAGCCTCGTGTCGCCAGTCGCATGGCAGCACATCAACCTATACCACTACTGCCGTAGCACTACCAGATTTAAGGATGGATCAGCGACAACCTGAGTGAGTTCTTCTGACTGCAACATTTCTTGCCACAAAGCCGTAGCCTGTTGATTGACTGGCTGCGATCGCCGAAGCTGAATCAAAGCTGCGATCGCGTCGTACCACAAACCCGCTTTCCATGCTTGACGGATGAACTCAGGGCTTTTCTCAACAGGAATGGTCTGGGTGCCTGGTTCAATCCGCTGAATCCAACCATCTACAATCAGGGTTTGGCTCTGCTCCTGCGAACAGGCGACCGAGAGATACCAGCGATAGTTTTGATTGAGGGCAAGAGGGGTCTGGCTTATGCTTGACAGATCGATTCCCATCATTCCTGCCGCTTGTTCCATCATAAATTCACGTTTGGCAAGCGTTTTTCCTGCTTCATCTTTCAAGATGAATTTTAACTGTAGTGCTTTGGTTGCTGAGGGCGCTAAAAAGTAAAGCGTTGGATAAGCGGCGGCTGTTTGACCTAAATTTGCTTTAGGGCTCAAGGCGACTAAAGGCACTTTGGTAAAACAATCACTGCGAGACCCTCCACCAACCCGTCGCCCTGGAAACCCGCCACGATCGGCTTGCCCAGCAAAAGCGATTTGAGGCATGGCATTGAGCAAAAAGGTCAAACTAACTGTTGCGCCAAGTAAAGCGATGATCGATCGTGATTGCAGCAAACGCATACGTTGATTCCTGTTAAAGAGTCTCCATATATTTATTGTTTCGCAATTTTATACAACAACAATCAGAAAAAATACTGAACCAGTCTTCTAATTTTGGATCTAAAACGTGGCATTGAATAACTATAGAAATAAGTTGGAATATCCGCTTCTTGACATCCGACAGAAAGCGTAAGTTATGTAGTTAAAAGCGCAAAAAATTTTCTGTCTGGCTAATTTATGCTTAATGAATCGTTCCCTGGTTCGATCGGTAGACGAACTAATCGAGAGGGTGTCTGAAGAGACTTCTGAGAAAGAAGATACCCCCTGTACGGGCGAAGCATGCGGCAAATAACCTTTGGATCAGAGGCGAAAGATACTGCCCGAATGCTTCGCTCCTACGATATACGAGT
Organism: Lyngbya sp. HA4199-MV5; assembly: GCA_019359375.1. Classification (GTDB taxonomy): domain Bacteria; phylum Cyanobacteriota; class Cyanobacteriia; order Leptolyngbyales; family Leptolyngbyaceae; genus Stenomitos. Next base: position 124,207 of record JAHHHL010000010.1, read on the forward strand.
ATAAACTTTTCAGGAAATCGCCTGAGAAGCATGATTGACACCGGATTAAGCAGCGGATGAAACGGATAGTTAATGGTTCTAGGCTAAAATCTCCCATCTGTTTCATTCGTTTTTTATCCGTTGCTAACCGATCTCTCACGGTTCAAACAACCTCTGAAGTGAGAACTCTATTCCTAAGCGGGGAATTCTACTAGAAGAGCCTGATGAGTTACTCCGACTCATCCGGGGGAAAGTGTCTCGCAGTGATGATTTCACTGGGGGCTGATCTCAAAGAGGGCAAAGATCACGGTGTTGACGAGATTAATCCAGCAAGTCCAAGCTGCTTCTGTTCGCTTTGGTGCTAAGAACCGGATGCTGAGGGATAGATTTTCTGTTGCCAATGACCTGTGGTGGGGTGGGCGATCGGTGCTGGTTGCCAGCACGATCGTGGCGGGATTGCTGCTGGGGTTAAGGCATCTCAACGGTTTAGAGGCGCTAGAACTGGCGACGTTTGATCATTTGATTCGGTTATCACCTGCGCGTCAGCCTGACTCACGCCTGCTCCTGGTTGGGATTACAGAGCAAGATCTGCAACGGCATGGTTGGCCCTTGTCTGATCAAACGCTGGCTCAACTGCTCCAGAAACTGCAACGGTACAAGCCTCAAGTCATCGGTCTTGATCTGTACCGAAATCTGGCTCAACCGCCGGGACAAGCAAACCTGGCGCAACAATTGCAAGCAGCGAATCTGATTGCCATTACGAATGTGGGCAGTGATCCGAAAGCGGAAACAGTGCCGCCGCCGCCCAATATGCCGAAAGACCGGGTCGGGTTTAATGATTTAGTCCTCGACCCCGATGGGGTGATACGACGCAGCCTGCTGTTTGCTCAAACAGCCGACCAACCCTATTATTCGTTTGCGCTCCGAGTGAGCCTGATGTACCTGGCACAGAGCTTCCATTACGATGCAACCTCATTGCGGATTGGAGAGGCAGAGTTTGTGCCGTTGGAATCGACTTCGGGTGGGTATCAGAGCCTGGATGCGAGTGGGTATCAAACGCTGTTGCGTTATCATGCACCCGACCAATTAGCGCGCCAGGTGTCAATGGCTGAGGTCTTTAGTGGACAGGTGAATCCGGACTGGATACGAGGCAAGGTCGTTTTGATTGGTACAACGGCTCCCAGCATTAAGGATGTGTTTTACACGCCCCATAGCGCCAATCAAACGACTGAGATGATGATGCCCGGTTTAGCGGTTCATGCCCAAATTGTGAGTCAAATCCTGGATACGGCTACGGGCGAAAAGGCTCAGTATTGGTTCTGGTCTGAGCCGCAAAAATTTTTCTGGCTTTTGGGATGGTCTGTAGTGACGGGCATCCTGGTTTGGCGCTTGCGAAACCCCGTCGCTTTTGTGGTTTTGGGGTGTCTCAGTGTCGGTGGGATTGTTGGGAGTGGGTATGCACTGTTGTTGCAAATGGGATGGATTCCAGTCGTAGAACCCTTAGTCGGTTGTTTGGCAACGGCGGCGCTGGTGGGCGCTCAGCGCTTATTCTACGCTGCTTACCGCGACCCACTGACTGGATTGATGAATCGGGATGCTTTTTTGCGCCAACTGCATCGATCGCTCAAGCAAACCAGCGCCAGAAAGGAGACTGAACCGCTGGCTGTCTTGTTTCTGGATCTCGATCAATTTAAGTTGGTGAATGAAGGGTTAGGTCATCAAGCGGGCGATCGCCTGTTAATTGGCGCGGCAAACCGCTTGCAACGAACTTTACCCAAATTTTCCAGGTTGGCGCGGGTCGGCGGTGATGAGTTTGCCATCTTGTTGCAGCATCGGACGAAGAAAGCCATCACGACTGTTGTTGATGCCTTGCAAGAGACTCTGAGCATTCCCTACGCGCTTAACCAGCAGGAAGTCCGACTGACGGTGAGTGCTGGCATTGCGTTAACCCAAAGAGACTATGAGCACAAACCAGAGGACTTGCTGCGAGATGCTCACACTGCCATGTACCGGGCTAAATCGTTAGGCAAGGCGCGGTACGAGGTCTTTGCGACTGGCATGCTCAAAGACGCGATCGATCGGCTGCAACTTGAAAGTGACCTTCGCCAAGGCATTGAAGCGGAGGAATTTCTGCTGTATTACCAGCCCATCCTTTGTCTGAAAACCGATCGGATTGCAGGCTTTGAAGCACTGGTGCGCTGGCAGCATCATGAACGTGGGTTCGTGTCTCCGGCATCCTTTATTCCGTTGGCAGAAGAAACGGGCTTAATTCTGCCACTGGGGCAATGGATCTTTCAGCAAGCGTGTCATCAAATCGCCCAGTGGAGGCGGCATCCCGATTATGCGTCGTTAAGTATGAGCATCAATCTCTCTAGCAGACAGTTTGCCCAGCCGAATTTAGTCAATCTGCTCGGTCAGGCTCTCAAGCAAGCAGAGTTGGGGGCAGATGCGATCAAGATCGAGATCACCGAAAGCATGGTGATGGGCAATGTGGAAGCCGCGATCGATCTGATGCTACAGCTTAAATCGCTGGGTTTGAAACTGAGCATTGATGATTTTGGCACCGGCTATTCTTCACTCAGCTATCTGCATCGATTTCCCTTAGATACGCTCAAAGTCGATCGATCGTTTGTCAGTCGGATGGATGAAAGTGATGAAGATCAGGCGATCGTGCACACGATCATTACCCTCGGACATAAATTGGGGATGAATATCGTGGCGGAGGGCATTGAAAAGGAAGGTCAGGCTCAACTGCTGAAGGCGTTTAATTGCGAGTATGGACAGGGATACCTGTTTTCTAAACCATTATCCAGTGAGGCAGCAACGTCTTTGTTGAATCAGCAGCCTTAATGGTAGGCTAACGATAAAGTTGAGCGGCGGCGATGAAGACCGGAACGTAGACGAGAAAATTTCAAATCACCGCTCCAACGACTTGTTAGCTGGCTGGCTTCACCAACATCTCCCAACTACACCGAATCCCTCTGCAATTACCGCTCACCTCTCAAAAAGCTCAAGACTGAAAGCGGAAATGTTTCTCAACCCAACCTTTAAGAGGCAATTCACTTCTCAATTCTGTTTTAAGAATTCTCTGGTTCTCTAAACAATTTATTGACGAACGACTCCCAAGCAAAGCCTGCAAGCACCGCATCTCGAACGGTGTAGAACTGCAAACTCAACAAAAACACAATGACCACGGCGATTAAACTGGCAGCTAGAAGAATTCTTATATATTTGTTACCTCCATACTTTTTCCAAGCTTCTAAAACCGGCTTCCAAATTGAAGGTTTCTCTGGTAATTCTGGCTGTGCTTGTCGTAAAGTTTTTACTGCGACAGGAAGTACCAAGCTTAGGATGATACCGCACAAAACCCAAAAAACTGCTGCGAATTGGCTAAGAATCTCAACTTTTGCTGTTTCCATAACCTACTTTTCTCCATTTAATAAAGGTTTATTAATGCTCATCTAAGCTGAAGATGTCGATCTATTCCCTTCAACTCGAAGTCCTTTAGAATGGCACGCATCGGAATACCTTCATTAAAAAGAAACGAACCTTTAAGGGCTGGCTTTATGAATTGGGGTAGTTGCTCAGTCAGTCTAGTGCCGCTGTGGTGCAAAGCAACAACTTCCCATTGGTTATTGAAGATGGGAGAACCTGAAGAGCCGCCCATTGTATCAGCAAGATATTGCACTCTTGAGTCTGTACTATGGGTTACATAGTTTTGTGTCATAACAACTTTTAATGGGCTACCATCTGGATGTTGAATAATGTTAACCCGGTGGTGTTCCGTGAAACCTCTTGCAACCACAGTCAAATAGCCTTGATGTTTACCCATACGAAGCAATTCATCCATTGATTTTTCTCTTATTTCATTAGGAGTTGCAAGCTTCTCTTTCTCTATTGGTCTGTCTTGCAAACGAACCAAAGCGTAGTCTAATTTTTCCTCTGGACTCGAAAAATAGCAATCCGTTCGTATCTTTACAGCCTTACCTTTTGAAGGAATTCCAACAAAATCATTTACAAAATTAAACCGAGCTACTGCTTCTTCAAGATCGCTTTGTTTCTTGAGGACGTGCTGGTTAGTTAATAACCAATCAGGACCTATCAAAAATCCAGTACCAATAGCTTTTCCGTCTGAAGTTTCGATTCTTGCCACAGCTTCAGCGCAGTACAAAGCACCTGACAACTGATGAATATCCAGGAAATTATCAGCAGAGTTGGTAATTGCCTCAAGCTCTTGTACACGATTAATCTCGACTTTAAATTCTGGACTGTTATCAGCCTTTCCTAAGCTAGGTCGGGGTGGAATGGCATCGGGCGGAGGCTCACGAACAACCCGTTCATTTAAATCATACTGATCACGGAGTGTTTCAAGGTAGTAGGGATCTGCAATCAGCGAGTAGCGGACGATCAAGCTAGCGATGAATTTAGCATCTTCATTACCTACATCACTTAGACCCAATATTGCATTCAACAGTGCCCCTAGGCTGTGATAGCTTGAACGCTCAGGAAGTTGTCCAAATTTTTCAGTGCATCCAACCAATTCCCAAGCAAAAATCCGATTAGAAGAGGAGAGACCTAGGCTGGAGATAAACCTACCCAAGCCAGCCGTATTCTCAACAAACACTCGCCGACTTCGTGATCCATCAGTAATGTCATACAATCCCATCAAAAGGTCAGCCAGTCTCTGGCGCTCCTGATCCTGCAAAATTAAGACCATAGCTTAGTCATCCGGAAATGAATATTTTTGTAATATTTGCTTTAAATCTGTTGCTTGTAGGTCAGATAAATCTTCATGTCTACTAATAGCTACCAACAGCTTTCCCAACCTTTTACTCTTTAAAAGTTTGTCAATCAATTGCCACACAAGAGTTCTCCTGTTTTTTGCGTTAAAGTCAATACCTTCAACATCTCTTTCCAAATTTGCTTCTACACAAACAAGGGTTCTAGCATCATCCTTGAAGTCTTGGTCTTCAGAAATAATTTGATATACTTTCAGTCGATCGTCGTCAGACATTTTTAATAAATCAAGTTTATTTTGAGGTATGTTTTCTCTCTTCAATTCTTCGTTATTTCTTAATGATTTTGACTCCTCTATCTCAAGATCTAATAAGTCTTTTAGGTGATCTTCAATTTCCTGTAAATAGGTTTTGTTGAATCCCAAATTAATGAGTTTTCTAAAATCACATATATCTCTGCGATCAATAAATTTTATCCCACTTCTATAGTTCTTAGCCTGTTTTCTAATAATGATTTCATATAGAAGACTAGGTCTTTCAACATAAATCAGGTATATGTATATATCGTTTCCAAACCTAGTTACAAAAGCACTGAAAATTATTGTAAGATAGTTTCCTTGAAGTTCATCATATCGTCTTAAATCAAGTTTAATTACATCAATTAAAAACCTCTTTGCGGATTCATCTCCTTGCCTTAGAATTTGAATAAATTCATAGAACCTGTCCCTTCCTGATTCTTCATCAATTAGGGTTGCAAATCGCTTAACACTTGCGTTGAATCGTAATGTTCTTAATTGCTCGTTAAGTAAATTTATGCACTCCTCCTCGATACTCATCGGAAGGATCAACTCCGATGAATCAGATCTTCCAGAGGGTACTAAATTATTTGGCTGACTCGGTGAAAAGTCGTCAGGTAGATCTGATCCGGAACTCATAGGATCTCTATGTCAAGATTTAGCTAGTATCTATCTAACATGATTTCTCTCTTTATGAAAATTTTCAGCCGCTAGCTATTCATGCTAATCAAATGAACAATTTTTGAGATCTAATATTCTGTTTTGAGCAGTAGTTGGTTAGCCGAATGCAGAGACTACTCTATGAAAGCCAGTTAACTATTGCTTAGACAGACTCCGGCTGTCTGTGTAGCTCGATTGGGGTGGTTAGACAGACACTTGCAGTCTATTTACCCTTCTTTAGCTGGTTAGACAGACACCTCGCAGTCTAAGCACGCTGTTTGGGGTTTTAGGCTGTGAGTTATCCGCATATTAACCGCGAACGGAGTCAGCAGATAAAAATTTCAGTATTTCTTCCGACGAGATTATTTTCGATTTGAGATAGCATTTAATACATCAGTACTCATTTACTTCGATCGCCTATGGAATCGCGCCCTCAAAAGCTTCTCGATCAAGTGCGAGAGGCAATTCGGATCAAGCATTATTCTTACCGTACTGAAGTACGATCGCCCAAAATTGTCTCGCCTATACTTGACTTTTTCCATAACTGGGTTGGGTCTGCGAAACCCAACATCCCCCGCGATCGCACGGATGGTTTGTCATGAAATGCGATCGCGCTAACTCGTGCGATACGAGGGGCGATTGCGCTACCCAACTATGCGGTTTTACTTAATTCACGATCCTTAGAAGCGAAGTTTACCAGGGACTGCCGATGAGCGTAAAGGCAGACCAGTACCGGGGATGAGTAAAGTCCCAACTGCCGCCAGCGAGTTCGGGGGGGAGGGGCAGTGGTTCGCCCTCGGCGTTGATTAAACGACCCTTTTCGACGCGAATTTTACCGTTGATCATGGCGAGTTGAGCTTGCCGCAAGGCTTCTACTTTGGTGTGAGAACTGCGGAGCTGATGATAGAACTCAGTCATGAGACCCAGTGTGGCATCATCACTGACCGCCCAAAGGCTGGCAAGAGAGGAAATCACACCTGCTTGCACAGCCATTCCGGCAAACCCCAATTCGGCTTTTTCATCTCCGAGGGCTGTGGTGCAGGCACTAAAGACTAGCAACTCAACGGGGGGGGTGTGCAAGCCCAACTGACGGACTTGATCCAACTGTAGTTTTTGATCTGAGAACTGAATGTAGGAGTTGCTTGCCTTGCCGGGTAGGAACTTTCCATGCGTTGCCAGGTGAACAATGCTAAAGGGGTGGCGCGATCGCTGCGCTTTCAGATTCTGGATTGTGAAGTCGTTGTTGAGGAATGACTTGCCCGTCCACACTTTTTGGGCGATCGTTGAAACCTCTAAGGGCACTGCGGGCAACGGGCTTTGTTCCTTAAACTCGGAAGCGCCCATCGCCAGCACTTTCATGTCGTGGATGTTGCCATCGCTCAACTGCGTCAAACTAAAGCTGGGCATGAGGCTAACGCTATAGTCCTCGACTAGAAAGTGATGACCATTGTGGAGCGTGACCACTGGCATTGAGCGTAAGCCATCATCCAGAATAAAGACGATATTTTGGATGCCCTGTCGTTCAAGATCCGCTCTGACAGGGTTCACAATCCAGTTGTAGAGTTGCTGGGCGGGCGGCAGGTAATCCTCAGGAGAGGTTGTGCCGTCGGTGACTTGTTGCTGCAATTGCTGCACGACCTCCAGCACTTGAGCACGAGTCACATCCCACAGGTGACGATGAATCGGTTGCTCATCCGCTGTAACTAAGACCAGCTCAAGCGTATCTCGGTCTTTGTCGGGGCGATCGCCGGGGTCGAGCAGTTGAGCAACCTGCATATCGCCTTGCTTGAGAGCGCTTTTTTTGGCACCCAGGGAAGTGGCATCCATCAGAGCTTTTGTTTTGTCAGTGCTTTGCAACTGAGGGTGTGCTGGTTTGTCAGATAGCCGCGAAGGGACAAAGTAAACGTACAACAACGCAGGCTTGATTCCCCTGGCTGCCTGAACCTGTCGTAACGTGGTTCGCGCTTGGGCGATCGTGGCGATCGGTGCGTTTGTTTCTTCCTTGGATAAGGTGAGATAGTCCTGAAACTCACGGGTCATGTGCCGCTCCGCATCCAGTACGCTATCTTCTTCTAGCGTAATTTTAGGAGTTGTCTGCTTGTAGTCGAGGAGTAGCTCCCCCGGTAACGTGGGAGACTTGGCGCTACGCTCAGCAGCAGGGATTTCCCTACGCGCAGCGGGTATCTCCCTGGGCATTTCCCTGGTCAGAATGGCTAAATTTCCAAGCGTATAAATGCCTGGAAACGATCGGAAGGGGGCAATGGAGAAACTGCCACTGGTAATGGCTCCCGCTGTGCCATTGATCGTGCCATTGCCAACGTCAAAGGGGGTCAAGCCGTTGCCGCCATGCCGGATCGTGATGGAACCACCACTGCTACTGCCGATCGATGAGATGCTGGCAAGACTTCCATCGGTGGCGCTGAAGGTATTTGTGGCGCGAAAGAAGTTTGTGGTGGTGATATCCACATTGCCACCAGACACGCCAGCCTGGGTATTAATTGAGCTGGTTTGAATCGCCCCAGTACCCTGCAACGTCACATTGCCACCGTTTCCAGCCGCACTAGAGGTATCAATCGCCCCTGTCGTGATTTGAGTCTTGGCGGTCAGGGAGACGGTGCCACTGTTGGTCGTGCCGGAGGTCGTAATGGCTCCGGTGGCGATCGCGCCGCGAGTGCCCTCTAAGGTGAGGTTGCCCCCTGCCCCCGCACTATTTTGGGTGGTTAAGGTGCCGATTTGAAGGGTGCTGCCGATAAGCGTGACCGCGCCGCCTTGAGTGCTGATATTGGCAGTTGTGATGGACTGACCTGCCAATAGCGTAAAGGCGGCATTGTCCGTGCCAATCAGGTTAAAGCTACCGGACTGAATAGAGGCGTTGGGCGATCGGAGCGTCACGGGATCGGTAAAGGCAACATTGCTCGCCAGGTCAATGTCGCTGCCATCGACACGCCCAATCGTAATGCTGTTAAAGCCATTTTGCAGTGAGTTAAGGGTGGTGCTGGTTAACGTCAACACAACCGGATTGGTGGTGCCCGTTCCACCCAGGAGAATCCGTTGATCAGTGCTCAAGGGCTGAATCAGCAGATTGCCGCTGCCAGCGATCGTGCCTTGAATGTTGATTTTGTCGCCTGCTAGGGTCAGATCGCCTGCTCCGGCTATGATGTTACCACTCAGTTGAGCGGTCGTGCTGCTAAAGGTGACGGTTTGCGCCTGGTTGCCGCCCGTCAGGTTTTGGATGTTGCTGAATGCGCTGCTATTGACCTGCCCTGCGTTGCTCCCGGTAATCGTCCACGTATTGGCGGTGTTCGTGGCAGCGATCGTGTTGCTGCCGCCGCCGCCATTGATTGTGGCGATCGTGCCACCGTTAAAGGCAAAGGTGTCATTTCCAGCTTGACCTTGCAGAGTACTAAAGCCATTGAACGCCACCCCACCCACATTCCCGGCATTGATACCTGTAATGTCGAAGGTATTGTTACCCGCAGTGCCCGTCAGCGTATTGTTCGGGTTCGGTCCCCCCTGAATGACTCCAATATTACTAATGCCGCCTGTCGCGCTTGCTGTGTTCGTACCGAGGTTGATGGCAATGGCACTGTTATAGGTGGAGTAGTTGAGGGTGTTTATGCCTGCGCCACCGTTGATGATGCCAGTGACACTTGCGCCATCGGGAATGGTAAAGGTATCGGTGTTTGTCCCGCCGACGAGATTCTGAAATTGGCTAAAGCCCGTACCATTCAGTGTGCCCGCATTCGTCCCGGTCAGCGACCAGGTGTTCACGGTATTCGCACCAATCAAAGTGCTAGGTGCATTTGTGGTACCAATAATCGCTGCAATATTACTGGCTCCCAGCGCCGCCAAGTTTACGGTTAACGGTGACGTGAAGGCACTGTAGTCCAACGTATTGGTGCCGCCGCCACCGTCAATTGTGCCCCCCAAGGTCACACCATTGCCAACGGCGAAAGTATCATTGCCAGTGCCGCCGATGAGATTTTGAATATTAGTGAAGGTCGCGCCATTCAGATTGCCGGAGGTCGCGCCAGTGAGATTCCAGGTACTCGTTGTGTTCGCGCCCACGATCGTGTTACTACCTGCCCCACCATCGATCGTGGCAACTGTACCACCGTTAAAGGCAAAGGTGTCGTTTCCGGCTTGACCTTGCAGGGTGGTAAAGCCACTGAAGCTCACGCCACCGACACTCCCGGCATTGGTACCCGTGATGTTGAAGGTATTGTTACCCGTCGTGCCAGTCAGCGTATTGTTCGGGTTCGGTCCCCCCTGAATCACTCCAATATTACTGATGCCGCCTGTTGCGCTGGCGGTGTTCGTACCGAGGTTGATGGCAATCGCACTGTTATAGGTGGAGTAGTTGAGGGTATTGGTGCCTGCGCCGCCATTAATGGTGCCAGTGACAGTTGCGCCATCGGGAACGGTAAAGATATCACTGCTGCTACCGCCTGTCAAATTTTGAAAGTTGGTGAACGTTATGCCGTTGATGGTGCCAGTATTGGAGCCTGTAATCGTCCAGGTATTGGCAAGATTGTCCCCAATCAGCGTATTGGTGCCAGTGCCACCCAAAATGGTTTCGATGCCGACAGCTTTGGTCACTGCCAGGTCAAGGACGTGGTTGCCTGTATAGGCAGAGTAGTTTAAGGTGTCAGTGCCAGTGCCGCCCAGAATGGCTCCACTGATGGTGGCAGCGTTGCTGGCGAAAACGAAGTTATTGTTGGCGTTGCCGCCCGTCAGATTGCTGATATTGCTGAAGGTCAACCCATTGGCAAACGACCCATTGAGATTCCCGGCATTGGCTCCTGTAATGTTCCAGGTGGTCGCCTGATTGGGACCCACCAGCGTACCCGCCCCTGCAATCAGGACGGGACTGTTAAAGGGGTTTGAGCCAGTGTTAGTAACGGAGTTGAATAAGGTAAGGGTGCCTGTAGCGCCGGGTTGTCCGAGGGTAAGGCTGGTGAAGCCATTGCTTAGAGCAGCCAGATCGGTGGTCGTGAGGTCAAGGGAAGCAACACCCGCATCCGTTGCTCCCCCGACGTTGATATTCTGAGCCAATGTCTTTGATCGTAGGGCGATCGTGCCGCCGATAACCGAATTAGCGCCTCCCGTCAGGTCGATTTCGTTGCCAGTAATCGTAATCGGTTGATCTAGTCTCTGTTGCGTGGCGAATAAACTAACTGCGGTACTGGCGGTATTGATCTGACCGACGTTAACACGGTCGGCACTGAGCGTTACACTCGCGCCATTGCCCGTATTTGCCGCATTCGATAACGTTAAGCTGTCGGCGTTGAGATTGTTGAGGGCAATCGTCGTCCCGGCTGTGACGGCGATCGCTCCGGCATTCCCCGCATTTCCCAAGAGGGTGGTTGAGTAGGACGCTAAATTGCCCGCCGTCACAGCCCCCAGCGGCGCACTCAACGTCATCGTTCCGCCATCCCCTGGAGCCAATCCAGCCAGGGAGAACGTTTGAACATCGCCTGCAACCGTTAGATTACCGCTGGTGGTAGAGAGGCTAACATTGCCGCCATTGCCAATGGTAGTGCCGATCGGCGCATTCGCGGCGGTACTAATCGTGCCATTCACCTGAATGCCCGTTGCCGCCGTTAACGTGATGTTGCCACCCGTTCCAAGACCCGCTGCCCCCGTTGTTTCCGCGTTCAGCGCGCCGGTGTGAATGGCACCACTCGTCGCCATGAGAGTGATGGCACCCCCATTTAGTCCATTAACGCTGGTGCTGGTGTCGATGCTTCCCGCTGTAATGCTGGCGGCGGTAATGCTGAGCGATCGCTGTTCGGCACGGATCGTATCGCCTGCATTCATGGAGAACGCGCCACCCGCAATGAACACCACTGACCCCGTTCCTGGCTGAAAGATCAGGGCATTATCTGCCAGTCCGTTGATCGTAATGTTATTGGTTGCTTCTAGCGTGACATTAGTGACTCCAGCAAGGGATTCTAGCTTCTGCTCGGAAATCGTGAAGGTACTGGCTCCACCATCTACCGCTAAAATCTGACCATCGTTCAATTGAGCATCATCTGGTGCGCCAGTCCCGTTCACCACCACAATATTTTGCGGGTCAAGCAAAAGTGTTCCTGCGGTGCCGTGGGGTGCGCTGGTATCCACATCGCCTCGAAAAATCAGGGTATCTTTGCCGGAAACCTCAACCGTTCCGCCATTGCCGCTGTTCATCCCACCGCGAGCCTGGATGGTGCCATCAAAACGGGTTGCTTGATCAGCCCACACAACCACCTGTCCGCCATTGCCAGTCAACAAGGCATTGGCGTTCAGCATTGAATTCTGGTCTATCCAGGTTTGGGTTGCGGTTGGCAGGGTTCCCAACCCACGAAAATCGCCCCCAATGCGAATGGTGCCACCCGCGATCGCGCCAGAGGCATCCAGGTTCGCGGTTTGCAAGGCGATGGCGTTACCGAGAACAGTAATGGAGCCACCGATGTTGCCCGCCACATTAAGACTGCCAGAAACAGTGGTCGCGCCGATGGTGGTAGCAACGGGCGTTTGCGATCGTGCTAAGCGAACGGTGCCATCGGGGGCAACCGTCACCGTGTCGGCATCAACCAGATTGCCACCCGTCAGCAGGGCGGGTAAAGACACTGGAGTAAAGGATTGGGTTTTGCCAGATGGGTTAGCGCCAGATGGGTCAGTGGGTACCGCTTTCAGCTCCAGGTTCAGCAGCGCCCCCTCCTGGCTAATCCGTACCAGGCTACCCCCCGCAACCGATGCGATCGTAATAGTGCCACCGGGGGCAGATAGGGTTCCAGCATTGAGCACGGTTCCGCCTAACAGCGTTAAGCTTTGCCCTGGATTGACGGTCAGATTGCCTAAGTTGGCGATCGCCCCCGGTTGGCTCAGGGCAAACGCAAAGCTCTGAGGATTGCCAACTAGAGCGCTATAGTCGTTGCTGCCAAACGCGTTAAACCAGCCATTGCCAAACCCGATGCCAGTCGCAGTTGTGGCGGTAAAAGAACCTGGCACATCCAGACGCGCATTGGGACCAAAGAGAATTCCGGCTGGATTCATCAGATACAAATTAGCCGGACTGCCTGTCACCCGGATTAGCCCGTTGATCACAGAGGCATCGCCACCGACCACTCGACCCAAAATGTTCTGGATGCCTGGACTCGATCGAAACGTTGCCGTTTGCTCTGTGCTCAGGTTGAATTGTTGAAAGCTATGGAATAGATTCGTTCCGTCTCCCGACAGCTTGCCGCCAGAGATATCAATTTGATTGCCATTAGGCGAAACGATGGTACCCGTGGAATCTAACGTGGGTGTAATTTGAGCCAGGACTGATGTGGTTAAGATCCCAGTGCTCAGAGGTAACACAGTCAGCCAAAATTTGATTGGGTTTACCATACGTGGTGAACAACCGTGTTTAGTAGCAACACTCAGCGCGTTGCCGAGTCGATTCATGCCATCACCCATGGTTGGACTGGCTGTTTCAAGCATTCCCAAAACGCCCCATGAAACGGAAGCCTGAGGGTGAACTTTAGGTAAAGTCTCTATGTTGCTTGACTGATCAATCAGTGCCGTCGTGGTGAAACTGTCACCTCTCCCCGCTTGACTGAAATCAGTGATACGGCAAGCGTCGTTAGCATTGGCTCCAAAAAACGTGGGTAGGTAAACCACCCGGCGATACCCAGTAGCGCGATCGCCCCAAGCCGTCCATCTATAATACAGATGTCCTAAGCCATCAGAGCTATTGCGTTGAACGAACCGCGCCAGCCATCAAAAAGCGATCAGGCTCCATCCGTGGAGTCCCTGCAAGGCGTGGTCGAACGGCTCACGTATTATTCTGAAGAGTCAGGCTATACGGTCGCGCGGCTCAAAGCCCCCCGCACCAGCGAACTCGTTACCATTACAGGCAATTTTGCCAACATCCAGGCAGGACAAACCCTGCAACTGCACGGCACCTGGAAAGACCACCCCAAATTCGGGACGCAGTTTCAGGTCACGCAGTATCGGGAAACCAAACCTGCCACGATTACAGGCATGGAAAAGTACCTGGGCAGTGGGTTGATCAAAGGCGTGGGTCCTGTCACCGCTAAACGCATCGTCGCCCACTTCGGTCTGGAGACGCTCAACATCATTGAACAGCAGATCGATCGCCTGGTGGAAGTCCCCGGCATTGCCCACAAGCGCGTCAAGCTGATTCAAGCCGCCTGGGTGACGCAAAAAGCCATCAAAGATGTGATGCTGTTTCTGCAAAGCCACGGCGTTTCCACTACCTATGCGGTCAAGATCTACAAGCAGTATGGCGATGCGGCGATCGCGACTGTCACCCACAATCCCTATCAACTAGCCACCGATGTCTATGGCATTGGGTTTGTCACTGCCGACGCGATCGCCCGCAATCTCGGCATTGCCCCTGGCTCGGAGTTTCGCTACCGGGCTGGGATGCTGCACGTCTTGGGGGAAGCGTCCGAAGAGGGGCACTGCTTTTTGCCCGGTGATGAATTGGTCGATCGCGTCGTTAAGCGACTGGCGATTGCTGACCATCGCCCCAATCCCGAACAGGTGTCGAGTTTGAGCGAACAAATGGTCGTGGAGGGGGAACTGGTCAAGACAGAGGCACCGATCGCGGGATTGGAACAATTTGGCTACTATGCGCCGCCCTTTTTTGGAGCGGAACAAAAGCTGGCAGACCGGGTACACCAACTGCTGCAACAGCCGCTTGCGGTGGATGGTGCTCGTGTGCAACGCTGGCTCGATCGCTTCGTGGAAACGACGGGCACGCCTCTTTCGGAGCAACAGCGCCATGCGGTCTCAATGGCAGCCAGTCAACGGGTGCTCATTCTCACGGGTGGACCGGGCTGCGGCAAGACCTTCACGACTCGCACGATCGTTGCCTTGTGGAAAGCGATGGGCAAGTCGATCACCCTTGCTTCACCCACCGGACGAGCGGCACAGCGGCTGAGCGAAATGACTGGACAGGAAGCGAAAACGGTACATCGCCTGCTGGAGTTTGACCCCAAAACGATGAAATTCAAGCGAGATGTTGATAATCCCATCCCCGCGCAGGCGATCGTGGTGGATGAAGCCTCCATGCTCGATCTCTTTCTGGCAAACTCATTGCTGAAAGCGATACGGGTTTCCACCCAGGCTAACGCCAACGCCCTGGATGCCCAACTTCTGCTCGTCGGCGATACTGATCAACTGCCCAGTGTCGGACCCGGAGCGGTATTGCAGGACTTGATCGCGTCCGAGCAAATTCCGGTGGTGCGCTTAACGCAGGTGTTCCGTCAGGCACAAGCCAGTCACATTGTCCGCAATGCTCACCGCATTAACCAGGGACAGTGCCCGCAGTTAGAACCTATCTCGGACACACCGCAGTCCGACTGTCTGTGGCTGGGAGCACCAGAGCCAGAAGACGGTGTGCAGGGGATTCAGGACATCATTACCGACTTGCTGCCCTCACTGGGTTTTGATCCTGCCCGTGATGTGCAGGTGCTTTGCCCCATGACTCGAGGTGTGGTAGGGACGCGCCATCTCAATACCGTTTTGCAACAACTGATCAATCCGCCCAGTCCCACGAAAGCCGAGTTAGTGCGGGGTGGGATGACTCTACGGGTGGGCGATCGTGTGATCCAAAAAGTGAATGACTACGACCGGGAAGTGTTCAACGGTGATTTGGGCACGATTGCGGCGATCGATGTGGAAGAACAGGAGGTAATCGTCCGCTTTGCTGAGCGATCGGTGAGTTATGACTATGCTGATCTCAATGAAATCGCTTTGGCGTGGGCAGTGACCATCCACAAAAGTCAGGGCAGCGAATATCCGGTCGTAATTTTGCCCATCTATATGCAGCATTACCTGATGCTGTCGCGTAACCTGATCTACACCGGACTCACCCGTGCCAAACAACTGGCGATCGTGGTCGGGACGCAGAAGGCGATCGCGCTAGCGGTGCGCCAGGTGAAAGACCAACAGCGCTATACGCTCCTGGATCAACGGCTGCAAGAAACGCGCTGATCGATCGTCACGTCAGCGCTGTTACTAGGGGCTGTCATCAATTACTACTAAAACCTGAGTTCGGGATAAGCTGAAACCGTGATTCTGCCGTTGCCTGAAAAGGCGATTCTTTCGTCAAAGTCATGGCAAAATCCCCTTAACCCGAACTGACGTTATTTCTACAAGACTCCTAATGCGATCGGCTGGAGGCAACAATACTGGCAAAACCTGCACCCTACCAAGCTCTCGCAGCTTAACCCTTACCTTGCTGCCATTGCTCCGGTTGCTCCGGTTGCTCCGGTTGCTCCCCCTCCTCCCCCTTACCCCTCACCCCTCACTCCTCACCCCTGCTGCCAAAATCTCATCGTCTACTGAAAAATCGATTTCAGCCTTATCTCGTCCAGAGGCGAGATAGTCGTTGTGGTACGAGTCTTTGAGACCTGAAACGAGGTCGTACTGAGGGTGCCAATGGAGGTCAGTTTGGGCTTTTTGAATGGAGGTGAAGAAGTGTTGAGGACGGAGGGGAAAGGCTTTGCGCTTGCCAAAGTCAAATTGCTTGGGGTCGTAGTGAACGATTTCGAGGGCATCCGGTGCTTTCCCCGCAGCAATGGCACAGGCGCGGGCAAGACCGTCGAAGGTGACGGCACGATCGCCCGATACGTTGTAAATCTGCCCGATCGCCTTGTGGTTCTCTAAAACCTGCGCCATGGCTTGCGCCAAATCTTGCACATGCCCGAACTGGGTCAGGTGTTGACCGTGACCGGGAATGGGGATGGGACGATCGCGCACGATGCGATCGAAAAACCAGGCTTCCAGATCGTTGTAGTTTTGCGGACCGTAAATGTAGGTGGGACGAATCGATGTAAAGGGAACGTCATGCGTCACTAAATACGCTTCTGTCTCGTGTTTGCCTTTGTGCCGACTTTTGGGATCGATCGGATCGCCTTCCACATGGGGCATTTGATCCGCTTTCAGATATACTCCAGCAGAACTCATGTAAACAAAGTGTTCTACCTTGCCTGTAAACAGTTCCACGAGCGGTTGGGTGTCGCTGAGTTCGCGCCCGTTATTGTCAAAGATGGCATCGAAGGTTTCGCCAGCTAATGCGGCTTTGAGCGCTTCGGGATGGGTGCGATCGCCCTGAAGCTGCTGTATGCCTTCCACAGGTGCCGGGTTTTGACCGCGATTAAACAGCACGACTTCATGCCCCTGCTTCACCAAAAGGCGCGTCAAATAAACGCCGATAAAGCGGGTGCCGCCCATCATTAAAATTCGCATGGTCTTCAGGTTCCGATGGCTACAACACTCCATTCTAAGCGTTCAACGAGAATCCGCAGGTGGTCGCCTGCCACGAGCGCGCCGGGACGTTCGACCGTACACACGATGCCTCGCTGCCGTTTGGCGATCGGCACAAACCGCCGACTCAACTGAGGGTGATCAGGATAAAGCGCCTGAATGATTTCTCCAGGATGGCGACAGGGCGCATTTTCGCCTTCACACACCAGACCCGTGCCACCTGGAAGCAAAAGACGAGAGCCAGCGGGCAACTGAGTGAGATGAGGCAATCCACTGATAAGGAGATTGGCTCCCAGCCATTCTGGCAACAACATATCCAGCCCTAGCTGTTGAGCGATCTGGTCGCATTCCTCAACCGACACGATACTGATCTGTCGCCGATTCCGAATTTCGGTGCCCCGTGGATACATGGGTTCTCGCCCGCCTGATCGACGGGTCAGCCCATAGTGACAATCGCCTGGAATGCCTGCCATGTCTAAATCAACGCGATCGACTCGGCGCGTGACAAAGGTTCCGGGTATATCTGCGAGCAACACCGCTTCAATAGTTGCAGAGAGAGCTTTCATAGCGTCTTGGGGGGTAGACAGCGCATCGCCTGGAGACTGCATCGCTAAAAAGAGACATCGATCGAGCCATCCATTCTCTCTCTAGACGCGGCGGCAAACGGTTAAATCTACTACTCAAGTGGATGTAGCTTGTCCGCACGATCGCCAAACTAGAGAGAGATTTAAGAACATGGGTACTTATGCAACGAAATTTAGCTGGGTCGGTTAAACCAAATTTGTCTCTGTCAGCGTTGATGGAGAGAGATCTCTTAGAGCAGCGCGATCGCGCACAACGGCAAGATCAGGTTGCCCTTTTTACCACCCCTAACTACGCCGAAGCAGAACAAGCATTGATTATGCTGCTTCAAGTTCACAACCTGGATGAGAACCTGGATCAGCATACCCGGTTGCAGACCGTTTTTGAAAACGCCGTGGCAGTCGCATTGACGATCGCCTACAGCAATGAGTATCAGTCCGATGTTGCCCATCGGTTTTTGCACCGTATCCTGTATCGCATCAATCGCCTGAAGTTTTTCTGGTATGACGATTTAAATCATTACACCAATGAGCGATCGCTTTACATGCAAACCATCCGCAATCAAATCGAAGCCGCATGGCAAGCCTGGGAATTGTCCCAACTTGATGTCGCTAGCCTGAAGCGTGCCGATGTCGTCGAGACCTTGCGCGACTGGTCTGCGGCTGATCTAGACCCCGCCCTCTCGGAGACAGGTCGCTATTTTCAGGACGACATGACCCTGGCAGGCTATCGCAAAATGCTGGAGATTGCTTCGCTGGATGGGCTAGTCGAAGCCAGCCAACTGTCGCTTACCCTCGGTGGAGTTGCCAACGAGATCCACAGCGTCATGACACGCTTGCTGGTAGAAGAATACGGCGCTGGCAAACTGGCTCGCAAACATTCGACCTACTTTGCCACGATGCTGTCTGACTTGGGCATGAGCACCGAGCCAGAAGCCTATTTTGACGCAGTACCCTGGGAAGTCCTGGCAACGATTAATCACAGCTTTCTGCTGTCTGAGCGCAAGCGTGACTACCTGCGCTACGCTGGCGGACTTCTTCATACCGAGATCTCTGTTCCCGCTGGTTTTAGCCCCTACCATGCCGCTGCTGAACGCCTTGGCTTATCCGCAGATGCCATGAGCTACTGGACGCTGCACATCAAGGTAGACAAGCTCCACGGTCGCTGGATGCTGGATGAAGTTGCTCTGCCCCTAGTGGAACGCTACCCCGACGATGCCTGGGAATTGCTACTAGGGTATGCTCAGCAGAAGTTTATGGGCGATCGTGCATGCGAAGCTGTTGCTCGTGCAGCGAAACTGGCGGATGGAGAGGGGTGAGGGCAGGAGGAAGGATGAAGGCAGGAGGCAGGAGGCAGAGGGCAGAAGGAAGGATGAAGGATAAGGGCTAAAGGATAAAAAGCTGCCCCCTGTAGCTTGCTTCCCGTTGGCGAAGCCTGCCGAGGGCATAGGGTCGGCTGACGGCTCAATCAACTCAAAACTTTCATTCCTCATCCCTCATCCCTCATCCCTTTTATCCTTTAGCCTTCATCCTTTATCCTTTTACCTTCCCTACTCCCCACTCCCCACTGATAGGATGAAGAGAGATGAACAAACTTAACAAAGCGGCTCATGTCTTCTCTTGGCTCTTCTCTCGGCAATTTGCGTGATCTCTACCAGCAGGTCATTCTGGAACGGTACAAAAAGCCTCGCCATCGGGGCAAGACCGATCCAGTCGATCGCCAGCAGCGGGGGCACAATCCTTCTTGTGGAGACACGATCGAGCTGACCGTTCAACTGAATGAAGCGGGCGATCGTATTAAGGATGTCAAATTTGAGGGCGAAGGGTGCGCGATCGCAATGGCATCGGCTGACTTGATGGCAGAAGCCATGCGCGATCGCACCTTGGAAGAAGCACTCCAAATGGTGCAGCGGTTTCAAGCCATGATGCAGGGCAAAGACGAGTTTCCGTCAGAACTGCGTAAGCTGAACGTGATGCAGGGGGTGTCGCAATTTCCGGTACGCATCAAGTGCGCGACGTTGACCTGGCATACCCTCAAAGCGGCGTTAGAAGCTTCTAGCGAAAGGGTGCCAGAAGGGTTTGTGAGCAACGAAGACGTTGCCTAAACACGCTAGCCGACCCGCTTCACCTGCTTGAGAAGAAGGCAGGGTTCTTGATAGAAATGCTGTGCATTGGCTAGGGCGTGTCATCAATTAGCTCCGAAACCTTGCAATATCAGCAGTGTCACGCCCGTCCCAACACACCAGGCTAGGGGCTGGCACTCTTCCTGTAAGCAATGTGTAGTATTAATTGATGACAGCCCCTAGAATTCGCTCTTTCTACAATGCAAATGTAGTCTGCCAGGAATGAACGTAAACATAATGATACAAAAGCGCTGAAGATAGACATCTCGGCGCTTTTTTCCGTTTAGCTCGATCGGTAGATTAAGCCAGTCGATATGGTGCCACCAGTAGATGATTAGCAAAGAACTGTATCAATTTATTTCAGGGCACTGACCATTCCGCGATCGCAAGGCAAAACTCCATTGCTCTTACTGATTTGCCCTGGTTAGATGGGTTTGTAGCGTAGCGATCGACACCAATCAATGCAACCTTAAATTAGAGTTTTTGTTGAGAAGTGTAAACTCTCTGAGGGATCGAACAGTAGCGGCGGAAATTGTTGCGTTTTTTGCGAGCCTAATCGCTAAAAAGCCCGGTTTTCGGGAGCAAACCCTATTGGTAATTCACACAACATTATAATTACCTACATAACGTAATAAGTGATTTAAGAATCTGGTGATAGTATTTAATTAATTGGATGAATGAGCATCCAGCTCTTTATAAAATGTGTTCTTTGAAGCCAAATTATTGGGGCTAAGGAGTTGAGACTTATGATTTTCGACGATCTTGATAACATCGAAGTTAAGCCAGAAACCCGCAACCATAGAGGTTGTTTCGTTCAAGAAACATCCTACAAATTGGTAAGTATTGACCGGGCAGGTTGGGCATTTATCTGCATGAATGATGCGGTTTGCCATTATGTTGATCCTGATAATCTACGACGATCGACGGCGATCGAATCAGATAAGGATCTTGCGCAAGTTTAGTAACGCAGGAGAACTGACCGTGAATAGGCGTGTCAGATGGCTGGTTTTGAACTGAAACCAGCCATCTTTTTTTGGCTAATTTTGCTAATAAGACTTACGCAAACCTCGGAGGTTTGAACCAAAAATCAAGCATCGTGATCATAAAGATTGGCTTAAACCTCCGAGGTTTTAGTCAATACACGTAAGTCCTGACTAACAATATCTCTGGGTTGATATCGTCCCAATATCAGTGCATGTTTATGCGACAGCCGCTCACGTTTATAATTAATCTGTTCACCAGCCAGGAGTTGTATAACAGCTCAACCTTGCTCTATGAGAGATCGACTGCTTCAGTGGCTAAATGTAGCCTTAATGGTAGATTTGTTCTTAGTTTTGTTTAGCTTTTTGTGGCTGGCGGCAGCGGTTGCGGGTCGAGCCGCAAATGTACCGTTAGGGCTAGATCTCTGGTACAAGCTTTGGGAACCTGTGTTTACACCCGCGTTGGGTATTTTGATGGCAGGTGCCTTGCTCAGCGGGGTGATTAGTTGGGCGACCAAGCAATGGCACGATCGCTCGACGGGCAATCTCTAAACCGCTTAGGATCGTGGATTGATTAGAGTGTCATGCCGCGCCCGTACAATGAAAAGGCTGAGGTGATCGAAGTTATTTCATTTCCATTCCTTAGCGCAAGATTTCGGCGATCGCCTGTGGCAGCGTTGGGTATTGATAGTGAAAGCCGATCGCTTGAGTCCGTTTTGGCACAACCTGCTGCCCTTCTAGCACGACCTTTGCACCGTCACCCAGCAGTGCTTCAAGGGCAAAGCCGGGTACAGGTAGCCAGGAGGGACGCTTCAGTACATCTCCTAGCGTTTGAGCCAGTTCTGTCATGCGGACAGGGTTAGGAGCCGTGCCATTGTAAACGCCCTCAAACGTACTGTTGGTCAACGCTTGAAAAATAAGATTCACTAGATCTTCGCGGTGAATCCACGAAAACCACTGCTTGCCTGTGCCAATCGGACCACCCGCAAACAGCTTAAAGGGGGGGAGCATCTTTGCCAGTGCGCCACCATCCCCTAACACTATGCCGATGCGGACAATCACTAACCGCAGTCCGGCTTGCTTCACCTTTTCAGCTTCGGCTTCCCATGCCTGACAGACGTGTGCCAGAAAGTCATCACCGGAGGTGCTGGTTTCATCAAAGGTCGCGGTTTCACTCGTGCCGTAGTAGCCGATCGCAGACGCATTCACCAGCACAGAGGGCTTGGGTGTAGCCTGCGCGATCGCCTCAACCAGTTTTTGCGTCCCCACTTTGCGGCTGTCGAGAATCATTTGCTTGCGTTCGGGTGTCCAACGGCTTTCGGCGATCGGTTCTCCCGCTAAATTCACAACCCCATCACAGCCGGAAAGCGCCTGCTGCCAATCGCCAGAAGCGGCGGGCGTGTAGCCAACGATTTCGACCGCAGGAAACGCGGCAGTGGGAAACACCTTCAATGCCTGTTCTGGGCTACGGGTGAGCGCAATGACTTGATGCCCTTCTGCCTGCAACCGCTCGACCAGACGGCTACCTACAAAGCCTGTTGCACCCGTAATAGCGACTTTCATGCGAAACCTCGTGATGCGATCGTCCGTCAAGATTGAAACCTGGAAGGATTGAAAACTAGGAATTGAAAACGAGAAAAAGCTGAAAATGCTACAGCCATCGCGTGCTTAGCGGTAAGCCAATTGATAGCGCCGAAAAGACACAACTTTGAGTATATCGAAGTTCCTTAACCCTTACAGGTCTCTTCAGGTGAAGCAGAGCAGATGAAGCAGAATTGTCTCTGGCTCACGATCGCTCCTCAATTTCCACTACAGTGAATGGTATATAGATCCATTCACGCCACTGATTGCTTCGATGACCGCGCTGCTCTGGTTTTCTACCCTACCACCGCTCTGGTTACAAATTGCGATCACTGGAGCCTGGATTGGCTTGCTGGGCTTACTGGCTGAATGGCTGCATCGCTACACCGCTGTAGAGCCGGAAGTGGTGCGTAAGGTTGTCCACATTGGTGCCGGGAATGTCATTTTGCTGGCATGGTGGTTGCAGGTGCCTGCCTGGTTGGGGATTGGTGCATCGATTGTCTTTAGCGCGATCGCCTTTCTCTCTTACCGCTTGCCCATTCTGCCGAGCATCAATGGCGTTGGGCGCAAAAGCTTAGGTACCTTTTTCTATGCTGTGAGCATTGGCGTTTTGGTTGCCTGGTTTTGGTCGATCCAGCAACCCCAGTATGCAGCCCTGGGTGTGCTGGTGATGACGTGGGGCGATGGGTTGGCGGCACTGATTGGGCAACGCTTTGGCAACCATCCCTACAAACTGTGGGATGTGCAAAAAAGCTGGGAAGGGTCACTCACGATGGCGATCGTCAGCGGTCTGATCAGTCTCCTGATTTTGCTTGCAGTAGAAGGAAACTTGTGGCAAACGTGGGTGATTTCTCTGGTGGTGGCGATCGTCGCGACCGGGTTAGAAGCCTTTTCAAAGTTTGGCATCGACAATTTAACCGTACCGTTGGGTAGTGCCACTGTCTGCTTTATCCTCTGTCAACTGTGGCGCTAGCACCATCCTTTGGCGAACGTTTATCCTATTGGGTGAGGTCTGCGATGGATGAGCATGTCACGATCGGCTGGGTTTAAGTAGCGGCAACTCTAAGTACCGGAAACATCCTCATCCCATCTGAAGTCCTGTAGTGTTGAAGTCTTATTGCGTTTGAAGCCCGATTGCAAACTTACAGCCGGTTTCATTTGCATTCACCACACCCTACACCCCATACCCGTACTCACCGGACTGTAGCTTACCCAATCAGTAACCGCTGTAAGACCTGTTTCAAGACCTGTAACCGCCACGCCAATTTTGGTTGTGTTTTCTATCGTAAAGCTATGCCATCTCCAGTCAAACTGCCCACCGCAACCGCTGTTGAAACGCTGCCCTTGATCACTCAACCTGATCCGTCGCAGTTGGACAACATCAAGGCTCAATTGGATTTAGTCTTGCTAGCGTTAGAGGCACTGACAGGCATTGGTTCCGAAGCGATTCTCCAGGCGGCGATCGAGTTAAAGCTAGAAGCATTGGTGTCCGATCGCGTGGCTCTCTGGCGGTTGCGTCAATCCAGTCCGTTACGGAAGGGGCAGGGTGGGCGGAAGAAATTGGATGTGGAAGAGGCACGCGCACTGGTGCTGATTAGTTGCCATCTGGCGAAGCAGCAGGCAGAAAAAGTCCGTCGTGCCGTGGCGCTTTTAGAACAGATGGCAGAACAACAGCGCGAGCCACACCAGACGGCGTTACTGGGTGATTACCTCGATCGGTTCAACAACACCTACCAGGAGCGGATGGATGAAGGAGAGACTGTATCACCGGCTGTACTGACCAACCTTGCCTTAAAGCTGTTGATTGATTTGCTGTTTTACAGCGCACCTCACGGTTCACGGCGACTTTGGCTTGCGTTGATGGATCGATCGAAAGATGGAAGCCAGGGATCGATCGCAGCGGTTAATCCTATTAAAGGGAGAAAGTAAGCGTCGCACATTTCAAGCTGACGATCTCTGGATCAGCGATCGCATCCCTTTAACCCAGTGCTTCCCTCTTCTTCACCCCTTCTTCCATTTCCTGCATCGCCCCGTTCCCCTACCCGTCCATCTACACGTTACGTTCACTGCATGTCCCAAGCCATCCTGCGACGATATACGCCTCCCACCTGCACGCTAGAGATCATGGCGAACAATTCGCCGTTGGCTCGTTGGGCGGGGCAACCTGTGGTGCAGAAACTCCGGTTTCAGTTAACGCTGGATGATCCGAAGCTTCCCAAGGAGGAGTGGATTACGCTTCGGGGCGATCGCGCCCAGCTTGAAGCCCTCCATGAAACCGTTACAGGCTACGTGCAGGCGTTTTTGGAGCAATCGCATAGTCATCTGAAGGCAAGTGGGGTGTCAGTGGCAGAGGCACCGATCGCCACACAATCTGCCACAAGGATTGACACCGCCCTTGCAGGCTCGTCTGCTCCTCCAGGGCTTTCTTTACGCCCTAAAGGTCTGTTGAAGCATGACCTGGCGCTAGGCACCCTGGCAACAGCCGAAACACCCAACGTGATTTCTTTAAACGCCCTGCAACTGTTTGACCTTGCCAATGCGTTGGATGATTATGCGGCGGATCTGCTCGTGCTGCCACTGACTCAATCGCGGCAAGCATCGCCTGCTTTTGTGCGCTGGGGACAACTGGCGGCAACAGGTCTGATTGTCGTTGGGCTGTCTGCGTCTGTTGCCAAACTGATCGATAGCCAGTCACCATCTCCCTCAGCAAATCAAGCGACTGGTGAGCAGCCACTAGCGGGTCAACCCCCAACCGCAACGCAAACTCCCCTGCCGCCGATCGCCTCCAATCAAAAACTACCACCCCCTCCACCGCTTGGTTCTACCCTTCCTGGCAGTCCAGGTTTACCCGCGTTTCCATCTCCGTCCCCCATCACACCGCTCCCTAAGATTGGTAGCGCGAAGACAGGCGGTGCAACGTCTAGCCAACCCACCCTGACGCTTCCAAACCCGTCGCAGAAACAGACTGGCAATCAGATCGCGATGGCACCTCAAAAGAGTAGTCCTTCAACGACCGCGCGATCGGCTCCACCCATGCCAGCGCCACTGGCGATGAAGCGAGAGCTTGCCAACGCACCTTCAAGTCAATCTACGAGTTTGGAAGGGCGTGCCGCTACTGCCGATCGCAGCCGTCAGTCGGAGCCAACCGAAACGGCTTTCGACACGATTCCACAGGTGGCTGAGGTAAGGCAGTACTTGCAGCAGCGCTGGAGCCCGCCTCAGGACTTAACGCAAACGCTAGAATACACGCTCTTTGTGGGTGCAAAAGGTACTATTCAGCGCACCGTACCTTTGGGGCAAGCAGCGGGTGATTATGTCAGCCGCACAGGCATCCCGTCTGCGGGAGAACCCTTTGTATCAGCCTCCAGCAGTGGACGGAATGCCAAAATCCGTGTCGTGCTCAGCCCTGATGGCAGCGTGAAAACCTTTTTAGAAGGTTATTACTAGGCGCAGGAAAAGCAGGACGATCGTTCTATCATCCTGCTCTAGAGAAATTCTGTTCTCAGCGTTGACTGGTATCCGCGAGACCTCTAGGGCGCGTCATCAATTAGCTCTAAAAGCTTGCGGTATCAGCATCATCGCGCCCGTCCCAACACACCAGGCTAGGGGCTGGAACCCTTGCTGTCAGTGATATGTAGTCGCAATTGATGACAGCCCCTAGGGCTTAGGGGGAGACTTGGGCTTGCGAACTTTAAGCTTTTGGCGACGACGATTGCTCGCGACAACAGCCGTGTCTACTGGAAAGCCCACTAGCGGGATGACCTGATACGTGCGCTCTTCTTCCAACCGCTTTAGCTCGGTGTAGTCTACCCAGTGAATGCAGTCCACTGGACACGTATCGATCGCCTCCTGAAGCAACTCTTCCGAATCGCCATCCTGCCGTACAACCCGCGATCGTCCGTAGTCAGGCTCAATATAGAACGTATTACGAGCAACGTGGGCGCAATGCTTGCAACCGATGCAGGTAATTTCGTCTACATAAACACCTTTTTGCCGCAGCACGCCACCCAGCTCAGGCTCTAACCCGGATCGCTCTGGTTCATCCCGCAGAAAGCCGCCTAGCTCAGGCTCCAGACCTGATCGAGTTGGATCTTGGCTCAGATTCGATGCTGATTGATCCATATAGTTCGCGGAATTAGGAGCCGCATCAGCCATCACGCACTCCAGCGCTGCAAAACGAGGCGAATGGAACCATCGCGCTGCTGCTGCTGTTCAGTAACTTGAAAGCCTTTCTGCGTCGTCTCGTTCAGAACGGTGTGGTAAGCATAGCGCTGAGTGATACGACTGAGAAACCGATCGACCGTTAATTCTTGCCGCCAATATTGCAGATCAGCAACCAGCTCATAGGCACTGCCATTCCACCGAAAGCCAATGTCGTACCCGTTGTCTTGCTCGATCGCAATCTCAGCCGTTTCAGTGGCACCACGATAACCCCGGATTGGCTCAGAACCCGACTTCCAGGTGAGTCCCAGGTCAGTCAAAGCGGCTTTTAACGATGAAAGGTTGCGAATCTGAGTTTTAATTTGGCTGAAATGTGACATGGTGATTTTTAAGGGATAAAGAAAAGACTAGACAGAAAAATTACCACTCGCTAAACGTAGCGTGATTGCTTGCAGACAGCGACTGGCTATTCACCTGGGCAAAATATTCAGAGGTTTGCTCTTGACTGACAACCTGACCCAATTGAGCCTCGATCGCTGCCGTCACCTCAGCACAGGAAGCGCCGACAATGCCAGTCACCGTTTCTTGCACTCGACCGTCAGGGTAAATAATAAATTCGAGCGTTTCCATAAATTTGGTGAGAATTGAGCAAACGGTTCCGACTCATGAAGCTCAACCCAAGTCAAAGTCTAAACAGTTGAACTTAGTAACGGCTTTAGTCATCGGAGTACTTTAAGAGCAAACCTGAATCATCAAGGAGACACAAGTTCTTAAAAGTATGTAGCACGTTACAGAAGTTAAAATCTGCCTGAAGCAGTGACTCAGATATTTGACAGTTTCGCTTAACTTCCCGTTGCAGTCAAGCTGAAAAGCGCAAAGAAATTTGTTTAAATAAGTTCACAAAAAGCTTGCCAAGCGGCAATTTTGCAGATTCCTCCAGGTACGGCTGTTTGGCTTGATGCACCGCATACTGTAGCCCATCAGTGGCAACGCAGTGGAGTAGCAAGATCCCAAAAAAGCAGGTCGGTTGGTCTGTCTGAGGGGTGAAGCACCGTAGGATGTCTGAGACAGAACAGGTCAGAATGGGCTGGTAAGAGATTTGTCTCTACTATGGTTTAGCCCTCAACGCAACAAAACATGGTGCCCCCTCTTCCCTCAGGAACGGTGCTGCGCCAGCGGTACCTTATTCAGCAGGTTCTCGGTCAGGGCGGGTTTGGTCGCACGTATCTCGCGCTTGATCAGGAGCGTTTCAACGAACCCTGTGTCCTCAAAGAATTTATTGTTCCGTATCACGATGGGACGCTGATTGAAAAGTCAAAAATTCTGTTTCACCGCGAAGCCAGCACCCTTTACCAGATTCAGCATCCTCAGATTCCACGGTTTTGGGCTGCCTTTGAAGATGAGCAGCGCTTCTTTTTAGTGCAAGATTTTGTCGATGGGCAAACCTATCGCCAGTTGCTGAGCGATCGCAAGCAAACAGGGCAGACTTTCTCGGAAGCCGAAGTTCTGCATTTTCTCAACCACCTGTTGCCTGTGCTTGCCTCGATCCACAATCAGGGCATCATTCACCGTGACATTTCGCCGGAAAACGTCATTCTGCAAACGCAGCCAGCCACGAAACTAGAACCCACGCAGCCTGCTTCTGAAAGTGGTCTACCGATTCTGATTGATTTTGGTGCGGTGAAAGAAGCCACGAGTCACTGGCCACTCATGTCAACGCCGACACGGGTGGGGAAAGTGGGTTATGCGCCACCTGAGCAACTGCAAACCGGGAAGGTATACCCCAATAGTGACCTGTATGCGCTGGCAGCGACGGCGCTAGTGCTGCTGACGGGACGAGAGCCACAAACCCTTCTGGACAGCCGTACTCTCACCTGGAATTGGGAACCCTATGCACGGGTTGGTGATGAGCTGTCGATGGTGCTGCGGCGAATGCTGGCGGTTTATCCGGGCGATCGCTACCAAATCGCTAACGACGTATTACAAGATCTCCAGTCCTTTGGGGCGGCACCGTTAGAAAGTACGCTGTTGCGATCGCCATCTCCCCAGGTAGCTGAGGCGAACAGTCAACCCGCAATTGTAAATTTTCTGCAACCCCAACCCGATCGCACACCCCAGCCTGCTGAAACAGTTCGCTCAGCCGTCACTTATACATCGTCACCATCTGACCACGCACGAGAGCCTCGTCGGGCTGGCACGGCTCATGACGCGATTTCTTCCTGGGCGATTCCTCCCTGGAAACGTTGGGAGCGCATTGGTGGGCGTGTGCGTGCTGGCATTGCGGCTACGGCACTGGCAGGGTTGGGAGTAGCGCTGCCGATCGTGTGGCAAGTGTGGATGAAAGCGCCTGATAGTACGGGAGACGTGTGGGTCTCTGGTGCCAAGCTGCCACAGTCGGAAGCTTCGCGGATTATTGATTCTCCTGTCACAAATGGTTCAAATTTAGCAATCAAAGCGCCCTCTGACTCCACCGGAACCGAAACGACTGCCGCTAAAACCAGTCGATCACCACAACGGATTCAGTTTGCCCGTGGCAAAAGCACAGCGGTACTGCGAGGGAACCTACAGCCCACGGAGGTGCAGCCCTATGTGCTGCAAGCCTCGCAAGGGCAAATTATGACGGTCACGCTGCAAGGGACGGAAACCTCGATGAATATCCTGCGATCGAACCAGGACGCTATCGATGCTGCGTCGTACCAGACTCATAGCTGGACGGGACAACTGCCTGCGGACGATCGCTACACCATTCAGGTCTCTGGTACAGGCGCTTACACCCTGGAGATCGCCATTACTCCCTTAGCCCGCTCGTCACAAGCCTCCATTCAGCGGGTGACGTTTGCGCCTGGTAAGAGTGGCACAACAGTGACAGGGCAGCTTTTGCCGAACCAAATTCAGCGCTATTTGCTACAGGCAAAACGGGGGCAAACCCTGGACGTGAAAGTGCTACAGGGCAATGCTGGCATCAGCGCGATCGCGCCTAATGGTCAACGGCTGAGCGGTGGCACAAACGGCACGAAAAGCTGGCAGGGACGCTTACCACAAGAGGGCGATTATACCCTTGAAGTCACCGCTAATACTCCAGGGGGGTATGCGATCGCCCTTGAAGTGCTCTAAGCCAAACAATTCGTAGAGCGGTAGGAGTGATTAACCTGTAATCGAGTGAGAAGATTGCGATCACCCGTCTCGCGTCACCTTTCGGCAATCCTCTGTTCCCTGCCCCTTTGCCTCCCTCTAAAAACTAACAACTAACAACCAACAACTTCCCGTGCCCCTCACCATCACTCTGCCAAAACCTCATCCACTAATTTTGCCAGCTTAGTCGCGGCTCCTGCCTCTCCTCGCACTTCCCGGAGTTGAGTTTGCATGTGCTTCAGCTTTTCGGGGTGATTGAGCAAGTCCAGGACTCGTGCTGTAATGTCTTCTGGTTGCAGGTCGCCAGCCAGTTCCGGCACAATTTCCTTCTTTGCCCACATGTTAGGCCATGCTAACCGCCCCAGTCGTTGTAACGCGAGGCGAGTCATGAGCGTTGCCACACGCCCACCCACGATCGGCAGGTTTGCCAATAACCCTGGAATGCCATCCCAGGTGCGAATCTGGTCGATCTGCTGAAGGGGTATCAGCACAAGCATGGGGACTGCCAGCGCGCCTAATTCAGCCGTGTTCGCGCCAACTGTGGTTAGACAAAGGCTGCACTGCGTCAGAAGCTCATACGCGGGAAAGGCAGTCCAGAGTTCGACCTGAAGCCCAGAACGGGTTTTGAGAAAGGGTTTCTCATTGAGAGCTTCTGGCACTGTAAGCGTGGCATCAGTCCAACCAAGCTGCCCGATCGCAGGATTTTGTGCTGGGTCAGCAAACGCAGCAAGTGTCGTGAGATCCAGACTGGGCGCAACTGGAATCACGAAGCGAACGGATGAGTTGGCGGCGTATACTTGCTCCGCGATCGTGAGACACAGCGGCACACCGAGAGAGAGCTTGGTTGCCTTAGAGCCGGGGAGGAGTCCGATGAGCGGGGAGGGTGTGGGGTGTGGGGTGTGGGGTGTGGGGTGTGGGGTGTGGGAAGGGGTAAGGGGTAAGGGGTAAGGGTGTGGGGTGTGGGGTGCTTTTATCTCCGTGTCTCCGCGTCCCCGTGTCTCCGTGTCCTCCCTTACTTCCCCTGCCTCCCCTGCTCCCCCCTCTCTCCCTCTCCCTGCCTCTATCATCAAGTCACCCACGACGGTGAATTTGTGACGGTACTCCTGGGGAACACGCGCCATGATGCTGTCGCTCATCACGCCGAAGCGATCGATCCAGCGGTGCCAGCGAGCTTCCCATTCAGCGTAGATGACCGTGCGGTAGCCTAACCGTTTACCAATAACGACTGGAAAAAACTGGTCGCCACCAAGAAAGATGACGACTCCTTGCGATCGCCAGTCCCACTGATCGGCTGTTTTGCCCCACAGGAGAAAGGGGAAAAAGTGTTCGGCACCCTGCACGCGATCGACTTCTGGGTAGCGACGGGCGATCGCGGCTTCTTGCCCGCTGGCGTTTGAGTCGGGTGACAGCACCACCGAAATCCTCACCTGTGCGCGATCGTTGCCACACTGCTCTCGTAATGCCTGCACGACAGGCTTAACCCAGGTAGCTAGCTCTCCAGGTCCGTTTGATAAAATCAAGAGATCAACTGCATGCTGCACTCGCTTGTCCTCTCTTAGCCCTTTCATTCGATGCCTTTGCTTCAATGCCTTTGCTTCAATGCCTTTGCCTGATACGACCTCGACTCCCGAATCTGATCACTATCTGCCAGGATTACAACTACCTTAAGACGAGTGGATCAAAAAAGAGCGATCGCTTCTTTGCTAAAGCTGAGACGATATCTAAAGCTGAGACGATATAGTGAGTTTAATGCCCGTATGATGGGAATGTATCCCGTTCAAACCGGATCAGGGGCACGTTGAAGCACCCCGATGACGAGGAAGCAATGTGCCATCACCAAGACCTCTTAGGATCGTGGACTAATTAATCTGAACCATTTCCCTTCCGTAGTAGGGACGTTCCATGGAACGTCCCTACGGAAAGAATTGCACCTGATTAAATTCGCGTTCCTTAGTTTTTGAGGTCTGCCTCGCATCAACGAGTAGAGCCAACCTCGATGAGCAACTCCACTTCCATCCTGGAAGATCTGCTGCAAAACCTGCCTGAACTCAGAACCCAGCTTTACTTCAAGTCATCCTTGACCGCTCTATCGCATGCGATGGAAGATCAGGTGCTTGCGGGAGTCGGTAGCTCGTTGGTGATTGCGAGTTTTCAGCGCGAACGGTTTTACCGACAGGAAGCCCATCGCTACCTACGCATTTCGGAACGCGCCGATCAGGTGTATGTCCTGGCTGCACCGGAGACAGATTTTGCCGATCGGTCTGAGCAATATGAAACGATCGCCTTTGCGCCAACGGATGCAC
Organism: Lyngbya sp. HA4199-MV5; assembly: GCA_019359375.1. Classification (GTDB taxonomy): domain Bacteria; phylum Cyanobacteriota; class Cyanobacteriia; order Leptolyngbyales; family Leptolyngbyaceae; genus Stenomitos. The sequence goes on from JAHHHL010000010.1 coordinate 156,004, forward strand.
TCGCTCAAGAATGGCATCTGGTGATTGTAGGCGCTCGCTATGCTGCCTGTCTGATTTGCAGGGAAAAGCAGGTTCCAGTCTCCTCGTCTGATTCGACCATGCAGCTAGCGACCGATCAGGCAAGACGCTTTGAAGGCATCTGGACGTTCGATCGCAAAACCGTTTGTCTTGCCGCAGAGTTGCTGCTCAACCGGATTGTAGAATACCGTCCAGAGCTGGCAACCAAGATTGCTCAGGCAAAAGCACAACTTCAGGTGGCACGACGCATTGGCGCGAATAATGCAGATCCCGAACCGTTTGCGGAACGGTTGGTGACGTATCTGCAAGCAGGACAGTACAAACTGCTCAAAGCCTATCGCTCGATCGCCGCCAAAGAACGCAAAGAGCGCCTGGTGAATTCTATTACTGCCGCTATTCGACGATCGCTCGATCCTGAAGAAATCTTTGCGGTGGCTGTGCAAGAACTGGGACAGGCTGTTCGGGGCTGCCGTTGTCTCATTTATCGCTGCAAAGAAACCGACCAATCCGTCACCATTGACCATGAATATCTCGGTGCTGCTGTCGATTCGTTAGTGGGAAAACCGTGGGTTTTGCGCGATAACCCCCTGTTTCAAGCGGTGGTAGAACACCAGGAGCGGGTTTATCTTGAGGATGCCCAGGCAGATCCCTGGTTGCTGGAAGATGGGCGGACGGTCGTGCCGCCTCGAACATCGATCGCCCCATCATCCGTGAAAGTTCAGCCCGAATCATTGGCGCAACGCTGGACGATCGCCACCTGGCTGATGGTGCCCGTCATGCATCAAAGCCGCCTGCTCGGCATGGTAGAGCTGCATACCTGTGGTGGCACCCTGCACGAATGGACTGAAGCTGAACTTGGACTGATTGATGCGATCGCCACTCAAATTGGGGTTGCCCTCATTCAAGCCGAAGCTTACGCGCACCTCGAAGACTTGAATCAACAGCTTGCCGCACTCGACGTTACCCGCAGCAATCTCATTGCCATCACCGGGCACGAACTCCGCACGCCCCTGTCTACCATTCAGGTTTGCCTGGAAAGCCTTTCTACAGAACCCGACATGCCGCCAGAATTGCAGCAGATTATGTTGCAATCGGCCCTTTCTGACACCGAACGGATGCGAAAGCTGGTGCAGGACTTTCTCACCCTGTCGCAACTCGAAAGCGGTCGGGTACAGTGGCATCTGGAACCTTTACCGCTGCAAGAATGCGTCGATCTTGCCCTCAGCAGCCTTCGCACCCGCCAGCGTCAAGGCGATTTACCCGAAATCACTGCCCAAGTATCATCTGAACTTCCCCTGGTACAGACTGACGGCGAGTGGCTGGTAGAGGTGCTCTCAAAACTGTTAGACAACGCCTGCAAGTTCACTGATCCACAAGGTCGTGTCGTCATCCAGGCGAACCAAAACGGCGGACAGATGCTAGAAGTCACCGTGGCAGATACGGGGCGCGGCATTGAACCCAATCGGTTGGAAACAGTGTTCGATCGCTTCTATCAAGAAGAAGGAGCCTTACGCCGTACTACAAGCGGCACAGGGCTTGGTCTTGCCATCTGTCGCCAAATCGTCACCGGGTTGGGCGGGTGCATCTGGGCAGAATCGGCGGGTAAAGACCGGGGCAGCCAATTTCACTTCACAGTGCCGATCGTCCGCAATCATCCAGATGAAAATCGGTCTGAAGCCAAAACTGGGAGAGGCAAGATCACCCGTGCCAAAAGTCGATAAGTCGATCGTGCTTCTTGTCGTATGACTTTCTGCCGCCTGCCCTCTGCCTCCTGCTAACAACTAACAACCAGCAACTAAAAACCTTTCTTGCCGCCTGCCTTTTCCGATCGATTGCTAACAACTGTTACAGATCCGATGAGAGTTTATCGATGGTGACAGACTCAGTGATAGGATTTGCTCAAATATCGAGAGAGAAATCCAATGGCAGAAACTCTTTCTGGACAAGCACCTTTATTCGGCGGTAGTACGGGCGGACTGCTGACCAAAGCCCTTGTTGAAGAAAAATATGCAATCACATGGACAAGCCCTAAAGAGCAAGTCTTTGAAATGCCCACTGGTGGTGCAGCGGTGATGCGTCAGGGTGAAAACCTGCTGTATCTAGCTCGCAAAGAGCAATGCATCGCGCTAGGTGGTCAGCAGTTGCGCGCAAAATTCAAAATCACTGACTACAAAATCTACCGCGTCTATCCCAGTGGAGACGTTGAGTATCTCCATCCCAAAGACGGCGTGTTCCCAGAGAAGGTCAATCCTGGTCGCCCTCAGGTGAATAGCGTTGCTCGCAATATTGGCAGCAACCCTGAACCCGCCAAGCTAAAATTCAGCGGCACACCCACCTACGAAGCTTAGTGCGCTCCTTTTAGTCATCAAAGCAACAACTTAGCGATCGCCTCAGAAGGTATCCTCTGAGGCGATTTTTTGTCGTCTTACCGCACACTACTTCCTCCCTTAGCCAGTTTTACATTGGTGAACCACCTCCCCTACACTCTCCCAACAAGTGCGTCTTTCGTTTAGAAAAGCTGTACAAAACCTGCTGTCAGTTCCTCTTTAACGTTTGGGCATAACTAAAAGATATTCTTCATTCAAAATCTTTTGGTGCATGACCTACTGCCTTAAAGTTGCTGATATGCCCGCAACTGAACGCCCACGGGAACGCCTGATCGCCCACGGATCAAAGCACCTAGCAACGGCTGAACTACTCGCCATTCTTTTAAGTACCGGACAGGGACCCGGAAAACTCTCTGCGGTTGGTTTAGGGCAATACATTCTGCAACATGTGGGCAAGCACCAGCATGATCCACTTTCCGCCTTGCGAGAGGTCAGCATTCCAGAATTAATCGCCATCTCTGGCGTTGGTGAAGCCAAGGCTGCGACGATTCTGGCTGCGATCGAACTGGGCAAACGCGTCTTTCAATCACGCCCACCCGAACACACGATCGTGGACGATCCATCCATTGCGGCAGCGGCTCTCAGCCAGGATCTCATGTGGCAACCACAAGAACGCTTTGCCATTCTCATGCTGGATGTCAAACATCGCTTGTTAGGAACACAGGTCATTACGATCGGCACCGCCACTGAAACCCTCGCCCATCCTCGTGATATCTTTCGCGCTGTTCTCAAGCAAGGCGCAACGCGCCTCATCGTGGCACACAATCATCCCTCTGGCAATGTGGAACCCAGTAGCGAAGATCTAACGCTCACTCGCCAGTTACTCGCAGGTGCAGAGTTTTTAGGCATTCCTCTACTCGACCATCTCATTTTGGGTAACGGTGATTTTCTCAGCCTCCGCCAAACCACCAACCTGTGGAGCGAGTGCCCTCAAGAAGACTAGAGTACCTTATTGACTGACAAAAGTCTTGAAAGGCTGGTCGCTTCGTTGCTCACCCGCCCGTGATTCAAATCCGGGCTAATGGTACGAAACCCGTTAAAACGGGTTGTAAGGCTCTCCTAGTCCTCTTTAGAGGACTTCCTGCATCAGCCCGCACTTGAGTGCAGGGCGAGTTCAAGTACTCGCTCAAAGATTTGTCAGTCAACCAGCTAGAGCACTCAGCCTCCGACTGGACACATAATTCTTTCTATGTGAAAATTAAGCGACTTAGCTACAAACTAACCATCCTGAATCAACGATGCTAGTAGATCTTCAAAAGCTAAATCTTGGTTCAGATTCCGCAGAAAGAGACATTACCGTCGGCTTATCGGAATATTTCTATCAGAATTCGACCTATCAAAAGTTCTTAAATAGTAAAAAGACGATCCTGGTTGGCAATCGAGGCACTGGCAAAAGTGCAATTTTTAAATACATTGCCTCGACGGAAGCCAAGAAAGGGCATTTAGTTTTGGAACTTTCCCCAGAGGAATACTCTTACGAGTTACTGTCGCAATATTTGAAGCGTGAAAATGAAGGCTCTTGGGGAAAACAGAGTTCCTATTCAGTTGCATGGCAGTATCTTCTGTATAACCTTATTTTTAACAAAATTGTTGAGAACAAACGTGGTCTGTTGCTAGGCGCTCAACGCGATATTTATAACTATGTCAATGCTGACTCTAGCATGAAGGGCTTGAGTCCGATCGGTGTTCTAGTCAGCTACTTAAAAAAACTAGAAACCGTAAAGCTTGATGCTCACGAAAGCATTGTAAAAGCAAGAAACCTGCAAGCGCTTTATAGCTTAGAGGAAATTAAAAACCTCACCCCCAGCTTAAAGAAGGTCTTAGAAAAATCACGAATGAAAGTTTTAATTGATGAGCTTGATAAGGGTTGGGATGATTCTGAAGACGCTAAATATTTTATTGCTGGCTTGTTTCAAGCCACCCAAAAAATTAACCTGATTAGCCCTCATCTGCGAGTGTACGTTTCCATTCGGCAGGAACTCTTTGATAATATTCCTCAAATCTATGACGATGCCCAGAAGATCCGAGAGGATGTTGAAGTCATTCGTTGGGGCAAGAACGAATTACTCGAACTCATCGGTTTAAGAATCGCTCATTCGTTCCCAGAAACTTCAAAACTCGATACATCAAATCGCTGGAAATCAGTTTTTACGTCTCAGCTAGACTCCAAATTTGAGGATTCTGCTGATTATATTATCAGTAGAACCCAATTACGGCCTAGAGAGTTGCTCCAATTTTGTAAGCTATGCGGAGAGTATTATGCCGGTGGCAAGAAAATAGACGAATTTGCTATTATGGCGGCTGAGGAAACCTATTCTGAGCAAAAAACAAAAGATTTAGCGTCGGAATACAGATTTCAATATCCTAATCTACTAGATGTCTTTGAAGTATTTAGAGGAAGAAATAGCTGTTTTGAAAAGGAGGATCTGGACTATTTTCTACTGTCAGCCGTGTGTGGTGAGGTACATGTCGATCGCGCCGCAGAGTGGGTCTGTGAGATGGATTACCTGGAGCTAAAGAAGGTGCTCTGGCAAATTGGCTTTCTGAAAGCGTGGATACCAAAAGCAGCGAACGACGCAGCCAGTAAAGGAACGTATCTCGGACATTACGAGCTACCCACTGTGAACCTGGAGAACATTGAGAAGTTTCGAGTTCATCCCGCCTTTGCCAACTTCTTGAGCTTAAAAGATTGATCGATAAATGGATACATTTGTTGATTACTTTCAAGGTACAGCAATTTTCAATCAAGTGAAGTGCAGATCCATGCAGGGAGTCAAGGAGCCAGGGGAGTAAGGTGTACCTCAGCAAATTGGAAAACGCTGTAGTTGATCACGTTTAAGATTGATCACTCTTAAGATAAGGGATGACTGAACGCAACAGGCAGATGAAAGAAAAACCCTTGCAGTTAATCCGCCAACTGGAACAAGCTGTCCAATCTATTCCCACCTGGTTGGCGATCGTGGTAGCTGTTGTTGTCCTGACTCCGTTGGCGCTGTGGGCTGAGGATGATATCAAAGTCTATTCTCTGCAAAATCTGATTTCTCGCGAAACCATCAAAGCCATTTTTGCCCAGGCACAATCCATCGCAGTTGTTGTTGCTGTTATTCTCTATCTCAAAGAAGCTCCCGATCGTAGAGCGCAAAAGCACTATGAAGCATGGCGTGTCATCGACAGTGCAGCAGCAGCCAATGTCTCGACCAGTCACGCTCGCCGCATTGCCCTTCAAGACCTTCACAAAGACAGCGTTTCGTTACGAGGGCTAGATGCGCCAGGTGCAAATTTAGCCAGAATCGACCTGCCCAAAGCTGATTTACAAGAAGCCAACCTTAAGAGGGCGAACCTACAAGAGGCAAATCTGCAAGAGGCTGACCTGTCAGAGGCAAATTTGTGTGGGGCAAATCTCCAGAAGGCAAATCTGCGTGGAGCAAACCTCCGAACTGCAAATCTGCAAGAGGCGAATTTGCGCGATGCCGATCTGTCGGGAGCGAATCTGCGAGAAACAAATTTGCAGAAAGCAAACTTGCGGGGAGCCGAATTATGGAGAGCCGAACTGTGGGACGCTGATTTGCGCGATGCTGACCTGCGCTGGGCTGAGTTTCAGGGGCTTGAACTGGACGGAGCCAAGCTCTACAACACAACAATGCCAGATGGAACAGGGCTGAGCCAGGAATGAGAGCACGGTGATGAAAGAAGCGGTATGACTCTGATACTGCCAAAAGCTGGACGGAATCTGCTAGAATCTTCGTCTGTCTAGTTAAAGTTGATAAAGGCTGTAATTCAGTTTTTGTCATTCAGGGCGATTAGCACAGTGGTAGCGCACTTCCTTCACACGGAAGGGGTCACTGGTTCGAATCCAGTATCGCCCATACGAAGCAAAGACCTCTAAAACCTCTACGAATATGGGTTCTAGAGGTTTTTTCTTGAAGTTCTGCACCCCGGAAGGGAATTGTTTGTACTGAAAATTTGGGGTGGGTTGGGGTAATTTTGACTATTTTTGACAGATTTTGACTATCATTTGACTATCAACTCGCGCACTACTATGAAGATAGTCAATCTGTGACTTGCACACTACCTGAGAGATAGTCATGCAAAAACGTCAAAAAAATCCTAAAGGGAAAGTAGGAATTGAATCATTCAGAGATACTATCCGATTACGGCTGCCCAGGCATTTGTTTGAGGGCAAGCAGAAGTACATCTATCTGGGACTTCCTGACACCGATATTAATCGTAAATTTGCGGAGTCAAAGGCAAGGGTGATCGAGGACGATATTCTGAAGGAGCGATTTGACTACACTCTGGAAAAATACACAGGCAAGGCTCCTCCTCAGTTAACAGTTGTCCAAACTATTCGCCCTAGCTTGAGCATTCAGGAGCTTTGGCAACGTTTCTACACCAGCAAGAAATCAGAACTAAAAGCCAAGACCCAGGAGAAATACGAAAACTTCACCCGCTTGTTTGAGAAGCTAGGCGATCGCCCTTTAGAGGATGCGATCGCGATTAAGCAGAAGCTGACCGAAATTACCACCACGGATCGCACCCGTGACGCGCTCACGTATTTGAATGCAGCAGCAAAGTGGGGACTCAAGCACGGATTGGTCAAGAGCAATCCCTTTGATGGCATGGCGCAGGCAATGCCAAAGCCAAATTACATGACTGATCCAAAGCCTGATGCCTTTAGCGAGGAGGAGATGCATCGGGTGATTCAGGCGTTTCGGAACGATAATCGACCTGGCATGAGCTATCGACACTATGCTCCTTTTGTCGAATTTCTCTTTAAAGTGGGCTGTAGACCCTCCGAAGCGGTGGCTTTGACGTGGAGCGATATTTCCCCTGATTGTGGCACTGTGCGCTTTACAAAGTCGTTCGTGCAAATTGGAAATCGGCGTGTCCAGAGTGAGGGCAGCAAGAATAATCGAACCAGGGCGATCGCGATTTCTCAGAGTGCTCAAAGCTTGCTGCTAACGATACGACCGGAAAAGCCTGAACCAACTGCTTTGGTCTTTTCCAGTCCGGTCGGTGACTCGATTAATTATCGCAACTTTGCGCGTCGAGCCTGGACCAGTATTGTCGATCCAATCAAGCCAGACACAACGCCCTATAGCTGTCGTAATTAAGACTTCACTAATGACCTTATTTCAGGCATTTTTCTGTTAGAGAAATTGCATCAACAGCAAAAGCTATGTTGATTGATTGTTCCATAATTGAGAAAACGATTCAGTACGTCCGCGTGCAATCAGTTTTTTATGAGACGCAACTACCCTATTAGCTAAATTCCGCAATGCATTGGGAGCCTTGAAAGCTGCCTTAAAGTCAAAATTTTCTCCTCCCTCTTCTTCAAACTCCGCATTTAGATCAATAATCAAGTCGCCTAAAATTGTATGAACACAACGAAGCAGACGATCTTTCTGAAGAGAATCCTTGTAAAAATCTTCTGGTTTTCTACAAAAAGCTTTTCCTATTTCATCATCCGAGAAAACCTCTGAGAGAAGATATAGAAGGAAAAATTTAGTGATCTGATATCCAGCAAACAACTCAGGTCTAACTTGTGGCAAATCTTTTTCTATTTCCTTATATAAATCAAACAGGACTACAATTCTGCCACCAGTAACCTCTGGACGGGCAAAAATTTCCTGGTGTGAGTCATCGAAAATCTTACTATATCTCTGAACAGCCGAAGGACGCTTCAGATCAAAAGCAAGTAAAATTTGACCAGCAAGAGTATTTTCTATTACAGTACGTTGACCTGGCTCATCTCCGCGCTTAATTTCGTAGAAATAATCTGAATAATTTTGCTCGATCTCTTGCTGCAATCTAACTTGAGTTTGTGTGTTAGATCTAAAGTCTCGTGCTTTAATACCGTTCTGGTTATTGCTGTTATATGTAATCTTTGATATTAGGCTAGACTGGCTTTCGTCTACTCGAATTATACGGGTTAATATCCTTAAATCTTTGGTAACTTGATTTCTACTCTTGTAGAGACTCGATACTGTTTGACAACCATTAACTACCGAATAACCTTGAATCTTGATTTTGTCCTCTTCTGATGTATCTAACTTCTCACAAATAATTGTGATTCCATTGTGATAAAGCAAAAAATTGCTGTGTTCCAAAGGATTAGAGATACTTTTTGCTATGTCCTTATTAACTTTAGATTTTTTTAGATCTTTTCTTAGATTTAGATCAAATAGCTGCTGATTCTCTATGCCATCCATTTGGACAAGATCGGTAGCAGAGATGGGTGCAATGACCACTTTTGCTGTATTCCCAACGTTGTATTCAACATAATCGAAACCAAAAACATCAAACGAAATCTCTGAAGTTGCAGGGATTGCCTTTTCGCTAGGCACATACATTTGTGAAATTAGGGATTTATCCCACACTTCTAATTTGATTGTGAGTGATGTTGCCTGTAAGAAGCTTTCAGCATTTGAATCCTTTTCAGCATTAGTTACAAAAATGCCACGAATTGAATATTTTGAAGATATAAAAAGATCTCTATATTCTGTAAGCAGATTTTTGAGTTGAGTGTTGCCTGTTGTTGCAATCATCGAGTCTAAGCCTTCAGCAGTTTCTAGCTGTTGTAGACTTCCTACAAATTCTTTGAGTTGTGTATCACCTAAAGTTTTGTTAGAATTTTGTACAGTTTTGGCTTGAAAAATATCTATGCTTTCTTCGTTTTCATTAACATAGATTCCATCAATTCCCTTGTCTCCTCTTCCATCACAAACTATATTCTGAACTTCAATAGTCTCAAGCCTATAAATGTTGACTAAGAACCAACTCAAAAAAGCGCTAGACTCCTCACGACCTGGAACTTTGTAAGGTTGAGTAATTTGAACGAGATTGGTGTAGTCCAGGTTAAGCATAAATTCTTACGAAAGATTAGACCTCACAATTTTATCCTTAACGCTTAAAGATTGGCATCTGCTTGATCCAAATCTCTGGTTGTATTGCTCAATGCTCAATGATATTCGGGTCACGCAGTAACATATCAAGTACCGTTTAGAGTAACACTAAGGACGATGCGGGCAAACGCTCGTCTCATGATGAAAAACCTCCATTGTTCTACCGAATTAGCGATTGATGCGGAAAAAGCTGTTAATGACCACAGAAACTTCGGTATCTGCGGGAACGACAACAATCGTATTGCGCCGGATCAGGTCTTGAGTGGCTTGCTCAGACCGTTGGTTGATGCGAGCCGCTGTTGTGTTGAAAAACCCGTCAATCAGGGCAGGTAACAAACTGGGTCTGCGCGATCGCCGAATGGTATTACTGGAAAAGCTGTTTGAACTGATGGCTATTAGATGTCAAGCATATCGTCGAGTCGCGACAGCGACACAGACGAATTAGTAACGAGCCAAAGACCTTGCTAGCGGATGAGCACAGACGTTATTGCACACTAAAAATGGACAAGTCAAAGTAG